>JANMDM010000194.1:0-1815 GCA_031376305.1 Pseudomonadota bacterium | reverse complement strand
TTCCAATGTCTCGACCGATTCCCAGACCGTCAGGTTCGAGACAAACTGCGGATCGCCGCCGATCTTGGCTTCGGTATTGCCGGTCCCCGGCGCGCCCGAGCCTTCCATCATCCACACAAACCCCGGCATCCGCTTGCCAAGGCCGTTGATGCGGTCCAGCGCCCACATGAACTCCGCCACGCGCGGATCATCGGTCGGGGCGAGAAGGCGCCCGATGTTCAGTTCGGAGAGGTGGTGGGTGGGTGGGGGCATGATCACCCTGCCTTCCCTTTGTTATCGTTCTTCAAGAATTCACCGCACCAGTCGACAATGTCCGTGATAGGCCAAAGCACGGCCGCGTAATACTTCGAACCCTCATTGTCTATAAACTGGAACGGTGTCTCGTCACCGAGGTATTGCTTCACAAAAGGATACGGAGCGTTCCTGCGACATTGCCCAGATCCACTGAAAGCTTCCTCCCTCTTGGATTCGAACCAGAAAAGGCAATCACCGCAACGAGCCGTAGACACTTGCATCACTCCGCCGCCATCGCGCCCATGCGCCCGGTCTTCTTCGCCTTGATCCGGTCCTCGATCTCCTCGCGGAAATGCCGGACCAGCCCCTGGATCGGCCAGGCGGCGGCATCGCCAAGGGCGCAGATCGTGTGGCCCTCAACCTGCTTGGTCACGCTCAGCAACATGTCGATCTCCTCGACCTCGGCCTCACCCCGCACCAGCCGGTCCATGACCCGCATCATCCAGCCGGTGCCTTCGCGGCAGGGCGTGCACTGGCCGCAGGATTCGTGCTTGTAGAATTTCGACAGCCGCCAGATCGCCTTGATCACGTCGGTCGACTGATCCATCACGATCACCGCCGCCGTCCCAAGGCCCGACCGCTGCTCGCGCAGCCAGTCGAAATCCATGATCGCCTCGTCGCATTGTGCCGCGTTCAGCATCGGCACCGACGAGCCGCCGGGGATCACCGCCTTGATATTCTTCCAGCCGCCGCGCACCCCGCCGCAGTGGGTGTCCAACAATTCCTTCAGCGTGATCGACATGGATTCCTCAACCACGCAAGGATTGTTCACATGCCCCGAAATCCCAAAGAGCTTGGTCCCGGTGTTGTTCGGCCGCCCGAAGCCCGCGAACCACGAGGCACCCCGCCGCAGGATGGTCGGCACCACGGCGATGGATTCGACGTTGTTCACCGTCGTCGGGCAGCCGTAAAGGCCGGAGCCCGCCGGGAACGGCGGCTTCATCCGCGGCATGCCCTTCTTGCCCTCAAGGCTTTCCAGCAGCGCGGTTTCCTCGCCGCAGATATAGGCCCCGGCGCCGTGGGCCAGATAGATGTCGCAGTCATAGCCCGATTTGCAGGCATTCTTGCCAATCAGCCCCGCGTCATAGGCTTCGTCAATCGCCGCCTGCAAAGCCTCGCGCTCGCGGATATATTCGCCGCGGATGTAGATGTAGCAGGCGTTGGCCCCCATGGCGAAGCTGGCAATCAGGCAACCCTCGACCAGCGTGTGCGGATCATGGCGCATGATCTCGCGGTCTTTGCAGGTGCCGGGCTCCGACTCGTCGGCGTTGACCACCAGATAGCTGGGCCGCCCATCCGATTGCTTCGGCATGAAGCTCCACTTCAGCCCCGTCGGAAATCCCGCCCCGCCGCGCCCCCGAAGCCCGCTGGACTTGATCTGTTCGACGATCCAGTCGCGGCCCTGCGCCAGAAATCCCGCCGTGCCATCCCACTGGCCGCGCTGCATCGCCCCCTGCAGCGAACGGTCATGCATCCCTTAAAGGTTGGTGAAAATCCGGTCCTGATCGTTCAGCATTCCAT
>JANMDM010000157.1:0-17363 GCA_031376305.1 Pseudomonadota bacterium | reverse complement strand
GGCCCCAGATGCCATACCTTGCGGCCCACTGCCCCCATGAGCATCGCATATTGTGCGGCGTCGCCGGAGGAGACCACCAGATCCCAGGTGTCACGCGGCACACCCATCCGGTCAAGCTGGGCGATGACGAATTGGCTGGGTCTGGGGGCATTGGTCAAAAGCACAACGCGCCCGCCGTTCCGGCGATATTGCTGCAATGCAGCAACCGCATCGGGGTAGGGCGCGCGGCCATTGTGCAGGCATCCCCAGAGATCGCAAAACAGCACGTCGTAGCCGGAGGCGATGTCGGACAGGGCGGCGATGATTTGCGTCATGGGCAGGCCTTTCGCGGGAAATGGCGGGTGCATATGGAGTGCATATCGCGTGCATACGTTGAAAGCATCTGGCGGCCGGGGTGCAGGGGCGCCCCGGCCTAGAGCAGGATGACGTTTGATAGAAACGCCATCCTGCTCCAGGGGTTGAGTTGGCGCAGGATTGGCGCGCAAAACCGGTGACCACTTTTCCGCATCATGCTCCGGGTGATCAGAGCTTCAGCGCCGGGATGATCTGCTTCTTCCGGCTCAAGATGCCGGGCAGGACCACGGTGTCGCCGGTGACGGTGGCCCCAAAGCTGGCTTCGGCCATGCGCTTGACCAGATCGTTCGGCACCAGAAGTGTCGCTTCTTCGTTCAGGATGTCGATCACGAACAGCAGCACCTGATCGGCGCCGTCCGCTTTCGCCACGGCGTCCATCGCCGCCATCAGGCTGGCCTTGCGGTCCAGCACCATTTTCGGCGATGTGGTTTCCAACACCGAAACCCGCAGCTCTTTGCCCGCAACATTATATTCCTTGCTGTCCATGCGCAGCAGTTCGGCGTCTGAGAAGGCCGAAACATCGGATTTGGCCGCGAACATCGCCGCCGCCAGATCGGGGATCGAGACGCCCAACTCTCCCGCCAGTTTTTCGGCCAAGGCGCGGTCATGGTCGGTGGTGGTGGGCGAGCGGAATTCCAGCGTGTCCGACAGGATGCATGACAACATCGCGCCTTTGATGCCGCGCGGCATTTTGGCAGCATGGTCGCCCATGAGGTCATGCATGATCGTCGCGGTGCAGGCCAAGGGGCGGATGGTGATGTCGATCGGGCTCTTGGTTTTCAGGCCGCCGACCAGCATGTGGTGGTCGATGATCTGCACCAGATTGGCGTCATTGATCGAGGCGGGAAGTTCGGCGGGGTTGTTGGTGTCAACAACAACGCAGGTGTCAGTTGCGGCCACGTCGGCGATAATCTCGGGCTTTTCCAAGCCCCAGTGCTTCACCACGAAGGCAGCTTCGGTATTGGGTTCGCCCAGAAGCACCGGCTTGGCGGGGGTGCCTTTCACTTTGGAAAGATACCAGGCCCAGATAATGGGCGAACCGGTGGAATCTGTGTCGGGGGATTTGTGGCCGAAAACCTTGATCATGGGATGGGTCCGTTCAAAGGGGGAATTTGCGGGCCTTATATGCGGTGAAAAATGGAATGTCACCCGTATCCGACGGCGCAATCAGCCATAAAATTCAGGGATTTTGCGCAAGAGCGGCCATTGTTCGGGGCCGTGGCCATAGATGATGAAGGCGCCCGCAGGTTCGGCCATCGCCAGAATGCGGGCGGCACTGGCCTGCGCCATCGGCGGGTTCCACGCGCCGTCGAAGCCTTCGCTGACTTCTTCGGGGCGCGCTATGGCATCGGCGGTCAGCAGCACGGCGCCGGTGGCGGGCAGGGTCAGCATCGCCGCGATATGCCCCGGCGAATGGCCGGGCGTCAGCAGCAGCCGCAAGCCCGCGCAGATATCCGTGTCGGCATCGATCAGATGATAATCGGCCCTTGGCCAGTCCAGCGGGCGCCTGTCTTCGAAGTAAATCGGCCGGTCAAAGGCACGCTCGGCCTTTGAGACGAGGATTGGGCAATGGGTGAACTGGTCCAGACAGCCGACATGGTCGATATGGCCGTGGGTAAGGATCGCCAGATCAATGTCGGCGGCGCTCAGGCCGATCCGCGCCAGCTGCCCGGCGGGCAGGTTTTCAGCGGTAAGGCGCAGGATATGGCCGAAGCGTTCCAACCCGTCGCGCTTAGCGGTGTCGGCGGGGGCTGCGGCATATTCCGCCGGAAAGCCGGTATCGATCAGGATGCGCGCGCCTTCGGTGGTTTCCAGAAGATAGCCGGGAATACCGATGATACGGTCGTTCGCCCCAACCTGAAACAGGCCGAAGTCAAGGATATAGAGCCGCGCCAGCTGGTGGGCGGCCAAGCGTTCAAGCAGCGCGGTTGCGGTGCCCATCAGAAATCACCCGGCGCAAGCGCATATCCGGCTTGCTCCAACAGCCGCAGCAGGCCGTTTTCACCGCCCAGATGCCCCGCACCGACGGCGACGACCAGCGTCTTGTCGGCGGCGGCGTCGAGGATTATCTGGGTCCAGGCGCTGTTTCGGCTGTTGATCAGCAGCTTTTCCATCAGGGCGAAATCTGCCTCGGCCTTTTTGCGGCCGTCACCAGCGGCCTTGATACCCGTCAGGCGCGAATATTCCCAGATCTGCCGGTGATCGCCGCGAAAGTAGCTTTCGGTCATGGTGGCGAGCATGTCTTCGGCGTTTTGGGTCAGCGGCAGGGCGGCGCGGATCATGTCGATCTGATCTTCGGGGGCAATGCCTGCAAAGATGCGAAAGATCGTATCGAAGGGTTCCAGCGGCCGGGTCGGTATGCCCTGTGCCTTGGCGGCATCCAGGATCAGACGGTCCAGCCCGGTGGACCCGCCCGCCATCGCCGCCATGGCGCAAGGCGGCATCGACAGGATCACCGACACATACCAGGGCTGAAACTTTGAGGCCAGAAACGCCGGAATGCCGCGGGCGGTCATTTCAGTCGAAACCTGCGCCCATTCCGCCTTGGTCAGACGTTCCGGCAAAGTGGCGCCTTGGGTGACCATCAGCTCGGGGTGGGTGCTGATTGCGGCTTGCAGTTCGGCGATTTCGGTATCGGTTGCCTCGACAAGGATCAGGTCGGCGGCGTTCAGGACCGGGGCGAGTTTGGCCAGATGGCCGGGCATGCGCGGATCGAACAAATGGAAGGTGCCGATGATGTCGATGGTGCTGCGGGCCTTGGTCGCCCGCCAATGGTTGCCAGCCGGGAAGGGGGCTGCGGCGACGATTGCATCAAGGCTGGCGCGGTCAGCCGGGGCCATGGCAGCGATCAGGTCCCGGCCCGCGCAGGTTGTTTGCGCGGCGACCGGGGCGGGGCAGCACAGGCCGAAGGCCAGCCCAAGAATAACGCCTGCGTATCTGATCATCGGGCCTGCTTTCCTGCGGTTGACCGACAGTGGCACGGGGGCCCGGGGTTTTCCATGGCCTGACAGGAAAACTTCGTGACGTAGCCGTTGACACCGGGCTGACGGGCGCCTAATTACACCTTCGTTAGCACTCGCCTTGGGTGAGTGCTAATCTTTTTCAAACCTGGAACCGTAAGGAGTGTTACCAGATGGCATTCAAACCGCTGCATGATCGCGTATTGGTCCGCCGCATCGAAGGCGAAGACAAGACCAAGGGCGGGCTTATCATCCCCGACAGCGCCAAAGAAAAACCCGCCGAAGGCGAGATCATTTCTGTGGGCGAAGGCGCGCGCAAGGACTCGGGCGAGTTGATCGCTCCGTCGGTAAAGGCCGGCGACCGTATTCTCTTTGGCAAATGGTCGGGCACCGAAGTCACGCTCGACAGCAAAGAGCTGCTGATCATGAAAGAAAGCGACATTCTCGGGATTATTTCCTGATCCGTCGTCTTCTGAGCACATATAGAAATCCAAGGAGCAAGCAAAATGGCTGCTAAGGACGTCAAATTCGATTCCGATGCCCGCGACCGCATGTTGCGCGGCGTCAACATCCTCGCCGATGCCGTGAAGGTTACCCTGGGGCCCAAAGGCCGCAACGTCATCCTCGAAAAATCCTTCGGCGCGCCGCGCATCACCAAAGACGGTGTGACGGTTGCCAAGGAAATCGAACTCTCGGACCGCTTCGAGAACATGGGCGCGCAGATGGTGAAGGAAGTCGCTTCCCGCACCAATGATGAGGCCGGCGACGGCACCACCACCGCCACGGTTCTGGCTCAGGCCATCGTCAAAGAGGGCCTGAAGTCGGTTGCGGCGGGCATGAACCCGATGGACCTGAAGCGCGGCATCGATCTGGCGACGGCCAAGGTCGTTGAGGCGATCAAGGCTGCATCGCGCAAAGTCGCCGACAGCGCCGAAGTCGCGCAAGTGGGCACCATTTCGGCCAATGGCGAGGCTGAAATCGGCCGCCAGATTGCCGACGCCATGCAAAAAGTCGGCAATGAGGGTGTGATCACCGTCGAAGAAAACAAAGGTCTTGAGACCGAGACCGAAGTTGTTGAAGGCATGCAGTTCGACCGGGGCTACCTGTCGCCCTACTTCGTCACCAATGCCGACAAGATGATCGTCGATCTGGAAGACTGCCTGGTCTTGCTGCACGAGAAGAAACTGTCCTCCCTGCAGCCGATGGTGCCGCTTCTGGAAGCTGTCAACCACTCGCCAAACCCGCTGCTGATCATTTCGGAAGACGTTGACGGCGAAGCTTTGGCGACGCTGGTGGTCAACAAGCTGCGTGGCGGTCTTAAAATCGCTGCGGTCAAGGCACCGGGCTTTGGCGATCGTCGCAAGGCGATGCTGCAAGACATCGCCATTCTGACCGGCGGTCAGGTCATCTCGGAAGATCTGGGGATGAAGCTGGAAAATGTCGGCATGGACATGTTGGGCCGCGCCAAGAAAATCTCGATCACCAAAGACACCACCACCATCATTGATGGCGCAGGCGTCAAGGCCGAGATCGAAGCCCGCGTCGCACAGATCCGTCAGCAGATCGAGGACACCACCTCGGACTACGACAAGGAAAAGCTGCAAGAGCGTGTGGCGAAACTGGCGGGCGGCGTCGCGGTTATCCGCGTTGGCGGCATGACCGAGATCGAAGTCAAGGAACGCAAAGACCGCGTTGATGACGCGCTGAACGCCACCCGTGCGGCGGTTCAGGAAGGCGTTGTGGTTGGTGGCGGTGTGGCCCTGATCCAGGCGTCGAAGGTCCTGGAAGGGCTGAAGGGTGCAAACTCTGACCAGAACGCCGGGATTGCCATCATCCGCAAGGCTTTGGAAGCGCCGTTGCGCCAGATCGCCCAGAACGCCGGAGTTGATGGCTCGGTCGTGGCGGGCAAAGTCCGCGAGTCGAATGACCCGACCTTTGGCTTCAACGCGCAGACCGAAGAATATGGCGACATGTTCAAGTTCGGCGTCATCGACCCGACGAAAGTCGTGCGCACGGCGTTGGAAGATGCGGCCTCGATCGCCGGTCTGCTGATCACCACCGAAGCCATGATCGCCGAGAAGCCGAAGGAGTCGGCCGGGGCTGGCGGCGGCGGCATGGGCGGCATGGGCGGCATGGACGGCATGATGTAATCAACCCGGCGAAGGGGTTTGAGGAAAAAGGCCCCGGTGACGGGGCCTTTTTTCATTTGACGGATGCCGCGGCCCGTGGCGAAGGTTGGCGGATCATCGGGGCGGCGGGCCGGATCTTGCCCTGGGTGCGGATACTCCAACGGCGGTCCGCTGCGCGGACCAGGTCTTGGTCTGGGCGCGCCTTGCGGCGCGGGCGGCCTCCGGCGGGGATATTTGAGCCAAAGTGAAAGCTGGTGAAGTCTGGGGCCGGGGTTGACGTGAGGCGGGGGATGCGGGTTTTTTTGGTGACGATGCTGGCGATGGCGGCTTTTGCAGGCAATTCGGTGCTGAACCGTCTGGCTTTGAAGGGGCAGGCGATTGGCGCGCTGGATTTTGCGGCAATCCGGCTGGTGGCGGGGGCGGTGGTGCTGGTGGGGGTGTCGCTGCTGTTGCGTCACAGGCTGGTGTTTCGCGGCGGCGCGCACCTTGCCGGGGCGGCCATGCTTTTGACCTATATGGTTGGATTTTCATCTGCCTATCTGGCGCTCGACGCGGGAACCGGGGCGCTGATCTTGTTCGGCGGGGTTCAGATCACGATGTTTGCAGGCGCAGTTTGGGGCGGGGAACGGGTGCCGCTGCGGCGGTGGCTGGGGGCGGCTTTGGCCTGTGTCGGACTCGGCTGGCTTTTGTGGCCAGCGGCGGGCGGGGATTTTGGCGCCAATCCCTGGCCACTGCTGTCGATGGCACTGGCCGCAGTGGGATGGGGGATCTATTCGCTTTTGGGGCGGGAGAGCGGCGATGCTTTGGCCACAACCGCCGCCAATTTCGTTTTGGCGGCCCCGGTGGCGGTGCTGGTGGCTTTGGCGGTTCGGATGGGCGCGGCGGCGAGCGAGATCACGCCGCGCGGCGTGGTCCTGGCGGTGGTTTCGGGGGGGATCACCTCGGGCTTTGGCTACGCCTTGTGGTATGCAATTTTGCCGAAACTGGGGGCGACACGCGCCGCCGTGGCGCAACTGTCGGTACCGGTCATCGCGCTGTTGGGCGGCATGGCGGTTTTGGCGGAGGCGCCGAGTTTGCGGCTTTTGGGCGCGGTCCTGCTGGTGATGGGCGGCGTCGCGGTGGCGACGCTGCGATGGCCTTTGCGACCCGGTGCCGCGCCGCGCTAAAGCGTGTCAGACAAGAGTGGCTACCGGTTTTGTCGACAGACACGCGCAAAATCAAAAGGTTCGTGCCTGTCCGACGCTTCTGTCAGTGTCGGACAGGCACTAAAGCGGTTTTGCCAGTCGGCTGGCGGTGTGGGACTTTGCCCCAAGCCGGACCGGGCGGCCGGTCAAGCGGACGGTGAAGCCTTCGCGGTGCCAAAAGGCCATGGCCCGCGGGTTTTCATCGAGAACGGCCAGAAACAGGGTGTTCGCCCCGCTGTCACGGGCGGTGGCTTCGAGGTGCTGCAGGAAGCGCCGGCCCAACCCCCGCCCGCGGGCCTCGGGGCGCAGCAGCATCAGGCCAAGAAAGGCGGCGGTGGCGTCGGGGTAGCCGAAGGCCAGATCGGCGAGGCCGAGCAGGGGGCCATCCGCTGTGGCGGCAAGGCCGAGCCGGTGCGAGGCGGCGGGATCGCAGCCCGGCGGGGTGTCGGTGAAAAACGCCTCAGTGACCTCGGGGCCCGGTGCCGTGCCGCGTTCCAACCAGATGTAATCGGCGGCGGCGTCGAAAAATTGCGCGACCGCGGCGCGGTCGTGATCCGGGTCGAGCCTGCGGATCACCGGTGTCATGCCGGGTCGGCGATGGGGTGAAGCGCGGTTATGTGCAACAGGACGCGGCCCTTGGGGCGCTGCCAGTCGGCGACATCGCCGATCCGCGTGCCCAACAGGGCACGCGCCAGCGGGGCATGCGGGGCGATGCGCCCCAGCCGGGCGTCGGCTTCATCTTCGCCGACGATTTCATAGGTGGTTTCGCGGCCCTGATCATCGGTCACGGTGACGCGGGTGCCAAAGGCGACCTCAAGGGGGGAGGGCGGCACGGGCGGGACCAGGATGGCGCTCTGCAGGCGCGCCTCAAGGTAGCGGATGTCGCGTTCCGTGGCGCGTTCGGGTAGGCGGTCAAGGCGGTCGGCGCGGGTTTTCAGGGTTGCAAGCCGGTGATGCGCGTCCGAAAGGCGGCGGCGCAGCGCCGCCAGCCCGCGCGGAGTCACATAGTTCGGATGCGGGCTGATCGGCAGGTCGGGCAGCGGTTGGGTATCGGGCCCGTCTTCCTTGACGAAGGCGCGGCTCATAGCACGATCACCTCAAGCGGGTCGTAGAAGGCCTGAGCCGGGGGGCCGAAGGCGATGCGCGGCAGGCTGTCGGGTTTCAGGCGGATCGCGCCGAGGTCGGCGGGCGCAAAGAATCGCCGCGTGGTCACCACCCGGCCGGGGTCGCGGTGTACAGGGTCAAGACGGCCGCCGATCAGGGTGCAGCGGAAAAACAGATCGACCTGATGGAAACCGGTTTTCGGGTCGTGAAATTCGTTGACCAGTGCCAGGGGGCCGACGGCGATGCTAAGCCCGGTTTCTTCGGACACCTCGCGGATCAGGTTTTCGGGCAGGGAGGTGCCGGGGTTCACACCGCCGCCGGGGGCGCACCACAGATCGGACCTGCCGCCCGGGTAGGCGTTGACCAACAGCAGGCGACCGTCTTGCACCAAAATCGCGCGGACGGCCAGGCGGGGGGAACGGGTTTTCATAAGGCTCAGAGTGCCGAATGCCGCACAGAAGGGCAAGGCGGTCTGGCGAAAGCCCGGATCACCCCCTATCTTGCCAGAAATGTTCAAGTCTCTTGCCCTGTGCCTTGCTTTGATGGTGCCATCTGCCGGCGCTGCGGACTGTGTCGTCTTGCTGCATGGGCTGGCGCGCAGTGAGGCGTCGCTGTTGGTGATGCAAACGGCGCTGGAGCGGTTGGGTCACCGGGTGATCAATTCGGACTATCCCTCGACCAAGGCAGCGGTTCGGGATCTGGCGCGCGACTATGTCGGCCCCGCGGTTGCCGGTTGTGGCAAGGTCAGGGTCAGCTTTGTCACCCATTCCATGGGGGGGATTTTATTACGCGTCTGGCTGCAAGACCATCGGCCGGACCAGATGGGGCGGGTTGTGATGCTGGCGCCGCCCAACAAGGGCAGCGAAATCGTCGATACTTTCGGGGACCTTGAAAGCTATCAATGGCTGAACGGACCTGCGGGGCTTGAGCTTGGCACCGGCCCGCAAAGTGTGCCCAACAGCTTGGGCGTGGCCCGGTTTGATTTGGGGATCATTGCGGGAAACCGCTCGCTCAATCCGATATTTTCGGGGGTTATCACCGGGTCGGATGATGGCAAAGTCAGTGTCGAGGCGACGAAGCTGCGCGGCATGGACGATCATATCGTGCTGCCCGTCACCCACACGTTTATGATGAACAACCCCCTGGTGATCGCGCAGGTGCAAGAATTCCTGGCCCATGGCCGCTTCGACCACGACATGAGTTATGCGCAGGCGGTGCTGCGGCTTTTGCCCTGACGGGGGAGGGCGGCTACTTGCGCGGCAGGATGCGGTTCAGATGACCCATTTTGCGACCGGGGCGGGCTTCGGCCTTGCCATAAAGGTGCAGGGCGGTGTCTTTCTGGCAGGCGATATCGGGCAGGCGGCTTACATCATCGCCGATCAGGTTCAGCATTTCGATATCGGCGTGGCGGGAGCCATCGCCAAGCGGCCAGCCCGCCACGGCGCGGATATGCTGTTCGAACTGATCCACCGCGCAGCCATTCTGGGTCCAATGGCCGGAGTTATGGACGCGCGGGGCGATTTCGTTGACCACAAAGCCTGCGGGGGTGACGAACAGCTCGACCCCAAGGACACCGACATAGTCCAGCGCGTTGAGGATACGGGCGGCGAGGATCACGGCGTCGGTGCGCTGCGGCGCTGTCAGCCGGGCCGGGACGGTGGTGCTGTGCAAGATGCCGGATCTGTGGACATTTTCACCCGGATCATAGGCGGCGACGTCGCCGGAAAGCCCGCGTGCGGCGATGACCGAGACTTCATGGGTGAACGTGATGAAGCCTTCGAGAACCGCGGGGGCGCCTTGCATCGCGGCAAGGGCGGGGCCTGCATCCGTGGCGGTCAGGATCCGGGCCTGACCTTTGCCGTCATAGCCCAGTCGCGTGGTCTTCAAGATTGCCGGGGTGCCGATGCGGGCAAGGCCTGTGTCAAGGTCGGTGGCGGTCTGGACAGCGTGATAGGCGGCGGTGGTCAGCCCCAGCCCGGTGAGGAAGTCTTTTTCAGCGATGCGGTCCTGACTGATGGCAAGGGCGCGGCGGTTCGGGCGGATCGGGCGGCGGGCTTCCAAGAGATCAAGGGCGGCGGTCGGGACGTTTTCGAACTCATAGGTGATGATGTCGACCGCGTCGGCAAAGGCGATCAGGGCGGCAAGATCGTCATAGCTGGCGGTGGTGGTCTTATGGGCCACGTCGGCAGCGGGCGGGTTGGCGCCCGGCTCATAGATATGGGTGCGGTAGCCCAAGCGGGCGGCGGCAACCGACAGCATGCGGCCAAGCTGGCCGCCGCCCAATATGCCGATCACGGCGCCCTGCGGCAGCATCTTAGTCATCGGCAGGCTCATCGGGGATCGAGGCGGAAAGGGCGTCGCGCCACGCATCAAGGCGCTGGGCCAGATCCGTGTCGTGCAGGGCCAGGATGCCAGCGGCAAGAAGCCCCGCATTGGCGGCACCGGCAGCCCCGATGGCCATGGTCGCCACCGGATAGCCCCTGGGCATTTGCACGATGGAATACAGACTGTCGACGCCGGACAGCGCTTTGGTCTGCACCGGCACACCAATCACCGGAATCCGGGTTTTTGAGGCCATCATGCCGGGCAAATGCGCCGCCCCGCCGGCGCCGGCGATGATCACCTGCAGGCCGCGATCGGCCGCCGCCTTGCCGTAAGCCCATAGCCGGTCGGGGGTGCGGTGGGCGGACACGATCTTCGTCTCATAGGCCACGCCCAATTCGTCGAGGATCGCGGCTGCCTGCTTCATTGTCGGCCAGTCAGACTGTGACCCCATGATGATGCCGACGTTCACACCCATGTTTCGCCCCCCTGCCGCAGCTTTTGGCCGCCGGTAAATTGAGCGCGCACTATAGCCATGGGCACGGTCAGCGCAATGCGGGGGCGGGCGGTTTGAGAGGGCGGTTTGCTATCGGGCGCCGCAGGCAGTCAGGCGATGATGTCGGGGGTCAGAATATCTTCCAGCCGCGAGATCTGATCCTTGAGATGCAGCTTTTGCTTTTTCAGCCGCTTCAGCGTCAACTGATCGCCGCGGCCAGAGGTTTCCATCACATGGATCGCCTCGTCCAGATCGCGATGCTCACGGCTCAGCACCCTGAGCTTGATGCGCTGTACGTCTTCGAGGTCCATCTCATAATGGGCGTTCATGGGGTTCCTGATGCGAGTCGCCGGGTGGTGCGACCGGACTATAGCAATTTCGGCGGTTTGCGGAAAGATTCTGTTGGCGGGAATCGCGCGGCGTCAATGCCCTTGCTCTTGGGCTGCGGGCTTCCCATATTCCTGTGACGGGTTGCCATGACGGGATCCGGACCGCAATGTCGCTTGGGCGTAAGGACTTGCTTGACATGACCAAACTGACCTTTGCCGCGCACCCGTTCCTGTTGGGGTTTGACCAGTTGGAACGGCTGGTGGAACGCACCGCGAAAACCGGTGCTGACGGCTATCCGCCCTTTAATATCGAACAATCCGGTGACAATGCCTTTCGCATTACCCTGGCGGTTGCGGGGTTTTGTGAGGCGGATCTGGCGATTACGGTTGAGGATCGGCAACTGGTGATCCGTGGCCGTCAGGGGGAGGACACCGCCGGTCGGGTGTTCTTGCACCGCGGCATTGCGGCGCGGGCGTTCCAGAAGATATTCGTGCTGGCGGATGGGGTCGAGGTGGCGGGGGCTTTGACGGAAAACGGGCTTTTGCATATCGACCTGCACCGGGCGGTGCCGGAAACCGTGGTGCAGACCATCCGTATCGGGCGGAAGTAAGGAGATACGGGCATGGACAGCAAGTATAATTTTCGGGCAGATGGGGGTGAACGCATCGCCTATGTCCGGCAGATCGCGGTGTCGGAACTGCCGGAGGATCTGCGCCTGAAGGCCCCGGGGATCGACAGGCTTTATGCGGTCTGCGATGCAGGTGGCGCGCGTCTGGCCTTGGTCAATGACCGCGATCTGGCCTTCGTGCTGGCCCGCCAGAATCACTTCGCCCCGGTCAGCGCCCATTGAGAACGGCGGAAACCGCACAAAAAAGAAAGCCGCAGGGTGGCCTGCGGCTTTTGCGATTCCAGCGATGTGATCTGGCTGTCAGGCCTTGACCAGCCCCATTGATTCCAGCTTCAGGATGACCTGATGGGCGCAATTGTCGACATCGACATTTTCCGTCTCGACCACCAGTTCCGCTTTGGTCGGCGCCTCATAGGGGTCGGAAATGCCGGTGAATTCCTTGATCTTGCCTTCGCGGGCCAGTTTGTAAAGCCCCTTGCGGTCGCGGCGTTCACATTCTTCGATGCTGGTCGCCACATGAACCTCGATGAAGGCACCGTAGGCTTCGATCATTTCACGCACGGCGCGGCGGGTGGCGGTGTAGGGGGCGATCGGCGCGCAGATGGCGATGCCGCCGTTCTTGGTGATCTCGCTTGCCACATAGCCAATGCGTTTGATGTTGATGTCGCGGTGTTCCTTTGAGAACCCCAGCTCGGATGACAGATGCTTGCGCACCACATCGCCGTCCAGAAGCGTCACCGGGCGGCCACCCTGTTCCATCAGCTTGACCATCAGCGCATTGGCGATGGTGGATTTGCCCGACCCGGACAGGCCGGTGAAGAACACGGTAAACCCTTGCTTGTCGCGCGCAGGCGAGGTTTTGCGCAGTTGGGTGACAACCTCCGGAAAGGAGAACCATTCCGGGATATCCAGCCCTTCGCGCAGGCGGCGGCGCAGTTCGGTGCCGGAGATATCCAGAACCGTGGTGCCTTCGGGCACTTCGTTGGCGGGGTAATATTGGGCCTTTTCCTGCACATAGACCATGTGCTTGAAATCGACCATGGTCACGCCGATTTCGGCCTCATGCTCTTTGAACAGCACTTGCGCATCATAGGGGCCGTAGAAATCCTGACCGGCAGAGTTTTTACCCGGTCCGGCATGGTCCCGGCCGACGATAAAGTGGGTGACGCCGTGGTTCTTGCGGATCAGGCCGTGCCAGACCGCTTCGCGCGGGCCGGCCATGCGCATGGCAAGGTTCAAAAGGCTCATGGTGGTGGTCGCGGCCGGATATTTGTCGATCACCGCCTCGTAGCAGCGCACGCGGGTGAAGTGATCAACGTCGCCGGGTTTGGTCATGCCGACGACCGGGTGGATCAGCAGGTTGGCCTGGGCCTCGCGGGCGGCGCGGAAAGTCAGTTCCTGATGGGCGCGGTGCAGGGGGTTGCGGGTCTGGAAGGCGACGATCTTGGTCCAGCCAAGCTTGCGGAAATAGGCGCGCAGTTCATTGGGTGTGTCGCGGCGGGCCTTGAAGTCGTAATGCACCGGCGGCTGCAGGCCGGTGACCGGGCCGCCAAGATAGATCTTGCCCGCCTGATTGTGCAGGTAGTTCACCGCCGGGTGGGCCAGATCATCGGCACCGTAGACCATTTCCGCTTCGCGGGCCTTGTTCGGCAGCCATTTGTCGGTGACCGACAGAATGGCAAGGATCACGCCTTCATGATCGCGCAGGGCAATGTCCTGACCCGGCTCGACGCCCTCGGCGAATTTTTCGGTGACATCCAGCGTGATCGGCATGGGCCAAAGGGTGCCGTCGGCGGTGCGCATGTTTTCAACGGTGCCGTTGTAATCCGCCTCGGACTGAAAGCCCTTGAGCGGGAAGAAACCGCCGTTCATCAGCAGTTCCAGATCGCAGATCTGGCGCTGGCTGAGATCCCAGGAGGGCAGGGTGCCAGCATCGGCCTTCAGCTTCTGGGCGGAGTCGTAGGAAACATAAAGCTCCGGAATGGGAGCGTGATTGGACTGTGCCATGGACGGACTGCCTCTGAAAGAAAACCTGCGGTAAAATCCGCTTACCGGCGGGGTCTAGACCGCGAAGAGGGCGAAATTCAAGCCTGATAGGGCTTTTCCTGCGTAAAAGGGCCAAAATGCTGCGCTGCGGAAGGGGATTGGAACGGATTTTTGCACAACCACGTCCGGGCCGAACGATTCCACCCGGTTGCCACGCTGTCGCGCGCATTCACCCCTGTTTGGCCAGCCATTCCTCGGCATCCAGTGCGGCCATGCAGCCCATGCCCGCACTGGTGACCGCCTGCCGGTAGATGTGATCGGTCAGATCGCCTGCTGCGAAGACGCCGGGGATCGAGGTGGCGGTGTTTCCCGGCTCAACCTTCACATAGCCGCCGTTGTGCAGCTCAAGCTGATCTTTCACCAGTTCGGAGGCCGGGGCATGGCCGATGGCGACGAAGAAACCCGCGCAGGGCACGATGGTTTCGACGCCGGTTGTCACATGCCTGGCGCGCACCCCGGTGACACCCGGTGGCGTCGTGTCGCCAAGGACTTCGGTGACGCCGTGGTTCCACATGACCGCGATCTTCGGATGTTTGAACAGGCGGTCCTGCAGGATCTTTTCCGCCCGGAAGCTGTCGCGGCGGTGGATCAGCGTCACCTTGGTGGCGAAATTGGTCAGGAACAGCGCCTCTTCCACGGCGGTGTTGCCGCCGCCGATCACCACGACCTCTTTGCCGCGATAGAAAAATCCGTCGCAGGTGGCACAGGCGGAAACGCCGAAGCCCTTGAACTTTTCCTCAGAGGGGATGCCCAGCCATTTGGCTTGGGCGCCGGTGGCGAGGATCACCGCATCGGCAGTATAGATTGTGCCACTGTCAGACGTCGCGGTGAAGGGGCGTTTGGACAGATCCAACCCGGAGATGTGATCGGAGATAACCTCGGCCCCCATCTTCTTGGCATGCTCCTCCATCCGCACCATCAGGTCCGGCCCCATGACATGGCTGTCGCCGGGCCAGTTTTCGACATCAGTGGTGATGGTCAGCTGGCCGCCGGGCTGGATGCCCTGCACCAGGATCGGGTTCACCATGGCGCGCGCCGCGTAAACCGCCGCCGTGTAGCCTGCGGGGCCGGAGCCGATGATCAGAACCCGTGTATGCCGCGTCGCGCCCATGATCGCCCTCTTTGTGTCGGTATCCGGGCCATATAATCAGCCACGCGGGCCGGGGAAAGGGCTGGGTCGCATCCAGATTGGGTGTAGCTAAAAATTACCGCAATGCGAAATAATATTGCGCATTCGGGTCGCTGAGGATAAGTAACGGAAAATTCTTCGGGAGATTTCGACATGGCCGGCCATAAACTTGACGAGATCGATCGCAAGATCCTGTCAGAGCTGCAAGCCGATGGCCGCATGACCAATGTCGAACTGGCCAGCCGAGTCGGTATTTCGGCGCCGCCCTGCCTGCGCCGGGTGCGCACCCTAGAAGAGGCGGGCTATATCCGCGGCTACCATGCCGATGTCAACCCGCGCGAGTTGGGGTTTGAAGTGCATGTGTTTGCGATGGTGGGGCTGAATTCGCAGGCCGAGGCTGATCTTTCGGCCTTCGAGCAGCGCTGCCGTGATTGGTCGCTGGTCCGCGAATGCCACATGCTGAATGGCGAGATCGACTTTATCCTGAAATGCGTCGCGCCTGACCTGTCGTCGTTTCAGAATTTCCTGACCGAACAGCTGACAGCCGCCGCCAATGTCGCCTCGGTCAAGACATCGCTGGTGATCCGCTGCGCCAAGGATCAGCCCGGCGTGCCCTTTGATGTGCTTGAGGCGCGGCTGGCGCGCAGCAGCTGAACGCTGCCGCACGCCTAACCGCACCCCATGGCGACCGAATAGGCTGCGACCGATTAAGCGGCGATCATCATGTCAGTTTCATCCGACGACAGGCGCGGATGCGCCAGCGGCCCGAAATCCCCAAATCCTGACAGATGCGGGAACATGGCGATGAACAGCGCCGCCAATTGCGGGTCCAGACGTTCGGCGTAATCCTTGCCGGGGTGGAAGCTTTCCACCTCGATCCCGGCGCAGCGCAGCGATCCGTGGCGTGCCAGCACGATATGGTACATCGCCACCGGAGCCACGGGGGTGACTTCGACGATGCTTTCGCCGTCGATCATGTTGCGGGCCGGGGCATAGGCCGTCGCGTGACCCGCCGCCAGACACCGGCCACCGCGCAGGAACAGGCGGGCCTGCTGCCCCAGAACCAGATCCGGCATCGGCCGCCCCGCGCCGAAGGCATCGGCGGTGATCCGGGTCAGCGTGGACGGGGCCAGCCCGGCAATAGCGTGGGGGGGGAACAGTGTCATCGAGCCGATCCAGGTGATTGGCTCGATCCGGCCTTCGGCGGTCAGCGCCAGCATGCCGGGGTCAAGATCTTCGACAGCGACAAGACCCTTGGTGGTTTCGATCAAGGTGCCGCGCGCCACTGCCGAAAAGGCCTCCTCAAAGGCCGGGATCGCGGGGGCGAGGCGGGTGGCGGTTTCGACAAGACCGTCGCTGCTCAGCCAGCAGGTTTCATAGCGGCGGGTCAGCATGGCTGGACGTTTGGCACACATTGCCGGTGCAATTGGGGCCACCGCACGCGACATCGGCAGGAGCGGGGTGGCAGAGATTTTACGGGAAACGGGGGAAATATGCGCAGCAAATGCTGCAGCCTGGGGGGCAGTATGAATCACGGCAATGACCTTTCGGTTCAATATGAAAATCTATTCGGGTGCCCCCACCCGGAAAAAATCAGTCTAAAAAACAGTACGTCAAATGGTTCAATGCGTAAGCCTTTGGCAGGAGATTTCAGATTTGTCAAAAAGTTTAATTTATATCCGGATGGTTCCGGGGTAATGCGGCGTACGGACGGCACTTTGTCATGTTTTGATGAAACAATCGCAGGTCGGCAGTGCTGGCCCGAGTCGGCATGACGCCACCCGCAGCAGTCAAAAAGCCTCGGATACGTCGGTAGCGCTGTGCGGGTCTTGATGCGCCGCCAAGAGCGCGGCTTTGGGGTGGCGCACGGCCCTTTGCCACGGCAGGGCCGCCAATGGTGCGGCAGTTTCGGTCACAATCCACTGCATCCAGCGCCGGTTCGGTTTCATCAGACGACACCCATGTTTTCAGGCGACATCCGCTGTCGCCGGTTGAGCGCAGGGCAAGCTTGCCACGCGCGGCCAGACTCTATGGTCAATGCGGCATGGGTTTGGCGATTGGAGCGATTTTGGCGACAATTTTGAAACCATGTAACTTCAATAAAGTTATTACTAAACAATGGAATGGCAGGGATTCCGCAGGTGTCTGTCGAAGATTGCGGCTTTCTTATGGCGGTATCGCCTGAGGCCGGAAAGGCGGCCGTAGGGTGCCCTCCAGCGCGATCAGATGCGGATGACCGACATCAGGCGGCCATAGTCTGCCTCGTGGTCATGCACCGAACGGCGGTAGGAATAGAACCGTGCCGGATCAGAATAGGTGCAATGGCCGGTCCAGCGGGCGTTGCCGACGCCCGCAGCGCGCAGCCGGAACAGCCCGAACCCCGGCAGGTCGAACTGCAGCTTGTCACCGCGACCGGCGGCAAAGAACCGGCTGTAGGTCTGGTCCTCGGTCAGGAAGGCATCGAGAAACTCGGGGCCGACCTCATAAGCGCGCTGGCTGATGGCGGGGCCGATAACGGCGTTGATCTGGGCGGGGCGCGCCCCAAGCGCCACCATTGCGGCGACGGTTGCCTCAAGCACCCCGGCCAGTGCGCCGCGCCAGCCCGCATGCGCGGCGCCAATGACACCGGCCTGCGGGTCGGCGAAAAGGACGGGCTGGCAGTCGGCCGTCAACACCGAAAG
>JANMDM010000144.1:0-1715 GCA_031376305.1 Pseudomonadota bacterium | reverse complement strand
GACGCCCAGGATCGCAAGACCTGCGGGCAGCATGAACCCCTTCTGGCTTCCGGCAACCGCAATATCGACGCCCCAGGCGTCCATGCGAAACTCCATCGAGCCGACCGAGGACACCCCATCAACAAACAGCATCGCCGGATGCTTGGCCGCATCGATCGCCCGGCGGATAGCGGCGATATCAGACTTCACCCCGGTGGCGGTTTCGTTATGGGTGGCCAGCACTGCCTTGATCATATGGTCGCGGTCGGCTTTCAAAGCCGCCTCGATCTGGGCCACAGGTGCGCCCTGACCCCAGGGCGTCTCGATCACCTCTACGTTCAGGCGGTGGCGTTGACACATATCAATCCAGCGATGCGAGAACATGCCAAAGCGCGCCGCCAAAACCGTATCGCCCGCCGACAAGGTATTTGAAATCGCCGCTTCCCAGCCACCGGTTCCGGTCGAAGGAAAGATGAAAACCTCGCCTGACGTTGTTCCCATCACGGCTTTCACCCCGGTGACCGCCGGGGCGAAGATACGCCCGAATGCCGCCGAGCGATGGTCGAGTGTTGCCATGTCACAGGCTTTGCGAATGACATCGGGGATGTTTGTCGGGCCGGGGATGAAAACCGGGTTCTGATTGTACATTGGGCGTCTCCCTTTTCGATTAATACCAAGATTAAGACCACAGCGCTCAGGGCGCAATTTTTTCGAAAAATTATTTCGCTCTGTGAAAAATTCGTTTTTGCATTGAAAAGCATATGAAATTCGTTTTTCAATGGATGAAAGTTGTTTTCAGTTTTTGAAAGAATTCGTCGAGGGACTGCTGATATGAGTGAACCACGCCCGCGGGGTCGGCCGAAAAGCTTCAACGACAAGACCGAGCAGAATACGGTTCAGTCGCTGGATCGGGCGCTGATGATCTTGCGGGTGGTCGGCGATGGCGCCGGGATAACGCTGTCGGAGCTGGCGGTGAAAACGGCGCAGTCGGTGCCGACCGTCTACCGGGCGCTGACGACGCTTCAGGGCCATGGATTTGTCGAGTTGGAAGAGCCGGGTCAGCTTTGGCATGTGGGGGGCGGGGCGTTTCGGGTGGGGTCGGCGTTTTTGCGCCGCACCAAGGTTGTGGAACGGGCCCGCCAGCCGATGGATCGGCTGATGCGGGCCACCGGCGAGACCGCCAATCTGGGGGTCGAACACCGCGATATGGTGCTGTTTCTGGCGCAGGTCGAAACCCATGAGCCAATCCGCGCCTTCTTTCCGCCCGGCACGCTGGGGGCGATGCATGTGTCGGGTATCGGCAAGGCCTTTCTGGCCTGGATGTCCCCGGAACGCGCCTTGAAAATCATTTTAACACATGGGCTTGCAAGATTTACGCCGCAGTCTTTGATTGATCAGCCCAGTCTGCTCACCGATCTGGCCGCCACCCGACAGCGCGGTTATGCCATCGACGATCAGGAGCGGGCCGAAGGCATGCGCTGCGTCGCGGCGCCAATCTTCAACGCCCATGGCGAACCGATCGCCGGGGTTTCGGTTTCAGGCCCGACCTTCCGGATGGCGCTGTCAGAAACCGCGCGTTTGGGCGCCCTGGTCCGCGCCGCTGCGGATGAGGTTACCGAGGCCACAGGCGGACGCATAGCGGATGCATATTAGAGGCATATTAGAGGCATATCGGATGCATACGGGCGCGGGCCATAATGTCGGCCAGCGCCGCCTGGGCTTTTGGCGCAGTGGCA
>JANMDM010000101.1:0-14308 GCA_031376305.1 Pseudomonadota bacterium | reverse complement strand
AGATGCGGCGCATCCATAACCTCCCTCAGCCCCAAAACCAGTTTTGTGCCGCGCGACTTGAGATATTCCAGAGTCTCTTCGACTTCGCCGTGCAGGCCCATCGGTTCCTTGTCGACAATGAATATATCCGGCCGAAAAGTCTCAGCCGTGGACCGGATGATTGACCGGCGCATATTCAGCGTTTCATGCAGGTCGATGTGTCGGGCAAGTGACGTGTATTCGCCGTTGCGCAGTTTGATAACACTGGGGATTTTTACGAAATCGACCCTCGCCCTGTAGTCGAACGCTCCCGCGATGGTCGAACCTGAGATGATCAAAACGCTTAAGCCGCGAAAGTCTTCGACCAGCGAGTGCGCGATGGTTCGGCAACGTCTTAGGTGACCGAGCCCGAATGTGTCGTGGCTGTACATGAGAATGCGGGTGTTTTCGTGTTTATGCATTATTGGAGGCCCCCATTCGACCTTGATTAGCTCATCTCACTTCGACGCATTTTGTCCACCGGAAAATGCACCTCAATCACAGTACTGCCGCCCCCGCAAAGCACCAACATGCAACGGCGCGTTCGCCAATTTCGCCGCACTAGCCGAAACGACTTCCGGAATGGATTTGGCCCCATCGACCAAGGCAAGTTCGTGCGAATGGGAAGCGCATAACACCGACATGAACGACCTCATGCCCTAACATCGTGCGGGGCAGCAGATCGTCGGGCAAGGACCTGGTGACCGCCGCCAAGATCGAGCGGCACCAATCCTTCACCGCTGTCATCGTCGCGAAACTGCGGATCCCAGCGGGTTACTTCAGACGCGCCGCTGATCCTGAGCGCCGAAAAATCGAGCGGCCGGTCAAGATCGGGGAACGGAACCGCCGCCAGAAGCGACTTGGTGTATGGATGTACAGGCGCCTGCATCAGGGTTTCACGCGGGGCAATTTCCACGATGCGTCCACGGCACATCACCGCGATCCGGTCGGCCATATAGTCCACCACGGCAAGGTTGTGCGAAATGAACAGATAGGTCAGGCCCAATTCTTTTTGCAGGTCTTTCAGAAGATTGAGAATTTGTGCCTGAACCGACACATCCAGCGCAGAAACCGGTTCGTCACAGATCACCAGCTCGGGGCCAAGTGCCAATGCCCTTGCGATGCCAATGCGCTGACGTTGCCCGCCCGAGAAGCTGTGGGGATACCGGTTCAGAAAGTGCCGATCAAGGCCGATGGCCTCCATCAATGCCCCGACTGTCTCAAGCCGCGATCTGGAACTGCCCCGTTCGTGAATTTCAAGAGGCTCGTTCAGAATGTTCTGGACGGTCATGCGCGGCGACAGCGACGATACCGGGTCTTGAAATACCATCTGTATTTTGGTGCGGAACGCTTTCAAGGCAGCGCCCGAAACTGCAAGAACATCCACATCGCCCTCTGCGCCGTGAAAGGTTACGGACCCGGACTCTGGCGTTACCGCGCGCATCAGAATTTTACTGACCGTGGTCTTTCCAGAACCGCTTTCGCCCACCAACCCCAGGCATTCTCCACGGCGTATATCAAAGCTTATATCGTCCACGACCCGCGTCGCCGCAGTGTCGTTTTGCCCAAACACGCCGGCTTTTCGGGTTCCGTAAGACTTCGAAATGCTCCGCACTGAGACCAGAATATCAGAACGCGGCACCCGGGTTTCAGGTCTTTTGCCGATCAGGCTTTCTGCATGGACGGGAATTTCGCGAAGCGATTTCAGCCTTTCGCCAGCCTTCATGTCAAAATGTGGCACTGCCGCCAACAGTCCCTTGAGGTATTCATGCGACGGGTTGCGGAAGATTGCGTCGACCGGACCAGCCTCCAGGATTTGACCGTGATAGATTACAACCACCTCGTCGGCGATATTGGCAACCACACCCAGATCGTGGGTGATCAGCAACATGGACATGTTCAGCTGACTCTGAAGATCCCGTAACAATTCAAGGATCTGGGCCTGTATGGTCACATCCAGCGCGGTCGTCGGCTCATCCGCGACCAGCAGCGCGGGTCGGCAGATCAGAGCCATGGCGATCATCGCGCGCTGCCGCATGCCGCCGGAAAGTTCGAACGGATACATGTCGAAGGCCTTGCCGGGGCTGGCAAACCCGACAAGTGACAGCATTTCCACAGTGCGTTTGTGTCGCTCGGACCGCGTTGTAACCTCGTGAACCCGCAGCACCTCTGAAATCTGATCGCCAATCGTATGGAGCGGCGATAGCGACGTCATCGGCTCTTGAAATATCTTGCCAATGCGGCGCCCGCGCAGAGCCCGGATTGCTGGCCCATCCTGCGGCAACGTCAGTATATCAACAGGCCCTTGCGACACCATGGTATCGTTGAAAAGAATTCGACCGGACGCCGTTGCCGTTCTTGGCAAAATACCCATAACGGCTTGGCTGATCACCGATTTTCCAGAGCCAGATTCGCCGACCAATGCGGTGACTTTTCCGGGCAGTACCCGCATGCTGACGTTTCTGACCGCGTCAATTTGCCCCCCCAGCATCGAAAACGAGATGCCCAGATTTTCGATGCGCAGCAGGTCGGACCCCACAGTCATGCGCTCCCCCTCCATGGTGCCGGGTCTTTTGAATGCGGTGAGCGTTCAGATAAGCGATCAATCGGCGATACCGCTCTGCCCTTCAACGCCACGACATGAGGGAAAGGTGTCATATTAACAAAACCACAGGTCAGACTCTGCCATGCAATCGGCTCCATATTTTTGTTACCGGAAATTTTCCAATCCCCTGTCATTGAGCCAGATTTTGTCATTCGCGATGCCGATCTGGATTTTACCGGCGATCTCAATAACGTCACCTTGCATAGTGTCAACCGCGGGGACAAACCGACTGGCTGGCCAGTCACCTTACTGACACGCCCCCCCAACCTCGATACTTTTGCAGATCACGAATTAATAGTCCAACATTCCGTGAGCGATACATCTGGCAACCCAAGCAAAGATATCCGTATTGTGTTTGCAGCCCTGCAAACTCTGGCATGCGCCGGGCCGTGGAGCGGATTTGCATTGAACGGAGATACTATGACCAGATCAATTTCCAGGCTGGAAAAACTCTACTTTCGGCTCGAGGCCCAGCATGCCTGTCTGGCATGGGCGTTTGAGCAAATTTCCGACCATCCGGGTGTGGTTTTCGAAATTGGGCTTGGGCTTGGAAGATCCTTCGATCACTTACGGCGTTACCTTCCGACCCGCGAGATATTCGTGTTTGACCGCGAGGTGAACAGCTATCCCGACTGCAGGCCCGATGCGCAACACTTGTTGATCGGAGAGCTGTCTTTGACCCTGCCACAGGCGTCAAGCCGATTTGCAGGAAAGGTTATTCTGGCCCATTCGGACGTCGGTTCCTTCTCTGCGGACGGCAACGCGACGATGAGTGGGATCGTTTCATCGCACCTGACGCCAGCACTTGCTGACGGTGCACTCATTCTGTCTGACTTGCCTTTGTCGATCCCCAATGCGCGACCATTGCCGCTGCCCACCGGCGCCCGTGATGACCGTTACTATCTCTATCGCTACATGCAAACGTAGCTTTTGGCACGTTTGGGATAGGTTACATTTTTCGCTTCAAGTGGCTTGCCGCCTCGGCATAGCCCCCCATCGCGCCGTCAACAAAATGCATATGATCGCGGCTCATCGGCGATGGAACTATGCAAGTCATCAAGGCCTGATCCTGCGAATGCAACCCGAAGCGACAAACCCCTTCGCGCGTCGCCGCCTCAAGCCGCGCCTCAATATTCGCAAGTTGCGCGGCATCAAGATCAACCGTCATTTTCAACGCATCATCAAATTTTCGGAAATCCGTGTTCAATGAAACGTCGCGCGCATAAAGGCGCACATCAAATTTCCCGATTTTCCAGTCCAACCGGCGCCAGACGGAAAACACCGTCGCGATGGCTATCATTTCCACGCGGCGCCAAAACCGCCGCAGCTTATTGGGTTGCGTCAGTGCCACGGCATCAATCGAATGCAGTGAAATTGCCTGTTGCGGCCCCGCGGCCGGAACCGGGTGGCCCGCACGATCCTCATTGCTCACCAATGCCACAATGTCGGAAATCAGTTTCTGAAAGGCCGGACCTGTGCCTTCGTCGCCCGGCACCGCAATGATGGAAACGATCTGGCCGTTTCTAGACGATATCGGATTCCAGCGGCACGACAGGCCGGCAAGGTCCGGCTCGCTTCCGCTCGCAGCTTTAGGCACAGTGTAGACGCCTTGTTTCATTTGGCGTTCCGCCCAACTGGCGCCGTCACCGGAAAACATCGCATAGGACACTTCTGAGCTGGCCTGGAACCGCGCGACCCGGACATCCAGCCCTGCGGCACGAATATCCGCAACCAAAACCACTGCGGCACGCATCTCAAGCTGGAACTCACGCTCGACCCAGGTCCGTACCTGTGAAAGTGCGGTCCCGGCGCCTTCGATACCAGACGGCGGCACCGCAACGAAGGCACCATCCCCACCAAAGATGAATGGAAGATCCGGGCGATCCAGAGCGTTGAGAACCGCCGTGATGACGGAGGCACCGGCCATGTTCACAGATTTGTACCGTCCGGCGGCGATAGCGCCGGTCGAATCGACAATGTCGGCCAAGGCCAGCGCCCAGCCGTTTGGTAACGGCCGATACCGCGCAAAGTCCGCGACCCCTTCAAATTCAAGGAAACGCGGCAAACTGGTCAGAAAATCGGAATCTTCGGTCATTCTCATCTGCTGACTATAGCAAACCCGCTTCTGAAAGGACATTGGCTAACCCCCAAATTTGGCCGCCGCGCACCGCCGGGGTGGCGGTGCGGGTGCCGCTTTACAAATATACGCCTTTCAGAACGCCAGAGTTGCTTGCGGCCGATGGTTTTGAATAAAGAACTGTGATCAGATCCTCTTGTGCCGCCATTGCCCCATATTACATGATCGGTCTGCGGGCTTTTGCCTGGCGCTAGAGATGCAGACACGATGATTGCTAAAGGATGCACGATGTACACGTCGCAGAACGATGTTTCAGAAACACTGATCGACGGGGTTTCTGCCTGGCTAAAGCAATCGGCATTAAAGGGGGCGGATCTTGAAACCATCGTCACGGAAACCTGTGAACGTCTGGCCGCCGTTGGAATTCCGCTGGTTCGGGTTCATCTGACCTTTTCGATGCTGCACCCACTTTATAACGCATTGGGCTTCACATGGCTGCGAAAGGAAGGTGTGGCCGTGGAAGGCTTCCAATCCGGCGGCGGAAATGGCGCGTCAGAGCGATATCGTTCCAGCCCCTATTATCATCTTATCAGCAAGAACCTGAGCCATTTGCGACGACGGCTCGACCCAAAGACCCCAGCAGAATTTCCGGTTTTTGACGATCTAAAAACCTTGGGTGCGACCGATTATCTGGCTTTCGCCCAGAGGTTTGGTGACGCAGATGGCAAAGGTATGCTTGGCTCATGGGCGACGGACAGGGCCGATGGTTTCACCGAGGATATGATCAAGGCATTGCTGCACATTCAAAATAGCCTTGCCGTCACCGCACTGATGGCGATGCACGCAAAGATGGCGGATAACATGTTGACGACCTATCTGGGGGGCGATGCCGGAAAGCGTGTGCTTTCCGGGCAGATCCGCCGCGGTGACGGTGAGACGATTCGCGCCGCTTTGGTCATGGTGGACATGCGCAATTCCACCGCTTTGGCAGAGAGCGGCGGACGGCAGGTCTATATTGATACCCTCAATCAGTTCTTCGACGCCGTTGCGGCCCCGTTCAATCGCGATGGTGGGGAAATTCTGAGCTTTATTGGGGACGGCTTTCTGGCAGTATACCCCTGTGAACGACAGAAGGCCTCGTCTCAGATCGCCGCCCGCGCGGCAATGTCTGCGGCTCGGCAGGCAGTTGCAAGGATGGCGGAACTGAACCACAATCGGACCAGCGCCGGGTTGGACGACATACGCTTTGGGATCGGCCTTCATGTCGGCAACGTGATGTTTGGCAACGTCGGTCTGAAGAACCGTCTGACGTTTTCGGCCTTCGGGTCCGCAACCAACGAAGTGCAGCGATTGGAGAGTCTCACGAAAAAATACGGCCAGCCGGTCGTTGCAAGTGAGATATTCAGAGACTACTGCGGCGGTGACTGGATTTTGCAAGGCAAGGAAATGTTGCGCGGGATCTCAGAGGAGGTTTCGATCTACCTGCCCGGCCCCGAAACCATGGCGGTTGATGGCTCAACCGACCTGCAGTTTGACGCCAATGACCGCCGATCGGAAGCCGAGGAAGTCATGCTTCTTTATCGCAACACCAGTAAACATACGCCCGGATTTTTTGGCCGCCGCATCCAATAACCACTAGTTGTGATTAAACCGACCGAGGCTGCGGGGCGCCAAAACATCACTCAGCCCGCCGCGGTTTTCATCGTCTTTGCGGTGGCAAAACGCCCCGCCCCCCAAGACCACACGCTGGGGCAGATTCGAAAGTCACCTTCGCCGCTGCCCACGACCGCAGACCAAGATAGACAGTACCTGCGCCGTACGTTACGCTGATCAACAGCTGCATTTTGATCTAAGGAATGGTGTCTGTTCGCATGACCTCCGCCCTGACGACACAACGAAAAGTGCAATGAACATCAGTTCGTTGGCCCGCGGAAACTGCAGTGTTGAAGGGCACGCCGAGGCGCAGGGGTTTGGTCCCGCAACGGGCGCCTTGGTTCCTTGTCATGAATTCAGGGAACGGTCGATATGATTGGCCGGCGCTCCATCCTCGGGATGTTTGCGGGTTTGCTTGCGCCAAACGCATTGCGCGCACAAACTGCCCTTCCCGACACTGACACATCGCCGTTGATCACGCATAGCCTTCCCGACAGCGAAAGCCCGCTGCCGATGGTTCCCCGTGTCATCAATCTGCGCGCGATGGGCCGCGAGCCGGGCAGCCAGGGTGGCACTTTGCGCATGCTGATCGGCGGCCAAAAAGACATCCGGTTGATGACGATCAACGGCTATGCGCGCCTAGTGGGCTATGATCCCGATCTGAACCTGCACCCTGACATCCTCGAAAGCCTTGAACAAATCGACGACCGCATCTTTACATTGCGACTGCGTCGGGGCCACCGCTGGTCTGACGGCAGCGCGTTGACGGCAGAGGATTTTCGATATTGCTGGGAAGATGTTAACCTGAATAAGGACTTGCGCCCCGGTGATCTGCCCAACGACCTATTGGCTGCCGGTGAGCCACCACTTTTTGAGATCATTGACGATATCACCGTGAGGTACAGTTGGGATCGCCCCAATCCGCGCTTTCTTCCGGGCTTGGCAGCACCACAGCCGCTGACAATTCTGATGCCAGCGGCCTACATGAAGCAGTTCCATAATAAATATCAGGACAACATCCGGCTTGCCGCCCTCGTTGCCGAGCAGCGGGTGGACACTTGGGTAGACCTGCACGCGAAAATGTCGAGAAGTTATCGCCCCGAGAACCCCGACCTCCCCACGCTCAATCCGTGGGCCAACACGACTTTACCACCCGCTGAGCAATTTGTGTTCAAGCGCAACAAGTATTTTCATCGGGTTGACGAAAATGGCGTGCAGCTTCCTTATATAGATGAGGTCGTCCTGAACGTGAGTTCGGCGGCGATCATCGCCGCAAAGACCGGCGCCGGGGAAACCGATCTGCAGATGCAGGGCCTGACCTTTGGCGACTACACCTATCTGAAAGCGGCAGAAAAGCTCCATCCGATCAAGGTTGATTTGTGGAAACGGACGCAAGGGTCCGTCATGGCATTGCTGCCCAATTTGAATTGCAATGACGATGTCTGGCGCAAATTGTTTCAAGACGCGAACGTTCGCCATGCACTCTCGATCGCCATTAACCGCCACGAGATCAACATGGTTTCGTTTTTTGGACTGGCGGCGGAAAGTGCTGATACCGTGCTGCCGGAAAGCCCCTTGTTCAAAGCCGAATACGCCGCTGCGTGGGCGCAATATGATCCCGATAAGGCCAACGCATTGTTGGATTCCGCCGGCCTGACCGCGCGGGACAACAGCGGGATCCGGCTGCTGCCGGATGGGCGCCCCGCCCATATAATCGTTGAAACAGCCGGTGAAAGCACGCTGGAAACCGATGTGCTTGAACTGGTGACCGATCACTGGCGCCAGGTCGGTCTGGCGCTTTTCATCCGCGTGTCGCAGCGCGACATCTTTCGCAGCCGGGCGATGGCAGGCGAGGTGATGATGTCGGTGTGGGGGGGGATCGACAACGGCGTTCCAACCGCCGACATGTCTCCTGCCGCGCTGGCGCCCACCGGGGATGATCAATTGCAATGGCCCTTGTGGGGCATGCATTATTATTCTCGCGGAAATGCAGGCCACCCGCCCGATCTGCCAGAAGTGCAGGAACTTCTGGCGCTTTTTGAACAATGGAGTCTGTCGGCCAGTACCGAAGATCGCGAAAAAATCTGGCATCGGATGCTCATGTCCCACGCCGAACAGGTCTATTCGATCGGAATCGTAAACAGCACCTTGCAACCGGTGATGATGTCGTCCCGACTGCAAAACGTCCCGGAAAAAGCCCTTTATGGGTTTGATCCGACATCCTATCTTGGCGTCTATTTGCCGGATACCTTTTGGTTTGGCGAGGCGGTCTGACCATGTTGCGATACATTCTTTGGCGGATCGCAATGATGGTCCCGACGCTGATACTGATATCCCTTCTGGTGTTTGCGATTATCGAACTTCCCCCCGGTGATTATTTCGAGAGCTATATCTCCGAGCTGAAGGCGATGGGCGAATCCGCTGATCTGGCCCAAATTGAAGAGCTGCGCACCCGTTACGGATTTGATCAGCCAGCGCCGATCCGCTATCTGCACTGGGCCGGAGGCATGCTTGTCGGCGATTTTGGTTATTCGTTCGAATATCAACTACCGGTCAGCGAAGTGGTGGGGGATCGCTTGTGGCTGACGGTTCTGGTTTCAGTTGTGACCATCATCTTCACTTGGCTGATTGCTTTCCCGATCGGCATCTATTCGGCGACGCATCAATACAGCTGGGGCGACTATGGCCTTACCCTGGCCGGTTTGATTGGCTTGGCGATCCCGAATTTCATGCTCGCCCTCATTCTTATGTACTTTGCCAATTTGTGGTTCGGCACCTCGATTGGGCATTTGATGGATGAACAGTTCTTGGGTGAACCAATGTCGTGGGATAAGGTCAAGTCGATCCTCGAACATCTGTGGATTCCGGTTATCATCATCGGCACAGCCGGGACGGCTGGCATGATCCGGCGGGTGCGGGCAAATTTGCTGGATGAACTGCAAAAACAATATGTCGTAACAGCTCGGGCGAAAGGCCTTAGCCCTTTGCGCGCCCTGATAAAATACCCGCTGCGAATGTCTCTGAACTTTTTCATTTCCGATATTGGCTCGATCCTTCCGTCAATCATTTCGGGTGCTGAAATCACTGCCATCGTGCTGTCTTTGGAAACAACGGGTCCGATGCTGATCAAGGCACTTCAAAGCCAGGACATGTATCTGGCCGGATCATTCTTGATGTTCCTGGCATTTCTGACCGTCGTCGGGGTGCTGGTATCGGATATTGCCCTCGCGTTTCTCGACCCCCGGATCAGGTTGCAGGGGAGGAGCACAAAGTGACTTCTTGGCTTCCCGAGCCGGGCACCCCCCTGCCCCATTTCGTTTCAACTGAGCCATTCGACCCGCAGTCCGTCGCGACCATGACCGCGGGCCAGGAACGTGTTTACAAGGCGTCGCAATTGCGCCTGATGTGGTGGAAGTTTTGTCGCCATCGCTTGGCGCTGGTGTCCGCAGTTTTTCTGGTGACGCTTTACGCCATGATCGCCATCGTCGAGTTTCTGGCGCCCTACAATCTGCACACCCGCAACATTGAATACATTCATGCGCCGCCACAACCCATCCACCTGTTCGATAAGGGCAGTTTTGTCGGGCCATTCGTTTATGGCAGGCAGGCAACGCTCAACATGGAAAACCTGCAACGTGTCTACACCGATGACCCCGCAGATGTTCAGTCGCTGCGGTTTTTTTGCCGCGGTGACGGGTATAAATTCTGGGGCATGGTTGAAAGCGACGTTCATTTTCTCTGCCCCGCAACCGGGGGGCAGGCGTTCCTTCTGGGCACCGACCGATTGGGCCGCGATGTGCTGTCGCGTATTCTGTACGGCGCCCGGATTTCGCTGACGATTGGGTTGATTGGTATTTCGGTCAGCTTCATTCTGGGCATCATCATCGGCGGCCTTGCGGGCTATCATGGCGGCGTCACCGACCTGATCGTTCAGCGTATCATCGAGGTTCTGCAATCCATCCCCAGCATCCCTTTGTGGCTGGCCCTGGCCGCAATCATGCCGGTGACATGGTCGCCGATCCTGATCTATCTGGGCATCACCGTCATCCTCGGGTTGCTTGACTGGACGGGGTTGGCGCGCGCGGTGCGATCGAAGCTGCTTGCCTTGCGGGAAGAAGATTATGTTTTGGCCGCGCAACTGATGGGGGCAGGCAGCCCAAGGATCATCGGCCGACATCTGGTTCCCGGCTTCATGTCACATCTGATCGCCAGCGCAACGATTTCGGTGCCCGGCATGATCATGGGGGAAACTGCGCTCAGCTTTCTGGGCCTCGGCCTTCGGCCACCGATAACCAGTTGGGGGATCTTGCTGACCGAAGCCCGCGACGTCAGTGTCATTGCCTTTTATCCGTGGCTGCTATTGCCAATGGTTCCGGTTTTCCTTGTGGTCCTTGCCTTTAACTTCATGGGGGATGGCTTGCGCGATGCGGCCGACCCCTACAGGTAAGCGGGGTTGGTTTGATCCGGCATTTCTACCACGGTGATCGCTGTTCGGGCGGCCGTTCGTGACGCATGAACGCAAACTACCAAGGTTTCCAGGCCAGTAACAGGCCGCCATCGCTGCGGACCGCTTCAGCGCATAGCCGCTCCACCATCGCCTCTGACGCATCATGCGCAACCGTCCCGGCGATGATTGCGGCGTCGGCGATGGCCACCGTCCCGCCCCGGCAAACCACCGTGAACAACAGCGGCCCGGTTGACCACCAGGCGGGCGCATCCGGCATCGCCCGCAATACCTCCGGCAGAACCTCGACAATTCGCGCGAACACCGGATGCGCGGCCGGGGCCGCGATAAAGGCATTGCTCAGCAGCACGCTTCCGACCCCGGTGTCGCGCGGCGTCTTTTCGGCAATGACCGACAGGCCGATCAGTGGCAGCCGGTGGTGGAAGCTGATGTCATTGCGCGCCGGGTACCAGTCACAGTCCAGATAGATACCGCCCCTTTGCTGCAAGATGACGTAGCGTGCCACGTCGACAGCGCCGGGGAAGTCCCCGCGGTCAAGCATATTGGCAAAGACCGGATTCTGATCCACTCCGATGGTGCGAAGATCGGCCTCGCGCCAAAGCTTGTAACCGTAGCCGTGCATCCTGGCATGCGCGTCCCAAGCGGTCGTCGTCACCGGTGGGGGGTTGGGACCGATCCATATTTGATGAATAACACGGGGAACCGGCTGTCGATCAGCAGTCACCATCCGCAGCCGCTCGTCGCTAGAAAAACCGGCATGCCTTGCCAAAATCGCTGGCGGCGGCACAAGCGTATACTGGTAGGCGATACGATTTAGGGCGTCCCCCTCGGTTTTGGCCAGTTTCAGCATCACCGAATGTAGCGGTCGCGGCAGACCAAGAACTGTCATCGGTCCCAAAGCCGCGATCTCCGGATCCTTTTTCAACTGATCCAGGATTTCCCGTGCCCGCGCAAACTCTCCCGCTTCCAGAAGCTTGCGCACTTCGGTCAGGATCATTCGGAAATGTTGCTTTTGCGTCATGCGGGATTATCTGAGCAATTCGGCGTTTGTTTTGTCACCTCATTCACCTTATCCGAAGGTCATATCCGCATTGCAAGTGCGAATAGCCCCGATTGCAACATGGCAAAAGCAACACACCGGATCGACCCACGGGCCGCTGCAGGGTTACGCATCTGATCTGCGCGTTAAGTCCGAAGTACTGCGATGACTTTTTAGGGATTCAGTGTATCGCTACGACATGACTGAACCCCGCGCCCAGCGTCGACTTGCTGCGATCCTTGCCGCTGATGTGGTGGGCTACAGTCGCCTGATGGAGGCCAATGAGGAACGCACGATGGCAGCGCTGCAGCACCATCGGCGAGAGTTCTTTGATCCGATCATGGCCAAACACGGCGGGCGCATCTTCAAGGTGATGGGCGACGGGTTTTTGGTGGAATTCGGCTCGGTTGTGAATGCCGCCCACTGTGCAGTGGAAATCCAGCAGGGCATGGCCCTGCGCAATCAGGGCGTGCCGGACGATCAGAGCATCACGTTCCGCATCGGTGTCAATCTGGGCGACGTGATCGTGGAAGGCACCGACCTTCACGGCGACGGGGTGAATGTAGCCGCAAGGCTGGAGGGTCTGGCCGATCCGGGCGGTATCTGCCTTTCGGCCAGCGTGCATGATCAGGTCAAACGCCGCATGGACGTGCAGTTCGACGATATGGGGCCGCAAACGCTCAAGAACATCGCGGAGCCGTTGCGGGTGTTCCGCGTCCGCATGCAGGTGCGCGTGCCCGCGGCACTCGCCCTGCCCGACAAGCCCTCGATCGCCGTGTTGCCTTTCGTCAACATGAGCACCGACCCGGAATACGAATTTTTCGTCGATGGTCTGACCGAGGATTTGATCACTGATCTGTCGCGCAACCCCGGATTATTCGTGATCGCCCGCAATTCGAGCTTTGCCTACAAGGGCAAGTCGGTGGATGTGCGCCGCATCGCGCGAGAGCTGGGCGTGCGCTTTTTGCTGGAAGGCTCGGCACGCCGCGCCGGGGGGCGGGTGCGGATCAATGTGCAGCTGATCGACAGCATCGGCGGCGGGCATCTTTGGGCGGAACGGTTCGACCGGCAACTGGAAGACATCTTCGATCTGCAGGACGAGGTGACGGCCTGCATCCTTGAGGCGATGGTCGGCCAGTTGGTAGCCCCGCCACCGCGCAAGCGCACCAACTCGGTGCAGGCTTATGATCATTTCTTGCGCGGACAGGTTCTGTTCGATTCGTTCATGGGTTCGGCAGATGCGATGCGCGAGTCGATGGTGCTGCTGGAGAAGGCCATTGATCTCGATCCGGGCTATGCTGCTGCGTACGCGAGCCTCGCAGGGGTCCGCGCTTTGGCATGGGTCCATTGCAACATCCCTGTTGACACCCGGCGCGGCACGGTGCTCGAAATCGCTGAAAAAGCAGTGTCACTGGATCCGAACGATTCCACTTGCCATTCAACTCTCGCGATGTGTCTGGACCTTGCTGGACAATGGGAGGCCTCGAGAACGGAATACAACCGCGCGATTGAGCTTGATCCGAGCAACGACGAGGCCTTGATACTGTTTGCCGATCATCTGATTTTCGCGGGTCAGCCCGAACAGGCCGAGGCGCCGACGCTGCGGGCCATGCGGTTGAACCCGCTGCCGACCCCTTGGCACTACATGGCGCTGGGCAAGGTGCAATACGCACTTCGCCGATATGCGGACGCCGTCAAGACCCTGCGCCACCCCTCGACCTATCGCACCAGCTCCAGACGCTATCTGGCAGCGAGTCTGGCGCAGTCGGGATCGATTGAGGAAGCCGGCCAAGAAGCCGGCCTGTTCATCGCCTCCAACCCCTCCTTCACCATCTCGCATTGGGTTGGGTCGATGCAGTATCAGGATTCCCCCTCGATGGCGCATTTTGTGGAAGGTTTTCGTCTGGCGGGGTTGCCGGAGTGATCGGGATCCTGTGTTGCCGCGCGGGGGTTTTGCGATTAGCGTCGGCTGCATTGAGTGAGGGATAGCGCATGGCCGATGAGCATGTGGAGCGGCGGCTGGCGGCCATCCTTGCCGCCGACGTCGTGGGCTATTCGCGGCTGATGGAGGCTAACGAAGAACGCACGATGGCGGCTTTGAAGCACCATCGCCGTGAATTTTTTGATCCGACGATGGCCAAGCACGGCGGGCGCATCTTCAAGGTGATGGGTGACGGGTTTCTGGTGGAGTTTGCCAGCGTTCTGAACGCCGCCCGCTGTGCGGTGGAAATCCAGCGCGGCATGCCCGAGCGCAACGCAGGCGTGCCCGAAGACCGACATATCAAGTTCCGCATCGGCATCAATGTGGGCGATCTGATCGTCGATGGCGATGATTTCTATGGCGACGGCGTGAACATGGCGGCAAGGCTGGAAGCGCTGGCGCCGCTGGGGGGGATTTCGTGTTCGGCGGCGGTGCGGACGCAGATCGGCAACAAGCTCGAGATGGAGTTC
>JANMDM010000069.1:0-21954 GCA_031376305.1 Pseudomonadota bacterium | reverse complement strand
CCTATAGGTTCAAGGGGTTTTTCATGCTGACCATCGGAAAACTTGGCGCGGCGGCAGGGGTCAAGGTGCCGACCATCCGTTATTACGAGCAGATCGGCCTGCTGCCCGATGCCGAACGCTCAACGGGCAATCAACGGCTTTACGCGCGCAGCACGCAAGATCGTCTCGCCTTCATCCGCCACGCCCGCGACCTTGGCTTTTCTCTTGAGGCGATCCGCGACCTGCTGGGCCTGTCAGACCGCCCCGACCAGTCCTGCGCCGAGGTTGACGCCATCGCCCGCGCCCAGTTGCAATCCGTCGAGGGCCGCATCACCCGCCTGCAAGCCCTGAAGGCCGAGCTGGAACGCATGGTCGATCACTGTGCCGGTGGGACGATTTCGGACTGTCGCGTGATCGAAGTCTTGGGCAACCACGCCCATTGCGTCGCTGATCATGGCCGCGATCTTCACGCCGTTTCGGAATAGACAGATCATGCTGAGCATCCTGACCAACCGCAGCTTCCGCCACCTTTACGCGGCGCAGATCATCTCGCTGGTCGGCACAGGGCTGGCCACCGTGGCCCTTGGCCTTCTGGCCTGGAAGCTGGCGGGTGCAGGTGCCGGGCAGGTCCTGGGCACCGCCCTTGCCATCAAGATGATCGCCTATGTCACATTGGCTCCGGTGGCATCGGCACTGGCCGCGCGGTTACCGCGCCGGGCGTTTCTGGTGGCACTGGACCTGATACGCGCTTTTGTGGTGTTGTTCCTGCCCTTTGTCACCGAGGTCTGGCAGGTTTACGGCCTGATTTTCCTGCTGCAAGCGGCCTCTGCCGGGTTCACTCCGGCGTTTCAAGCCACCATCCCCGATGTTCTGCCGGATGAGAAGGATTACACCAATGCCCTGTCGCTGATGCGGCTGGCCGAGGATCTGGAGCAGGTTCTCAGCCCGATGCTTGCCGCCGCCCTGTTGACCGTGGTCAGCTTCCCCATGCTGTTCGGCGGCACGGTTGCGGGCTTTGCTGTGTCAGCGGCTCTTGTTGTCAGTGTTCGTCTTCCCGCCCGCATCCAGACTGCGGCAGAGCCGTTCTGGACCACCGCCACCAAAGGCGTCCGCATCTACCTCGCCACGCCGCGCCTGCGCGGTTTGATGGTGATGGAAATGGCCGTCGCCGCAGCGGGGGCGATGGTCTATGTCAACACAGTTGTTCTGGTGCAGGCCCGCCTTGGCTTGGGCGCACCGCAGGTCGCACTGGCCTTTGCCGCCTTCGGGGCAGGCTCGATGCTGGCCGCCCTGCTCTTGCCGCGCGTGCTGGAACGGTTGGAGGATCGTCCGGTGATGCTGATCGGTGCAGCTCTGATGGTGGCGACCGTCGCGGCCACTCCGCTGGTCACCGGGCTTTGGGGGCTGATGCCGCTCTGGGCATTTATCGGGTTTGGATTTTCTCTGACGCAAACACCGATTGGTCGCATCCTGAACCGCTCTGCCCATCCCGAGGACCGCCCGGCCGTCTTTGCCGCGCAATTCGCGCTGTCCCATGCTTGCTGGCTGGTCACCTACCCATTGGCGGGTTGGATCGGCGCCGGGTTCGGGCTGAATGCGGCGGCCCTTGCCCTGACCGGATTGGGGCTGGCGTCGCTGGCTGTGGTCCTGCGGCTGTGGCCTGCAACTGACCCATCGGAGGTGCCGCACAGCCACGCCGACCTGCCCACAGATCACCCGCATCTGGCTTTTCACACCAGCGCGGCGCACAGCCACGCCTTCACAATAGATGCCCTCCATCCCCGTTGGCCGAAGCCTGCGCTTCGGCGATCGGGTCTTTGGTGCCGCCGGTTCCGACGGTCGGGGTTTCGGCAAATGCCGCAGCGACAGCGATCAGGGAAAGCGCCAGCAGAGCACCGGTGATCGCAAGGGAAGTCTTGGTTTGCATTTGTCTCTCCAGTCAATCATGACCGCTGGTTGCGGCCTGATGAAAGCAACATGGGGATGCCGTCTTACACCCACCTGTCAGCGGCCTTACAACCTCAAGCCCCGCGAGAGGTGGGCAGATTTCCGCCGCGCTTGAAAAGCAGAACCAAGGCAAGGGCGCTGAACAGCGCCCCTGTCAGAAACGTTGCCGGGGCACCAAGACTGTCCCACAGCAGCCCCGCCACAAGGCTCGCGATCAAGAGCGCAAGCCCGCTGACCAGATTGAAAAAGCCGTAAGCTGTGCCGCGCAGATCCGCAGGGGCAGTGTCGGCCACCATGACCGCCAAAAGGCCTTGCGTCATGCCCATGTGAACGCCCCAAACCGCCACTCCGGCAAGTAACACGGCCCAATGGGCAGAACTGGCCAGAATGAGGTCTGCAACGATCAGCAGGGCCAGCCCTCCGATCAACAGGGATTTGTGACTGACCCGGTCGGAAAGGCTGCCCAACGGGTAGGCCGACAGCGCATAGACCACGTTCATCGCCACCATCACCAGCGGAACGGTGGCCAGTGGGATGCCGCTTTGCTGTGCCCGCAAGACCAGAAACGCTTCGCTGAAACGGGCCAGCGTAAAGACGGCACCGATGGCAACAACTTGCCAATAGGCAGCCGGAAGGCGGGCGAGATTGGCACGCCGGATCGGGTTTTTCCGGACCGTTCCGGGCTTTTGCAGCGGTTCCTTCACCCCGAAGGCCAACAAGGCGACAGCCATGGCACCGGGGATCACCGCAACCCAGAACACGGCCTGAAAGTTGTTTGACCAGAGCAGCATCAGCCCGACCGCCAGCAACGGCCCGGCAAATGCGCCCACAGTATCCAGCGACTGGCGCAGCCCAAACGCCGCGCCGCGTAACCCGGCAGGCGCGATATCGGCGACAAGCGCGTCGCGCGGGGCGCCGCGAATGCCCTTGCCCACGCGGTCAAGCAGCCGCGCGGTCAGCACGACACCCAGGCTTGGGGCCATCGCAAACAACGGCTTTGTGATCGCCCCAAGCCCATAGCCGATAAGCGCCAGCCCTTTGCGCCGCCCAAACCAATCACTGAGCACCCCCGAAAACACCTTGACGATCAGAGCAGTCGCTTCGGCCAGCCCCTCGATCAGGCCGATCATAAGTGCGCTGGCACCCAAGCTGGTGACCAGAAACAGCGGCAGCAGGCTGTGGATCATCTCGGACGAGATATCCATTAGCAGGCTGACAAAGCCCAGAACCCAGATGCCGGTCGGGATCTGACTGCGGTTGCGCATGAACACTGTGACGGCTCCGGGATAAAAACTGCTTTGCATGCGGTCAGGAATGTGCGTCGCCGTCCAGCATTTGCGCAACCACCGCATCCGCACCACAACCTTACAAATTTGTAAATTGGCGGAAAGGCCAGAATGGCAAAGCTACCGTAAATGGGGTGTATCGGCCGTTTCTTTCCGGCCTCCCCCTTTTGGAACGCCTCGACATGCCCAGCCATATTCAGAACACCATCGTCCCAGCCCGGCACAATCGTGCAACCCGCTTGCTGCATGCAGGTCTGGCACTTGCCATTGTGACTCAGCTTTTGACCAGCCTTTCGATGCGCGGACCGGACGACGTACAGGCGGGCGATATCCTGTTTCAGGTGCACCGATACTCGGGCCTGCTTGCCACGGTCCTGGCCTTTGGGCTTTGGCTGACAATTCTGCTGCGGTCGCGCGGAACCGAGCTTGGCGCCTTGATCCCGTGGTTTTCCAGACGGCGTATGGCGGCGCTTTGGCAGGATGTCATAGTGCATGCCGCGGCAGCCGTTAAGCTGCGCCTTCCGGAACATGACCCCAAGGCTGCTTTACCTTCTGCCATTCATGGTCTTGGTCTTGTGCTGATCTCGGCGATGGCCGCTTCTGGTGCGGTCTATTTCGTGCAGGTCGCCCTTGGTCTGCATTCGGCCGAACCGGATGGGATGATCGCCATGACGGTTCATCTTGCACTTGCCAATCTGGTTTGGGCCTATCTGATTGCCCATGCTGGCCTGGCCGTGCTGCACCATCTGTTGCGGTCGATGCGCCTGTCGACGATGTGGTCCCTTGGGCGATAAGGCCTCAGTATGCTGGTTTCCATCTACGAGATATCGCTTCGCCGCCTCGGGCTTCCAGGGTCCGTCTTCCCACGCGACCGGTGAGAGCGGACCCCGGCGCGATCATGGCGCGACGGCAAGCGGCAGATCGACAATCCTGCCCGGTTCACCAGCGATTTGAGGCAGCGCCGCCACCAGCCCGGCCTTTTCTGCGGCCAACCGGTCAGCCCCAAACGCCGCCTCCTCCAGTTGCGCATAGCCGAGACCGACCGGGTCCAGTCTGTCAGCGGTCAGCGACACCAAGAGAAGCGGGGCGTTGCCCGCGCCCTCCTGAATGAGGGTTTCCGTTGCCCAGATACGCAGCACCATGCGCTGATCGGTAGCGTCCGTCTTGGTGAAGGTCGCCAAAGCCGAGCGGCCAAGATGCGTCATCGGCCATGGCGCGTGACTGCCAAGTGTTTGACGTGACGGCAGGATCGCCGAAAGGATCTCGCCCGACAATGGGACCTGCGAGGACTGCCACCCGGCGGCCTCAAATGCGGTCGCCAGGTCTTCCAGAGGCCACGTGGTTTGCAGCAGCATCGCCTCGCCCGGATCGCCATCCAGCAAGATGCGGTGGGTTGGCTGGCGTTGCCAGCCGGTCGTCAGCCAGTCGGCTGCGGCAAGCGTGGTCAAGGGAGGCGCCGCGTCATAGCGCGCAGTGGCGGCGGACCAGCCGGTCCATAGATGCAGCGGCATGATGCCCAGCCCGATGACCATCAGCACGGCGGCAAACATCCGGCGCGGAACGGCCACGACCCGCGCGTGCAGCATTAGGGCCACGACGCTTACCAATGCGCCGCCGAACAGCATCCCCGCCAGCACATCGCTGGGCCAATGCGCCTGCAGATAGACGCGCGACAGGGCGATCAGCGCAATCAAGGTGGCAAAGCTTCCGTAGACCAACGCGCGAAACCGTGCGGGCAAGGATTGCGCCAGGAAAAGTGCCAGCATGCCGAAGATGATGGTGGCCAATGTGGAATGGCCGCTGGGAAAGCTGAACCCGTCCGCACCCTGATACATCGGGATCGGGCGCGCGCGGTGCAGGAGCGTCTTGAACAAAGGCACAAAGACAACCCCGGCAAGGCTGGCTGTCGTCACGGCCCCGGCCAGCGCCCAAAGCCTGCGGGCTGCAAGGACTGCGATCAGCATCAACGCTACAGGCAGCAGCACCGCCGTGTCCCCCAGCATGGTGATGCCCACCATTGCGGAAGTGGCCCAATCCGTGCGCAGACCCTGCACGAACTGCCCGATGGCCGCGTCCGCCAGCGCCATTTGCGGATCGAAGACCACCGCCACAAGCAGCAGCGCAAAGCTGGCCAGCGCAAGGAATGCCAACCCGATCAAAGCCGCCGCCTCCAGCATCCTGTCGTGATTTCGCAACACCCGCGCCAATGCGCCGCTGCTGCCACCCTGGCGCTCCAGCCAGAGCGCGAGGCGCAAGCGCCCCCGGTCAGCAGCCGGCACCAGGACGCCGCGCACAAGGCGCAATGCGGCCCAGGCAAGGAACGCTGCCGCCGCTCCGAGCCCCGCAAGGATTGCAAAGCGCGGGTTGGCCACATGCGCGATCTGAAGCCCGCGCCCCAAGGCGATGGCGGGCAGCAAATGCACCGCCGCCCAGACGAGAGCCGAGCCGACATTGACCAGCGCAAAGCGTGTCGGGGTCATGCCCATCATGCCCGCAATCGTTGGCACCACGGCCTTCACGCCGGGGATGAAACGGACGATGAAGATGCTCTTGCCGCCATGGCGCGAAATGAACTGCTCGCCCTTGTTCATCAGCGCGCTGTAGCGCGAGAATGGCCAGAATGTACGGATCTGCTGTTTCCAGTGTACGCCAGCCCAGAAAGACAGGGCATCTCCGGCAATCGCCCCGGCAACGGTCGCTGCAAAGACTGGCAGGAAGGCCATCTTGCCCAAGCCGATCAATGTGCCCAACCCGACCAGGACAACGGTTGAGGGTACGAACAGGCCGAGGATCAGCAAAGCCTCGCCAAAGGCCACAAGGAAGGCAAACAGGATCGCCAGCATCTGATGCGCACTAAGAAAATCCACGACCTGTGACAGCATCTGGGTCATGACGAACCGATGATCCGCGCAAACTGCAATTCTACCCGCAATCCCGGCATTGCATCTGCCAGCGCAAGTTCGGCACCATGCAGATCTGCCACGGCCTTGACCAGCGACAAACCAAGCCCAGTGCCTTCGGTCGTCCGACTTTTCTCAAGACGGTAAAGACGGCGGAGCACCAATTCGCGCTCCCCGGCCGGTATTCCCGGCCCGGTATCTGAGACTGACGCCGTCACCCGGTTGCCCTCTGCCCGCACCTTGCAGGTGATCGCAGTGCCCGCCGGGCAGTGCCGGATGGCGTTTTCGATCAGATTTGCAAAGGTTTGGGTCAGCAGCTCCTTGTCCCCCATCACCCATGTGGCCCCCGCCACATCGCACCGCAGGGTCTGGGCTGCATCTTCCGCCACCTCGGCATAGATATCTCCGACGTCACCGAGCAGTGCTGCCAGATCGACGGGAGCGAATTTCTCGCGCCGCGCCCCAGCCTCGATCTGGGCGATGCGCAGCAGCGCAGAAAAGGTCTGGTCGATGGCCTCGCTTTGCGCGACAGCGGCGGCAAGATCGTCTTCAACTGGTGCGGAAATGGCGGCGTTGCGTGCCGCCTGCTCAATATGAATGCGCAGTCTGTTCAGCGGCGTGCGCAATTCGTGGGCGATGTCGGCGCTGACCTGACGCATCGCCTCGACCAGGGCGCCAAGGCGGCCCAGCGTCTGGTTGATCTCGCCTGAAATCAGGTCAAGGTCGTCACCACGGCCTGACACGGCCAATCGGGTAGACAAGTCGCCGCCTGCGACGCGGTGCAGCGTGGAGGTCACCTCGCTCAGGCGGCGCTGAAGTCTGGAGGCGATCCAGGTCCCGGCAGCGATGGCCGCGATGAGGACGACCAAAGCAGACCAGCCGAAGCCGGTCAGAATGATTTCAGCCAGATCGTCAAGGTCGGCGTTGCTCAGCCCGACGACCAGATAATCGCCGTTCAGATTGCCGGCAAATACCCGATAGGGATAGTCGTTTTGCACCCCAAGGGCCGCGGCTTCGACTGTGGACCAGCCCGATTTGATCGGAACGTCGCGAATATTGGCGGCCAGAACCTTGCCCACTTCATCCCTAAGCAAAAACACGGAAGACTGATTCGGGCTCGCCGTGATGCGGGCGGCGACGGCATCGACCAGATCCTGTTGTTCGGTGGCATCGGATTGCTGCAATGTCGTGAAGATTTCCATTAGCCGCGCATCCTGCCGATCGGCCAACTGCCGATGCAGCACGGTATAGCCGACCGCCCCGACCACGATCAGCGCACCAAGCACCGCCAGCGTGACGCCAAGTGCCAGCCGGAATGAGCTGTGCCGCCAGAGATCAGCGGGGCGCATGAATCGAATAACCCATGTTTTTCAGCGTATGCAGCAAGGCCAGATCGAACGGCTTGTCGATCTTGGCGCGCAAGCGGCTGATGTGGGTTTCAACCACCGAGGTTTTCGGGTCGAAATGGAAATCCCAAACCCGTTCCAAAAGCATCGTGCGCGTCACCACCCGGCCCTCGTTGCGCATCAACACCTCAAGCAGTGTGAACTCCTTGGGCAGCAGATCAATCGGCTGCCCCCCGCGTGAGGCCCGCCTGCGCATCAGATCCAATTCCAGGTCCGCAACCCGCAGGACCGTTTTCACCTCTTGCACCGGGGGACGGCGGGCCAGTGCGTTGACGCGCGCCAGCAGTTCGGCAAAGGCGAAGGGCTTGGTCAGGTAATCGTCGCCACCGGCCTCGAGCCCCTCGACGCGGTCGTCAATGCCGCCAAGTGCCGTCAGGAACAGCACCGGTGTCTTGCGCCCGGCAGCGCGCAAGGCGCGCACCAGTGACAGGCCGTCCAGACCGGGGATCATCCGATCCACCACAAGGACGTCATAGCTTTCCCGCGTGGCCTGAAACAGCCCATCGGTGCCATCTGCCAGGACATCGCAAACATGGCCGTTTTCAGACAGACCCCGTGCGACATAGTCGGCGGCAGAGGGATCGTCCTCGATCAGCAGGATGCGCATTGGGGGTCTTTCGCGTTCGGATATCGGGGCATTGGCGGTCAGACTACGCGTGCGGCTTAACACATAGGTCGCGGCCACCATACAAATCTGTAAGCTGGGCGAAAGCTGGCAGCAGGTTGGCGGACTTAAAAGCGCGCATGCCGGGCCGCCTCCGGCGCCAACCGGAGCAAACCATGAAACAACTCCTCCTCGCCACGACGCTGATCGCGCTGCCCGTGGCCGCCTTCACTGCCTTCAATATCTACGCGGCAAGGGCGGCAGTCAGCATGAACGTCCCGGCTGCAAGCTTGGGCGACCTAGCCAAGTTCACCACCATCATCGCCGATGTGCAGGCCATTGCCGCCAAGGGCGATCTCGAGGCTGCTAAAACACGCATCAAGGATTTCGAGATTGCATGGGACGAAAACGAAAAGGGCCTCAAACCGATGGACACTGGCCATTGGGGCCTGATCGACGAAGCCGCTGATGGCGCCTTCACTGCCCTTCGCAGCGGCACGCCGGACCCTGCTGCCATCAGCGAAACACTGATAGCATTGCAAGCCGCGTTGGAAAATCCGGTCGCGGTGACAAAATGACCGCACTTCGCCAAACCCATAGCAGGACTGTCCTCATGCAAACCCTTGCCATTGTCTTCAATCGAGTGCCGAAAGTCACAATTGATTTCTGGCTGATCAAGCTCATGGCCGTGACCATGGGAGAAACGGCTGCCGACTATCTGGCCGTCAATCTCGGCTTTGGCCTGACCGCAACGTCGCTGATCATGACAACGGTTCTGGTCTTTGCGCTGGCGCTGCAATTCGGGCAGAAGAAATATGTGCCTTGGTCCTATTGGCTGGCGGTTGTTTTGATCAGCATCGTGGGCACGCTGGTGACTGACAACCTGGTCGATAATTTCGGTGTTTCGCTGATCAGCACGACGATCTTCTTCATGGTGGCACTGGCTGCAACATTCGCCTTCTGGTTCGCCTCCGAGAAAACCCTGTCCATCCACGCGATCTTTACCACCAAGCGTGAGGCCTATTATTGGCTGGCGATTCTGTTCACTTTCGCGCTTGGCACTGCAGCAGGCGATCTGGTGGCCGAACAGTTCGGTCTTGGCTATCTCGCCACGGGTGTTCTGTTCGGGATGATCATCTCCGCACTGGCGGTCGGATATTTCTTCTTCCAGCTCGATCCGATCCTTGGGTTCTGGCTGGCTTATATCTTCACCCGCCCCCTCGGCGCGTCGTTTGGGGATCTCTTGTCGCAACCAGCAGAGTACGGCGGCATGGGCCTTGGAACGATCATCACCAGCGCCATGTTTCTCGGTGCGATCATTGTCATCGTTGCCTACATGAGCGTGACCCGCGACGGCGAGGAAAATGCGGCGCTGAACTGATCTGCCACACCTGACGCTGGCCTTCGATCGCCAGCGTCAGGCAAAAGAAACCAGTTGTCGGATCGTCTCTTGGCGCAAAAGATATGCACGATGATCGGGCCGCTCCCTTCGTCAGACGCTGCCTCAGCAAAAAGCTAAGACCGGGGCCTGGCCACAGCAGCGTCCAGTTGTAAAACAGCTTGCAAAAGTGAACAGCTGATGGGGTGGAACAGCGGTAAGCCCCCACATATCGCGCACGTATCGTTGACTTTGTGCGCGATATTTACCACTTTACCGCTCATGGTCTGGAACTGGCAAACACCGTAGTGGCCGAATTGGGTCTGGAACGAAGCAAAGCTTCGAGAGCATGAGCAAGCGAATTTGCTTCAAGCTGGAAAACTGATTGGCATATGGAGTCATCTGGCGAGCGATGATCGCGACCTTGCCAAGATTGAGCTTCTGACGAACGAAGCCATGCGAACCTCGGCCATCGAAGGGGAAATTTTAGAGCGGGCCTTCGTCCAGTCCTCGATGCGTCGGCAGTTTGGTTTGACGGCGGACAGACGATCGGGCGCTGCAGAATCTGGCATAGCCGAAATGCTCGCGGATGGGTTTCTGACCTGGCACGAACCGCTCAGCGCACAAAGGCTGTTTGCCTGGCACAGGAAACTATGCCGTGGGCGGGATGATATGTCTGACATTGGGCAATGGCGCAGCCAAGGCGACCCCATGCAGGTTGTCTCCGGTCCCTATCAAGAGCTGCGGGTTCACTTTGAAGCGCCACCCGCACAGACAATGCCCGAGCACATGGCGACATTCATCAACTGGTTCAATCAAACCGCCCCCAATGGTTCCCATCCGCTGCCTGCACTTACGCGCGCGGGGCTGGCGCATCTCTATTTTGTGACAATCCATCCCTTTGAGGATGGCAATGGGCGAATTGCGCGCGCGTTGGCAGAAAAGGCCCTCGCACAAGCGATCGCCGCTCCAAACCTTGCCGCGCTGTCCACCGAGATTGAACGTAAACGAAACGGCTATTACGCCGCCCTCGAGACAAACAACAAGACTATGGAAGTCACCGAATGGCTGGTTTGGGTCGCGGAAATCGTTTCTGCGGCCCAAAATTCGTCTGAGCGGTTGATCGTACACTTTGTCGAGAAAACGCAGATGCTTGACCGCCTGCGCGGGGCAATCAACGCGCGGCAGATGCGCGCGCTCATCCGCATGTTTGACGAAGGGCCGGACGGGTTTATCGGCGGTTTGAGTGCCAAGAACTATATGACTATCACCGATACGCTGCCCGCAACCGCCCGACGTGACCTTGGAGAGCTTGTATTGTTGGGCGCGTTGACTCGCACAGGCGAAAACAAGGGAACGCGGTATTGGCTGGCAAGGCCGCAGGCTGCACCATCGGGGTAACAGTATCGCCGTTGAAGACGACGTAACGCACCCGGTCACCTGTCGGGCAGAAGAGGGGAGCGGATAGTTGCGCTCTCGTCAGTCAAGATCATTCCTCTCGTACTTTCACACACTAGGTGTTCAGTCCCGGCATTTGATGGGTTGGATCAAGTGTGAATCTTTCTGGCTCTGAAGTCCAACATTTGACGATGAACTCGTAGGGCGAAAGGCCGCGCTTTCGTCAACTGCCCCCCGGCGCTTCAACAAAAGCGACGCCCTCCGTCAGATAATTTGAACGGGCCTCTTGCCGGTTGTCATAAGCCGCGCCTTGCCCCTCCTTATGGGATAGCAACCGGAGGAACGGATGAGCGAGAAACGCAGCGGGCGTCGCGGCGACGGACAGGCGGAACGGGTCGCCATGCGGGCCCTGCCGCCTGCGGTCAACCCCTGCGCGCCCGACCAGCGCGTCGGCCGGTATCCCCCCCTGTCCGACAGCGATCTCCGCGGGAACTACAGCTCCGCTTTGCGGCTTTTGTCGGAACAGGGCGCGGGCGAGGTGCCCGATGTGATGGTCAAGCCTTTGGGTGTGGCTGGCGCGCACTTTGGCGATGACCGCGTCTTCTTTCCCCAATCTGGTCGAACGTATCATCGCCATGGCCGCCAACACCTTTACCTTTCACGGCAGCAATCCGGCCCGCTCCATTCACGTCGGCGGCTACTCTGTGCATTTCGGCGCTGGCGGTGCTGCAGTGAAGGTGCCTCTGTCCGGGATTTTGTGGCAATCCATTGCCTCGCTGATCATGGTCACCGTGATCAGCGAGGCCACCCGATGGTGTTTTCCAACTGGCCGTTGGTGATCGACCTGCGCACTGGCTTTTTCGTCGGTGGCGGCGGAGAGATCAGCGTGATGAACGCGGCTTCGGCGCAGTTGTGGAACTGGCTCGGCCTGCCCTCTGGAGTGGCCTCGTCGATAGCGGATACTAAGGCGATCGATGCCCAATTCGGGATGGGAAAAGTCATCTCTTCGCTTGCCGCAGACCCGGCAGGGGGGAACCTGATCTACGAATTTTCCGGCATGCGGGCATCGCTCCTCGGCGCGAGTTTCGAAGCGTTTATTCTGGATGACGAGATGCATAGCCTGATGTACCGCACCCTGCGCGGGGTAGTGATCAACGAGGAAACGCCGGGCTTTGATGCGATCCGCGAGGCGGTTATTGGCCCCGGCCATTTCCCTGGCGGCGCCCATACCATCGCCGCCATGCAGCGTGATTATTTCTACCCGCGCATCACGGACCGCGATGCCCCTGTTACTTGGGACGAAAAGGGTCGGCCCGACGCCTGGGGCCGCACCCGCGCCGTTGCCCGTCAGGTGCTGGCCACTCCCCACCCCGCATACCTGCCGCCCGACGCGGAAGCCTGCATCCGGGGCGCGTTCGACATCCCTCTGGAACTGTAAAGCATGGCCGACAGCATATCCCAAACAAACGCCCCGAAGACCGTGACATACCTCAAACGCGGGTCCGGGGCGGTCGGAACAAAGGCCGCAGACCTGTCTGGCACCGTCGCGGCCATGCTGGCCGAACTTGAACTTGGTCGCGAGCCCGTCGCCCTGCGCCTGTCGCGGCAACTGGACCGCTGGGAGGGCGATATCGCAATCTCTGACGACGCCATCGCCGCAGCCTCTGCCCGGGTCCCGCAAGGGCTGAAAGACGACATCGCCTATGCCCACGAGAACATCGCCCGCTTTGCCCAAGCCCAGCGCGCCAGCTTGCGCGAAACCGAAGTGGAACTGCGCCCCGGCCTGCTGGTGGGGCAAAGGCTGATTCCGGTCGGCTCGGCGGGCTGCTATGTGCCGGGCGGACGCTATTCCCACATTGCCAGCGCAATGATGACTGTCACCACCGCCAAGGTCGCAGGCGTGGCCCATATTGCCGCCGTTTCTCCGCCCCGCATCGGTACGCCTGCAGGTATTCCAGATGCCATTCTCTATACTCTGAAGCTGTGCGGTGCCGACCGCATTCTGGCCCTTGGTGGCATTCAGGGTGTTGCGGCCCTCGCCTTTGGCATGTTCGGCCTGCCGCCTGCCGATATCCTTGTCGGCCCCGGCAATCAGTATGTAGCCGAGGCAAAACGCCTGCTGTATGGCCGGATCGGAATTGACATGGTGGCGGGCCCGACCGACAGCATGGTGATCGCTGACAAGACCGCCGATCCGATGGTTGTGGCCTGGGACCTGATCGGGCAAGCCGAACACGGGCTCAACTCTCCGGTCTGGCTGGTCACCGACTGCCCCGTACTGGCCGCCGAGGTCGCGCGTCTGGCTCCGTTTTGCGCCGCCGAACTGCCGCAACCCAATCGCGCCGCCGCCGAAGGGGCCTGGGCCACCTTGGCCGAGATCATCCTGTGCGACGGGCGCGAGGCGATGGCGGCGCATGCCGACCGTGTCGCACCCGAACACCTGCATGTGCAGGCCGCCGATCTGGAATGGTGGAAGTCCCGGCTTTGCGCCTATGGCTCGCTGTTTCTGGGGGCGGAAAGCGCGGTGGCCTTTGGCGACAAGGCCGCAGGCACCAACCATGTGCTGCCCACCTCGGGGGCCGCGCGGTATACCGGCGGATTGTCGGTTCACAAATTCCTGAAAACCGTCACCTGGCAACAGATCAGCGCGCAGGCCCTGCCCCGCCTTGCCGCCGTCACCGCCAGCATCAGCCGGTTCGAAGGCATGGAGGGTCACGCCCGTACCGCCGACATAAGGCTTGAAAAGTTCACCAACGGGGCGACACTGCCGCAACCTTGAAGGAAACCCGATGCACCTTTCACGTTTCCCCCGCATCCGCCTTGGCCACTTGCCCACGCCGCTGGAGACGATGCCCCGCTTGTCGGCACTGCTTGGCGGGCCGGAAATCTGGATCAAGCGTGACGATTGCACCGGGCTGTCCACCGGCGGCAACAAGACCCGCAAGCTTGAATTCCTGATGGCTGAAGCTTTGGCACAGGGCGCCGATATCATACTGACCCAAGGCGCCACCCAATCCAACCATGCCCGCCAGACGGCGGCCGCGGCGGCAAAGCTGGGGATGGATTGCCATCTGATCCTGGAGGATCGCACCGGCTACACCGAACCGAATTACCGGCTTAACGGCAACGTTCTGCTGGACGTTCTGCACGGCGCTACCATCGAGCATCGCAGCCCCGGGCTGGATATGAACGCCGAACTGATGACCGTAGCCGAGGGGTTCCGCGCCAAGGGGCGCAAACCCTACGCCATCGTCGGCGGTGGGTCGAACCCCACGGGGGCACTTGGCTATGTCAACTGCGCGCTGGAGCTTTTGGGCCAGATGGTCGAACGCGGGATCGTGTTTGACCACATGATCACCGCCACCGGATCGGCAGGCACCCATGCCGGGTTAATCGTCGGATTAAAGGCGCTGAATGCGCAACTGCCTTTGCTGGGCATCGGCGTGCGCGCACTGCGCGAGGCGCAAGAAGCGAATGTCTTCCGTCTGGCCCAGGCCACAGAGGCGAAACTTGGGCTGCAAGGCGTGGTGTCGCGCGCTGATGTGGTGGCCAATTGCGATTACATCGGCAAAGGCTACGGCATCCCGGCGGACAGCACGCTGGAGGCCATCGACATCTTTGCCCGGCAAGAGGCGATCCTGCTTGATCCGGTCTACTCCGGCAAATCTGCCGCGGGCATGATCGATCTGATCCGCAAGGGCCACTTCACCAAAGGCCAGCGCATCGTCTTTCTGCACACCGGCGGCGCCATCGGCCTGACCGGCTATACCCACGTTCTGCCGCACGCATGAAAACGGTCGGCATCCTTGGCGGCATGGGGCCAGAGGCGACGGTTTTGCTTATGCAGCGGATTCTCGCGGCCACCCCGGCGCAGGATGACGCCGACCATATCCCGCTGCTCGTGCATCAAAACCCGCAGGTGCCCAGCCGCATCCGTCGCCTGATCGAAGGCACCGGCGATGACCCCGGCCCGGTGCTGGCCCAAATGGCCCGCGATCTGCAGGCAGCGGGGGCACGGGCCCTGGCGATGCCCTGCAACACCGCCCATGCCTACGCCGCCCAGATCACCGCCGCCACACCGTTGCCGTTTCTCGATATGCGTGCGGCAACGGTGGCAACCCTGCCAAAGGGGCGGATCGGCATGATCGCCTCGCCTGCCGTGCGCCTGACCGGGGCGTTTGAGGCGGCCTTTTCGGCGGCTGGGCTGACCGCCTTTTGGCCCGCTGACGAGGCGCTTGTGCTGGCCCTTATCCGTCAGGTCAAAGCCGGCGATAGCGGTGCTGCGGCGCAACAGACCATGGCCCGGCTGACCGATGACGCAGCCGCAAGGTCCGACCACCTGTTAATCGCCTGCACCGAGTTGTCGCTGCTGACGGGGGCGTTGGCGCACCCCTTCACCGACAGCCTCGATTGCCTTGTGGCTGCGATCTGCGATTTTGCCAAATCGTGAAGATCTGGTTAAGGCGGAAGATCAAGTACTTGAAATACAATATATAAAATATTTTCCCGCGCGTGGACATGCTAGGATTCGTCCTCTGCCACCTCAATCGCATCTGCAAATTCCGGGGCGATGGCAGCAAAATTCGGCACCAGAACATCCCGCAAAATCCGTCGGCAATCGCGGGCCAGCGCCTCGGGCATATGTCCCAATTCCTCGCTGCGGGCCACCAGATGGACGTGCCGCGTCTCGCCCGCAAACGGCAGCGGCAAGATGTCCAGCGCCGAAACGAACCGCTCGGCATCCAGCAGGTTCAAGGGCGTGGTCAAGGTCCAGCCCCCGGTTTGCACCACCATAGCCAGCACCGACCGTGTCGCCTCAAAGGCAAACCGGCTGGTCACGTTCAATCTGACCCGCCGCAAATGTTGCGCCACCTTCTGACCGATAGGTATCGATTCCGAATATTGCACAAAGGGCAGTTTCGCCAGCATCCCCCGCACATCCTGCCCCGGCCGAATGGCCCCCTTGGCCGTCACCAGAATGAACGCCTCGCGCAGCAACGGTACCGACCGAAAGGTGGTGCCGTCCGCAGGCAGCAGCGCCGTAACCCCTATATCCGCCTCCCGCGCCTGCAACCTGCTGATTACTTGGTCGGACCGCCCCGAAAAGGCATGCACGAAACACTTGGCGAACCGCGCCTGAAGTGCCAACACCAGGACCGGCGTCAGCGAGGCATCCAGATCATCGATGATCGCCAGGTTCAGCGTCCGAAGCGACGTCAGGCTGATCTCGGCCAACTCTGACTGCGCCACAGAGACCACCGAAAGGATGCGGTGCGCATGGGCCCGCAGCGCCTGCCCGGCCGGGGTCAAGGTCACCGGCTTGGCCCGTCGATCAAACAGCTTGGCCCCAACTGCCGCCTCCAGCGCCGTGATGTGCTGGCTGACGCCGGAGGGCGAGCCCGAAATCCGCGCCGCCGCCCCCGCAATCGACCCGGCCTCTTCCAGCGCCACGAACACGCGCAGCCCGCGCAGCGTCAGTTCCGCCGGAATGCGGGCGGGTTCGGGCGGTGGCGCCGGCGTATTCACCGATTCATCTCCTGCCCCGAAAACTGCCCTGCACGATCCGGTCGATCACCATGGCGCAAAGCAGGATGGCAAGTCCAGCCAGCAACCCCTGCCCTTTGGCGGCATATTGCAGCGATTGCAGCACCACCGAGCCTAGCCCTTGGGCACCGATCAGGCTGGCGATGACGACCATGGACAGGCACATCAGAATGGTCTGATTGATCCCGGCGAGGATCGACGCCCTAGCCAACGGCAATTCCACCCCAACCAGAACCTGCCATTCCGTGGCCCCATAGGCTCGGGCCGCTTCCTTTACGTCCTCTGGCACGCCGTTCAGGCCCAGCGTGGTCAGCCGGATCACCGGCGGCATGCCGAAGATCAGCGTGGCGATGATGCCCGGCGGCTTGCCGGTGCCAAAAAAGGCGATGACGGGGATAAGGTAGACAAAGGCTGGCATGGTCTGCATGAAATCCAACACTGGCTGGGCAGCGGCAAAGGCCGTCTTTGACCGCGCAAACCAGATCCCAAGCGGGATCCCGAACAAGATGCACAAGATCGACGCCGCCCCCAGCAGGGCCACTGTCAGCATCGAAAGTTCCCAAAAGCCGAAGAAGCCAAGATAGGCCAGCGCTGCCGCGGTAAAGATCGCCACGCGCGCGCCCGCCAACTGCCAGGCAAGCGTGCAGATCACCAGCATCACCACGGGCCAGGGTGTGCCGACCAGTATGACCTCGAACCCTTCGACCAAAATCCGGATGGTGTTGCGAATGCCGTCGAACACCCCGCGCCCGGCTTCATAGACGGCCACGAACCCTGCATCAAGCCAGGCCTCTACTGTCGAGAACAGCGCCTTATCTGCCGGAAAAGTGGTCAACCAGGCTGGCGGCGCAGCGGCAACAACTGCGTAAAGCGTGATGCCATAAATCGCGGTCATCAGGGCCGCCGTGACCACCAGTCGCCCGGCAGGCGCACCGTGTTGAAGGCTCTGGTTCCCTCGCCAAGCGCTGAAGCGGCGTTCATAAAGGCTGTTGGCGAAAAGCCCGGTTGCAAGTCTGACTATGAGTAGCAGACCCATTCCGCCCAGAACGCGCGTTCCGGCACCGTCAGCGTTGAGAGCCGCCCCTGCCCGCGCGGCATCAACGGCCTTTTGCAGATTATCGGCCAGCTTGGTTGCGGTTGCCGCGGCTTCGGCGTTGCCCGTGGCCAAGGCCTCGGTCGCTTCGTTCCGGCGGCTGGCAATCGTCGTCTCCAATTGCGTGACTCGCGCCAGACCGGCACCGTCGGTGTTGCCCCAAAGGCCCGATGTGACCTGCGTCAGGGCCGCAAGGTCCAGAAAGCAAAGCAGAAGGAACAGAAACGAAAGCCCGCGCATCCCGGCCCAAAGCGGGCCAAACAGGGTGGCGGCAGGGTTGAAGGTCAGCGCCAGCCCGGCCCGCGACTGAATGATGCCAAAGATTCTGGCGTAATAGGTCGCATTGGGGCCGGTGAAGCGCGCAATCAGATCATTCTCGTTCATCATCGCCCCTCGCGGATTGCCAGCAGCAGCCGGTCCTTGGTGACAGCGCCGACAAGCATGCCGCCATCTTCGATGACAACCGGCATATCGCTGCCAGCCCCAAGCCCTATAAGCGCATCAAGGTTTGCCCCGGGGGTGGCATGAGGGGCCGATGCGGTATCGAAAGCGTGCCCAGCCTGAACCTTGGACAGCGGTTCCATTATGGTGCGGGCCGTGATGAGGCCCAGCTTCGAGATATTCTGCACGAAAGCCCGTACATAATCATCGGCCGGGCGGGTCACGATTTCTTCCGGCGTTCCGATTTGCACGATGCGCCCGTCCTTCATGATCGCGATGCGGCTGCCCACTCGGATCGCCTCGTCCAGATCATGAGTGATGAACAGGGTGGTTTTACCCAGCGTTCGCGACAGAGCGAGGAACTGATCCTGCAACTGGCGGCGGATCAGAGGATCAAGTGCCGAAAATGGCTCGTCCATCAGCAAGATCGCCGGATCAGCGGCAAGGGCGCGCGCCAGCCCGACCCGTTGCTGCATGCCCCCCGACAATTCCTTTGGTAGCCGGTCACCGTATCCCTGCAGGCCAACCAATGCCAGCTTTTCCGCAGATACACGCCATCGTGCGGCTTTTGGCGTTCCGCGAAGTTCCAACGGATAGGCGACATTGTCGTCGACCGACCGGTGCGGCAACAGCGCCATATGCTGAAACACCATCCCGATCCGCTCGGCTCTGAGTTGACGCAAAGCCTTGGGTGACAGCGCTCGTACATCCTGCCCCAAGACCCGGATATCGCCTGCCGTGGGTTCGATGAGCCTGTTCACGTGGCGCACCAGTGTGGATTTTCCACTGCCCGACAGGCCCATGATGCAGAAGATTTCTCCCTGCTTCACCGAAATTGATGCATCGGCAATGCCCACGACGCATTTGTGCCGCTCCAGAATATCGGCCTTGGTTGCCCCGGCCTTGGCATCGGCCAACGCCACCTGTTCGGCGGGTCCGAAGATCTTCCAGACGCCAGACATCTCGATCACAGGGTCAGCCATGCCCACCTTCCCGAACGCTCACAAAGCAATGGGCATGACAGCGCACCGCCATGCCCAATGCTCAAATTGCCCTAGTCCGTTACTTTAGCCAAGCTGTGACTCGGTCGGGGTTTGCCGCGATCCAGTCCGCCGCAACCTGTGCCGCATCCTTGCCATCAACGACCACGGAGAAGGAGAAAGCACCAAGGTCATCCGACGAAAGGTCCATGTTGCGCAACATGGACGCGACCTGTGGCGCCGACTCATTCACGCCAACCGAGAATGCGGGCTGGATGTAGGCGGGTGGCCAGGCCATCGCGACGGTTGATTTGTTCAACCAGTCAGCATCCGCTTCGGGAAGAACCATCGACCATTTTGCGGCATCATGGGCTGGTTCTGTCAGAAACACCATTTCCGGATGCAAGGTGAACAGATGGTGCGGCGTGTAGCAGAATCCTACCCAAGGCTTTCCTGCGGTGATTGCTACATCAAGTTGGGCATATGCCAAGCTTTCGTCGAGCTCAACAAGATCAACGACCTGATCGTAACCGTAGCCATGCGCCTTTGCATGTTCCACCGTGGTGGATCCCCAGCCCGTCGCGCCGATGAAGACCTCGCCCTTGCCGTTGCCGTCGCTATCGAGCAACGCAGCCTTTGCCGGGTCTGCCAGATCGCTGATATCCTTGAAGCCCGCATCTGCCGCAGCTTTGTTCGCGCAGATACCCTGAACCGCAGGGGCACCATGGGTGTTTAGTTCCACCTTGGCCGCGTATTGATCGACCAAGCCTTGCTGGTTGGGCAGCCAGACCTCAGGATGAACCTGCATTGATCCCTTGTCCATCGCCTCAAAAATCACCGGGTTGGTGCCGGTCTGAAGTTCGACCGTTAGCCCCAGGTTCTTTTCAACGATTTCCTTGATGACGTTGGCGGTGACCGTCACCGACGGCCAGTTCGGCACGCCCACGACCAGATCGGCGGCAAGTGTCGGGCTGGCGAAAGCAAGGGTTGCCGCAACAGCCGTTAACAGTTTCGTTTGCATTTTTTGGACCTCCGGTTGGGTTGGTTATGTGTTGTCTTGGCTTTCCCAGCGACGCTGAAAGTCTGTTTGCTATGGAAAGCAGTCGGTCGGGGCCTGTTTGGTCAGGCCTCTTTTTGGCTAAACTTCTCCACCTCCTCTTGCAGAATTGGCGCGGCCAGGGTCATCGAGTGGATGCCCATGATCGTGGTCAATTCGATCACTTCCAGGATTTCCTCTTTGGTTGCACCGGCCCGCAAAGCGTTCTGAATATGGCGGCGAACGCCCGGCCCGTGCAGATGGGTCGTCGCCGCATTGATGGCGATGAAGATCATCTCCTTGTATTTCTGCTCTAGCGGGCCATTTCGTTGCGGCACAGCACGGAAGGCAAGAAAGGCCTCCAGATAGTCAGGGTCCAGTTCCCGCAACAGATCCCACATCGGATTCCAGTCGCCGGTGGCGCGTTGGGCATCCGTGTTGGGAAAGGACTTTTCAAGGGTCATCGGATCACCCTCCACGGTGCTTGAAACTGTCGCGACGGAACGAATAAAGCGCTGCCGGATCGACGGCCACGTCGATGACTGCGGGCTTGCCGCAGGCGAGTGCCGCTTCCACTGCCTCGGCCACGCCTGCCAAAGTATCAGCCCGGAACCCCGCGGCACCGTAAAGCTCGGCCAATTTGTCAAACGGCGGGCTGCTGACATCGGCGCCGATGTAGCGGCCGCCGAAGAAGTCGCGCTGATAGGCCTTTTCGGCCCCCCAGCATTTATTGTTCATCACGATGGTCACGGTGTTGATGCCATGGTCCACGGCGGTGCTCAGCTCCGACACCGTCATGCCAAAACCACCGTCCCCCATCAGGCTGATCACGGGTCGCTCGGGCTGGGCCAGTTTGACCCCCAGTCCGCAGGCAAAGGAAAAGCCGACCAGCCCGAAATCCAGCGGCGTGAACAGGCTTTTCGCCTGCCAATAGTTCATCGCATCCGTCGCCTGCAGGCACAACGTGCCCGCGTCCATGGTGATCGCCGCGTCATGGGGCAGAACATCGCGCAGGGTCTTGAACAGGCCCGAAGGTTGGATGGGCATCACATCGACCTGCGCATCGGCATCCCGCTTGGAGAGGTAGGCGCTGCGTTCGGCCTTGAAGGTGGCGGTCCATTGGTCTGCTAACTGCCGCTTTTTCAAGACTTTTAGCGCAGTGGTCAGCTGCAGGGCCGCGGTGGGCGCATCGGCCCAGATGCCGATTGCAACGGGGAAATGGCGGCCAATGGCGGTGGGTTCCAGCTCGACATGGATGATCTTGGCATCCTTGTTGATGTTGTCATAGCTGTAGAAGGTGGCATTGAAGCCGATCCGCGTGCCAAGGGCCAGGATCACATCCGCCTCGCGCACCAGCCGTGACGCCACGACATTGCCGCGCGGCCCCATTTGCCCTGCGTTGAGCGGATGGCCGAACGGGATCGCATCGCCATGACCGGGTGAGGTGACGATGGGGCAGTTCAGCGCCTCGGCCAAGGCCAAGGCTTGACGGTGGCCTTCGGTGTTCTTGATGCCACCGCCCGCGATGATGACCGGACGGGTGGCGCCTGCCAGAAGGGCTGCGGCCTGATCGATGGCCGACTGCGCGCCTGCCGGGACCGACTGTGACCGGTAAGCCTGCGGCGCCTGAAATGCCGGGTAATCGGCCGAGGCCGAGAGCACATCGCGCGGCAGGTTCAATTGCACCGGGCCCCGGCGCGGCGTCATGGCCACGCGGAACGCCTCGCGGAACATTTCTGGCACGCGGTCAGCACTGGTCGCCGTCCAGGTTTTCTTGGTCACCGGTTTGAACAGCGCCTGCTGGTCAACCTCTTGGAAGGCATCGCGGTACAGATGCGCCGAAGAAATTGCGCCCGCGATGGAGACCACCGGCGAAAACGCCGCAGCCGCCTGCGCCAGACCGGTCACCAGATTGGTCGCCCCCGGCCCGTTCTGCCCGGCCAGGATCACCCCCGCCCGCCC
>JANMDM010000057.1:0-4772 GCA_031376305.1 Pseudomonadota bacterium | reverse complement strand
TTTGGGCAATCTCGATCCCTTCGTCCCGGCTCAGCCCCTTGTCCCAGTCCTCATCCGCCACCATCCGCAACCCGACGATGAACTCCGGCCCCACCGCCGCCCGCACCGCATCCAGAACCGCATGGGTAAAGCGCAGGCGGTTGTCGAGCGACCCGCCCCAGCCATCCGTCCGCCGGTTGGTGGCGGGCGACCAGAAACTGTCCATGAAATGCCCGTAAGCCTCGAACTCGATGCCATCCAGCCCCGCCGCCTGCATCCTTGTGGCGGCGGCGGCGTAATCGCCGATGATCCGCTCGATGTCCCAATCCTCGGCCGCTTTCGGAAAGGCCCGATGCGCCGGTTCGCGCACCGGGCTGGCTGACAGCACCGGCAACCAATCCGCCTTGTTCCAGCCAGTGCGCCGCCCCAGATGCGTCAGCTGGATCATCACGGCCGCGCCGTGTTCATGCACATCATCGGCCAAAGCCTTCAGATGCGGCACAATCGCGTCATCGAAGGCATGCAGGTTGCCAAAGACCTGCGGACTGTCGGCGCTGACCACCGCCGAACCGGCGGTCATCGTCAGCGCCATGCCGCCCTTGGCCTTTTCGCGGTGATAGAGCCGGTAGCGTTCCAGCGGCATGCCGTTTTCGGAATAGGCTGGCTCATGCGCCGTCGACATCACCCGGTTCTTCAGCGTCAGGTGTTTCAACTGGTAGGGCTGCAACAGCGGGTCATTCGACATGGGGCGGTCTCCTTGTTCAGCCAATCATCGCGCCATCCCTGCGAAAGCGCTGGCCAAATCACGCCCTGATATGTTGACTGCGCGGCAACGAGGAGTGCAAGAGATGACCCTTCTGTCCGACCTGAAAAATCTGCTCGGCCCCGCGCATGTGCTGACCGGCGCCGATACCGCCGCTTATGGTCGCGACTGGCTGGGCGAATATGAGTGGCAGCCGCTGGCGGTGCTGCGCCCCGCCGACCGCGATCAGGTTTCGGCAATCCTGAAACTGGCTTCAGCGGCGAATGTGCCGGTGGTGCCGGTGGCCGGACGCACCGGCATCACCGGTGCGACCCGCGCTGAAGGGGCGCTAATGCTGTCGGTCGAGCGCCTGAACCGCATCCGCGAGATCAAGCCCGAGGCCCGCCTTGCGGTGATTGAGGCCGGGGTGATCCTGTCCAACCTGCAGGATGCCGCCGAGGCGCAGGGGTTATATTTCCCGCTGTGGTTCGGCGCGCGCGGGTCCGCCATGATCGGCGGCGTGCTGTCAACCAATGCCGGTGGCTCGAACGTGCTGCGCTATGGCTCGACACGGGCGTTGTGTCTGGGGCTTGAGGTGGTGCTGGCCGATGGTCGCGTGATGGATCTCATGTCCGAACTGCACAAAGACAACTCCGGCTACGATCTCAAAAACCTGTTCATCGGCGCCGAAGGCACGCTGGGCATCATCACCGCCGCCGTGATGAAACTGGTCCCCGCCCCCCGCGCCCATGCCACTGCCATGCTGGCGACCCCCTCGCTTGACGCAGCCCTGACACTTCTCAACCGCCTGCAAGCCGCCACTGGCGGCCTTGTCGAAGCGTTCGAATTCATGCCCCGCACCTATCAGGAACGCCTTGCCATCGCCCGCCCCGACCTTGGCCTGCCTTTCGATCAGATCCACGAAGTGGCGATCCTTGTCGAACTGGCCGCCACCGCCCCGCGGGACGCCACCCCCGGCCCCGATGGATCTATCCCCATCGTCACCCTCTTGGAAGACACGCTGGCCGGGATGATGGAGGAGGGCCTGATCGTTGACGCCTTCCTCGCCAATTCCGAAGCGCAGCGCCGCAAGGTCTGGGAAAGGCGCGAGGCAGCGGCCGAGATCATGCTGGGGATTTCTCATGCGATCGACACCGATATCGCGGTGCCGCTCGACAAGGTTGGGGCCTTCCTTGAGCGCGCCCTCGCCCAACTGGCCGCCCTTGATCCCGGCGCCACAACCCTGACGGTGGCCCATCTGGGCGACGGCAACCTGCATTACTCGGTCGTGCCCACCTCGGGCGACAAGGCCCTGAAGGACCGCGTCATCAACGGCATCGAGGATATCGTCGCCGATCTGCGCGGCAGCTTTTCGGCGGAACACGGGATCGGCACTATGAAACTGGCCTCGATGAAGCGCCGCAAGGATCCGGTGGCGCTGGAGGTGATGCGCAAGATCAAGGCAGCACTTGACCCGCAGGGCATCCTGAACCCCGGCAAAGTCATCCCGGACTGACCGGCGCCCGATGTTCACCCCCCTGAAAGCCACCGCAAAACCACCGCCCGCGTCGGCATTCCGGCGACCATACGTGCGCTTTTCGTCTTGCCCTTCATGCTGACCCTGTCCATCGCCTGTATGCAGGATCCCTCGCGCCCACCACCCCGATCAGCACGACCTTTGTTGTCACCGTCGCGCAGGCGCACTGGCATCCTCACCGCAACCAAATGCCCCAGCGTCACACTTGACCAAATGCCGAAGCCCGGAAAAAGCTTGCGGCGCGCTTTTCGGAGGGTGCCATGGACCGTCTGCGCCTGATGCTGTCACACCGATCCATTCTGGCAATTCTGGCCGGTGTCGCCATGGGTGTGTTCATTGTCGGGCAATCCGGCCTGCCCTGGCTCTGGCTTTTGGTCTTCCTCGGCATCCCCGCGCAGATGCTGAACGAATACAATCTGCATCGCTACATCTTCCACCTGCCGCCACCGCGCCGCCAATGGCAATTCGACCTGCTCTACCGCGCCCATTATGGCCATCACGATTTTCCGACCAACCGCGACCTGATTTTCGCCCCCGAATTCGTGGTCTTTCCGGTGCTGGCTCTGAATTTCACCGCCGTCTGGGCAATTCTGACCTTGTGCGGCGCACCCTGGGCACTGCCTGCTACTGCCGCCATCGTGCTGATCGGCGGCGGGGCCACTTTCGTCGCCTATGAATGGTTCCACACCACCGCCCATATCGCCTGCCGCAGAACCGCCCTCGAACGCCACGTCACCACCTTGCACAACCAGCACCATTTCCGTGATTTCTCGAAATGGTTCCATGTCACCGCCGGCGGCGCGATCATTGATCGCCTGATGGGCACCGCCATCGACCGCGAAGCCTTGAAAACCCAGCAACGCATCGAATTCATCCGCACCCTTGGCATGCGCCCCGACGACGCCCGCCTGATCGCCGCCCGCAAGCGCTTTGCCCGCCGCTATGACCTGACCCCCGACGAAATCACCCGTGCGGCCCAAACCTGAACCGCGCTGGCTTTTTCTTTGCCTAAATACTCACATTCCAACCGCGCCCCAACCGCTCAGCGCCAGTCAAAAAACCCGCTGGGCGCCTGAGCCAACAACCGGCGCGCCAAATCCGCCCCTGCCTCGGCGGCGTCCGCTACTGCGCAGCGCAGCTCACCTGCAATCGCTTCTGATCCGTCGGGCCGCAAAATCTCGCCGCGCAGCCACAATCCGGCACCCTCATGCACCGCCAGTCCGGCAATCGGCGTCTCGCACGACCCGTCCAGCGTTGCCAGATAAGCGCGCTCGGCTGCCAGTCTCTCGCCCGTCGCGCCGTCATGAATGGCCGCCAGCATCGCCGCGGCGCGCAGATCATTGCCGCGCCTCTCAATGCCAATGGCGCCCTGCGCCACAGCGGGTAACATCTCGTCGACCGCAATCGCGCCGCGCGCCACCTCCGCCAGACCCAGGCGGTTCAGCCCCGCCATCGCCAGAAAGGTGGCCTCAGCCACACCCTCACGTAGCTTCTTCAACCGCGTCTGCACATTGCCGCGAAACTCGACCAGTTTCAGATCCGGGCGCCGGTACGCCACCTGCGCCCGCCTGCGCAAAGAGGACGACCCCACCACCGCGCCTTGCGGCAGATCCGCCAAAGACGCAAACCCAAGCGACACGAAAGCATCGCGCACGTCTTCGCGCGGCAGATAGCAGTCAAGGCTTAGCCCGTCCGGCTGCGCCACCGGCATATCCTTCATCGAATGCACGGCAATATCGATACTGCCATCTAAAAGCGCATCCTCAATCTCGCGGGTGAACAGCCCCTTGCCGCCGAGCTCTTTCAACGGCCGGTCCAGAATCCGATCCCCCGTGGTCTTGATGGCGACAATCTCGAACACTGCGGCGGGCAAATCAAATGCCGCCATCAGCCGCGCCCGCGTCTCATGCGCCTGCGCCATTGCCAGCGGCGAGGCTCGGGTGCCGATTTTCAGCGGGTTCGCAGAGGTAGGCATGTGATGTTCCATATCCCTTCCCTACCCGTGGCAAATGCGCCTGACAACTCCCCACACCTTGACATGACGCCACAGCCCCTTAAGCCATCCCGTGACCCTGAGGAGCCTGCCATGACCAAAACCATCCTGCGCGCCCTGGCCGGTGAAACCCTGCCCACCCCGCCGATCTGGATGATGCGGCAGGCGGGCCGCTACCTGCCCGAATACCGGGAAACACGGGCAAAGGCGGGGGATTTCCTGAAACTCTGCTACAATCCCGAACTGGCCGCCGAAGTCACATTGCAACCGATCCGCCGCTACGGCTTTGACGCCGCGATCCTGTTTGCCGACATCTTGCTGCTGCCTCAGGCCCTTGGGGCCGATCTGTGGTTCGAGACCGGCGAAGGTCCGCGCCTTTCCACCCTCACCACCCCGGCCGATCTTGCCCGCCTGAAACCCACCGATGCGGTCCACGACACCCTGAGCCCCATCTATGAAACCATTCGCATGGTCAAACGCGCGCTTCCGGCGCAAACCACGCTCATCGGCTTTGCCGGTGC
>JANMDM010000329.1:0-12663 GCA_031376305.1 Pseudomonadota bacterium | reverse complement strand
GCGGGTGTCTTTGCGCGGCGCTTCCTTGGTGGCCAGCCGCCCGAGGTGGCCGCCGCCGGCATGCTGTCGGCATCCTCAACGGTGATGATCCCCGCCGCACTGTGGTTCGAGGGCGCCCCGCGCCTTGATTACCTGCCGCTGACCTGGGCGGCGCTGCTCTATCTCGGTGTCGTCGGCTCGGCGCTGGCGTTCTTGTGCTACTACCGGGCACTCAGGCTTGCCGGCGCCGGAAACGTCAGCCTCGTCACGCTGATGATCGCGCCGGTTTCCGTGGTCCTCGGGGCACTCATCTTCGGCGAAAGCCTGACACTCTCGGACTACGCCGGGTTCCTTTTGCTTGCCATCGGGCTTCTGGTCATCGACGGACGGGTGCGCAATTTCCTGCCGCCGCCCTTGCGCGCTGGTGGCGGCCCCCGCGTTATCCCGCCACCGGCGGAATAATTTTCGTGAATCTATACCCGCTTGTCGCTAAGCACGACACAAGGGTCAAGGCAGCGGGACGGCGAAAATGATCTACCCAAACGGCAAGGCATGGCAGGCGGCGACGGAAAAACGCGTGCTGTTGTTCGGCATGTCGGGTTTGGGCAAGACCCATATCGCCAACCTGTTGCGGGCCGAGGGAAACTGGTTTCACTACTCGGTCGATTACCGCATTGGCACCCGCTATATGGGCGAACATATCGCCGATAATTTCAAGCGCGAGGCAATGAAAGTGCCGCTGCTGCGCGAATTGCTGATGACGGATTCGGTGCATATCACCTCGAACATCACCTTCAACAATCTGGCGCCCTTGTCGACCTATCTGGGCAAGCCAGGGGATCCGGCCAAAGGCGGCGTCGCCTTTGCAGAATATCTGCGCCGCCAGGACCAACACCGTCTGGCCGAGGTCGCAGCGCTTTTCGATACGACCGCCTTCATCGGGCGGGCGCAGTCGCTTTATGGCTATTCGAATTTCGTCTGCGATTCCGGTGGTTCGATCTGCGAAGTGGTGGATCCCGCCAATCCCGATGATCCGGTGATGAAGGGTCTGGCCGACAATCTGCTTCTGGTCTGGATCAAGGGCTCCGAGGCGCACCGGGCAGAACTGATCCGCCGTTTCGACCGCGCCCCGAAGCCGATCTATTACCGGCCGGAATTCCTTGCCCCGGTCTGGGCGGCGTATCTGGCCGAACAGGGCCTGCCCGAAGACCGCGTCGACCCCGACGCCTTCCTGCGCTTTGCCTATGCGCGGCTGCTGGATCACCGCCAGCCCCGCTATGCGGCGATGGCGGCGCGCGGCGTGACGGTCACGGCGGAAGACGTGGCGCAGGTCCGCTCAGCAGCCGATTTCACTACGCTCATCGCCCGCGCCCTTGAGGTCCAAGCCAGGACCGCCTAGAGCGCAAATTCTGTTTTTGGCGCATTTCGGACCGAAAAACCGGTGCCCACCTTGCCTGAAATGCCCTGAGGAGACGTTCCCCGATGCCGATTACCCTGCCCGAATCCCTGCCCGCCTTTCAGGTGCTGTCCAAAGAAGGCGTCATGGTCATCTCGCCCGACCGCGCTGCCCATCAGGATATCCGGCCCCTGCGGATCGGCTTGCTGAACCTGATGCCGAAAAAGATCCAGACCGAAAACCAGTTTGCGCGGCTGATCGGCGCCACCCCCCTGCAGATCGACTTCCAGCTGATCCGCATGACCACCCATGAGACGAGGAACACCGCCTCGGAACATATGGCGGCCTTCTACCGGCCATTTGAGGCGGTCCGCGAGGAGAAGTTCGACGGGCTGATCATCACCGGCGCGCCGATCGAGCATCTGGATTTCACCGATGTCACCTATTGGGACGAGCTGGTTGAGGTCATGGACTGGACCCAAACCCATGTGCAATCGACCTTTGGCGTCTGCTGGGGCGGCATGGCGATGATCAACCATTTCCACGGGGTGAAAAAGCATATGCTGGACCATAAGGCCTTTGGCTGCTTCCGCCACCAGAACCGCGCCCCCGCCTCGCCGTATCTGCGCGGCTTCTCGGATGAATTCGTCATCCCGGTCAGCCGCTGGACCGAAATGAAACAGGCCGAGATCGACACGGCACCGGGTTTGCGTACACTTTTGGGCAGCGCTGATGTCGGCCCCTGTCTGGTCGAGGATCCGGGCCACCGGGCGCTCTACATCTTCAACCATTTCGAATATGACAGCGGCACCCTCAAGGAAGAATATGATCGTGACGTGGCCAGTGGCACGGCAATCAACGTGCCGCAGAACTATTACCCCGGTGATGACCCGTCGCGCCCGCCGCTGAACCGCTGGCGCAGCCACGCGCATCTGCTTTATGGCAACTGGATTAACGAGATCTATCAGTCCACGCCCTTTGATATGGCAGAAATCGGCACCTGATCCGCGCGGCGGCGGGCTTTGCGCCGTCGGATGCCTCCGGCGGGGATATTTTTGCAAAGGGGAATGGGCAGGAGGTTTTTGCGAAAAGCGCGTGATTGCGCCGCGCGCGGCAATCGCCATATTGGACGGATGTAACCGAGAGGGATGGATATGGCCAAGGACAAGACTCAAGCCGCAGCACCTGAGCCGGTCAAACCCGATCCCGATGCCATTCCTTTCGTGGGAGACATCACCAAATTTCTGGAAACCGAGGCCCCGGCAGGGGTCCGCAAGGCGATTGCGGACGGGGGGCGCAAGGACATCCTGGCCAAATCCTACCCCTACCGGCGCGAGATGGACGGCGACGACGCCGACGCGCAGATGAAGGCGCTGCAAATCGAGCTGGTGAAGATGCTTTATGATCTGCGCACCACCGGCAAGCGGTTGGTGGTGTTGTTTGAGGGCCGCGATGCCGCCGGCAAGGGCGGCGCCATTGAGCGCTTGCGCGAGAACCTGAACCCGCGGTCGGCCTATATCGTCGCTCTGGCCAAGCCGAGCGAGCGGGAGGCGGGTCAATGGTACTTTCAGCGCTACGTCGACATGCTGCCTGCAGCCGGTGAAATCGCGCTTTTTGACCGGTCCTGGTACAATCGCGGTGTGGTCGAGCAGGTTTTTGGCTTTTGCAAGCCCGAACAGCGCAAACTGTTCTTCCGCCAGCTGCCGGATTTCGAGAAGATGATCGTTGATGAAGGCGTGGTGTTGGTCAAGCTTTGGCTGGATGTCGGCCGCGCCGAACAGTTGCGCCGCTTTCTTGACCGCGAGAAGGATCCGTTGAAGCAGTGGAAGCTGAGCTGGATTGACGTCGAGGGTCTGAAGAAATGGGACGCTTATTCAGCGGCGATTGCCGAGACGATGGAGAAAACCCATTCCAAACACGCGCCCTGGACGGTGATCCGCGCCGATGACAAGGACCGCGCGCGGATTGCGGCGATCCAGACGGTGCTGACTGCCGTCGATTACCGGGGGCGCGACACCAAGGCCATCGGCAAGATCGACGCGCGGATTTGTGGCGGGCCAGGGATTTTGGATGGCTAAGCAAGGCTATCACCACGGAAACCTGCGGCAGGCATTGATTGACGCCACTTTGCAGCTGATCGAAGCGCAGGGGCCGCAGGGGTTCACCCTGTCTGACGCGGCAAAAAATGCCGGGGTTACGCCTGCCGCCGTCTACCGGCACTTTGCCGGGCGCGAAGACCTGATCGGTGAATGCGCCCGTCAGGGGTTCGAGATCTTTGCCGACCTCATGGCCCATGCCTATGACAACGGCCGCCCGACGGCGTTGCGCGCCTTTGAGGCGACGGGGCGCGCCTATCTGGCTTTCGCGCGCAAGTTTCCGGGGCATTACATGGCGATGTTTGAAAGTGGCCTGAACCTGAACCGCAATCCTGATCTGGCGCGGGCCTCGGAACGGGCGCGCGCCGTGCTGACCCATGCCGCCGAAACGCTGTCCGTGCATATTCCCGCCGCGCGACGCCCGCCTGCGGCGATGTTTGCGGCGCATATCTGGGCGTTAAGCCATGGGGTTGTGGAATTGTTCGCGCGCGGCGCGCCCGGATCGCGGGCGCCGTTTCCGCCCGAGGATCTGCTGGAGGCGGGGATCGGTATCTACTTGCGGGGGCTGGGATTGGTGGCGCCCGACGAAGCCTGACCGGCCCGCCTTTCTCGCCCGTCAGGACTGATTCAGATCGGCGAAGCTGCGGCCATTGCGGATCAGGTCATCCCAAAGCGGCGCGGGCTGCCAAAAGCCGTCGCCGGTCGCGGCCCAGCGGGTCAGATCGTTGCGCAGGCCCAATAGCCCGGCCTGATCGGCCGCCTGCATCGCCCCCCCCCGCCAGCGCGGAAATCCCTGCGCCATTGCCACCAGGTCATAATCCGAAGGCTGCCGCAGGCGCCCCTCGGCCAATGCCCAGGCGCCGTCATTGGCCAGACCGGCCAAAACGCGCCGCTGAATATCTTCGGCAGGCAGGCGCTGGGGCGGGCGCAGACGGTCTGCTTCGGCCAGCACCGCGTCATCGGATTGGGCGGCGTGCCCGACATCTTGATAGTGATGATAGCCTTGGCCGCTGCGTCGCCCCAACCGTCCGCTGACCCGGAGCCAATCTGCAAGCGCCTGCCCTTCGGGCGCCGGTGCAACCCCATCGCGGCGGATCGGTTGGCCGGGCAAGACATGATCCAGCCCGTAAAGGTCGCGCAACTCATAGGGTCCCATCGGCAGGCCGTAAGCCCGCAATGCGCGATCAATCTGGTAGGGGGTGGCCCCGGCAGCAAGGCAGCGGTCGGCAGCGTCGCCAAGGCAAGTCCACAGTCTTTTGCCCAAAAACCCTGGCTGCGGGCCGGGTCTGAGCAAGCGCCAGCCAAGGGTTTTGGCCAAAGCCCGCACCATCGCTAAGGCGGGTGCGCCAAGGCCGTCTCCAGCCGCTATTTCCACAAGCTTCACCTGCCGAACCGGTTCGGTAAGATAGAGGCAGAGATGCGCTTCGGGTCGTCCGGAGGCGATTGCCAATCGGGCAGCATCAAGCCCGCAGGTGATGCTAAAGATCGGCACTCCGGGGGCCAGAGCCGCCCCGATCTGCGCCAAGACCTGCGCTTTCAGCGATAGCAATTCCGGCAGCGCCTCAATCACCAGATCGGCTCCGGCAGCATCTGATACACTGTGCCCGACCTTCAGGTTCAACCAGTCATCCAGATGTTTCTTGGGGCTGAGATCGCCACGTTTCACCGCCGCCTCCTGGGCGCGCACCACACGGCTCAGCGTCTGCGACACGGCCAACTCATCGGCTTCTATCAACATCACCGTCAGCCCTGCCGACAAAAGCCCGGTCGCAAGTCCGGCGCCGATGGCGCCGCCACCGACAACAGCAACTTCGGATAATTTCGGTGCCGGATCGCCCCCGGCGGGAAGCGACTTTGCCCCGCGCCGTTCGGCTAAAAACGCATGACGAAGTGCCTTTGCCTCGGCGGTTGCGATCAGATCGCCGAAAGCCGTGCGCTCAAAGTCAAATCCTTCCTCGGGCGGCAGCAAGAACGCCGCCTCGACGCAATCGACAATGCGGGGGGCGGCGCGGTCATGGGGCGGGTGCCCCAGCGCCCGCGCCGCAGCCACCGCCACCAGATTGGCCGACGCATCGGCGGGACCCTGCACCGGACGAACCGCGGCAACGGGCAGCGGCAGGCGCCCGTCCACATGGGCCTTTGCCAGTGCTGCTGCCGTCTGCACCACGTCGCCCGCGGCGATCTTATCAATCAGCCCCAGCGCCAGCGCCTTGTCCGCCGCGACGGGCGCACCCGTCACCATCATCTCGATCGCAGCCGCGGCCCCGATCAGCCGCGGCAAGCGCTGCGTCCCCCCGGCGCCGGGCAAGATCCCCAAGGTGACTTCCGGCAATCCAAACACGGTGCCCGTTGCAGCCACCCGCAGCGACGCTGCCAGCGCAAGTTCCAACCCGCCGCCAAGCACCGAACCCCTAAGCGCCGCAATCACCGGCTTGGGGAAAGCCGCCAATGCGGCGCAGACAGCGGGCAAATGCGGCAGCAGGGGCGGCTTGCCAAATTCCCGGATATCGGCGCCCACGGGCCAGCTGCGCCCTGCCGCCGCAATAATCACCACGGCAACTTCCGGATCCGCTGCTGCCCGCGCCAAGGCCGCCAGGAGGGCTGCGCGCAATGCCTGCCCAAGCGCATTTACCGGCGGGTTGTCCAAGACAATCGTCGCGACACCGGCGGTACATCCATATCCGACAAGGTCAGCCATATATCCTCACGCCCGGCGATGCGTTTCACGTCCCAAAAGCTTCGGTCAGTTACAGGTCTTTGGCAATGGCATAACCCGTCGGCAGGTTTGGATACGGCGCAAAAATGCCGGGTTCAGTGATTGGCCGAACAGGTCGTACAAAACGGCGTTGCTGGTAAAAGGTCCAACCGCCCGGCGTCAATCACCGATCCGCAGCGCACACAGTCGCCGTATTCCTCGGCGGCGATCCGCTTCAACGCCGCGTCGATCATGCGCAACTCGCGTTGTGCTGCGTTGCCCAGATCCTCAAGCACCTCGTCGCCTTCCCTCTCGGTGGCCATCTCCTCGAAATCCTTGGCCTCGTGAGTGTCAAACTCGGATTCGATCCCGTGCAATCGCTGGTGAAGAAACACCCGGCGGTTGGTCAGTTCGGCACGGCGGTCGGACAAGGATTTCATTATCAGGCTCCTGAGTATCTTTTCCTCATAAAGCAACGCTGCGCCCTGGCATGCTTTGATGCAAGTCAAACCTGTGCGAAGATATGCGGTACACGCCCAAACGCGGGTCTTGATCCGTGGGATAGGGCGGTTGTATCACCAACCAAAGTTTTTCAAAGATGGTCGTGAGCATGCAGGCGGACTGGATCTACGGGCTGGGCGGCGGGCTGCTCATTGGCCTTGCGGCCGCAAGCTATCTTTTGGTGAATGGGCGGATCATGGGGGCCTCTGGGATCATCGGCGGTCTGACTGACGGCAGCGGCCGCGATACCTGGGCCGAACGGTCAAGCTTCCTCATCGGGCTTGTCGGCGTACCGGCGCTCATCAGCGTGAGTTTCGGCGCCACCCCCACCCATCTGACCACTAACGTCGTGACAGTCGTTGCGGCCGGGCTGCTGGTCGGTATCGGCACCCGGCTGGCCAATGGCTGCACATCGGGGCACGGGGTCTGCGGAATTTCCCGACTGTCGCTGCGCGGCATCGTCGCCACGGCCGTCTTCATTCTCAGTGGCGGGCTGACCATTTTGCTGTTTCGTCATGTTCTGGGGGTCATCTGATGCAGCGCAATCTGTTTGCGGCTCTGGCTGGCGGGCTTTTTGGGGCGGGTCTGCTGATCTCGGGGATGACCGATACCCTGAAGGTGCAAGGCTGGCTGGATGTGTTCGGCCAATGGGATCCGACGCTGGCTTTCGTGATGGGCGGCGCAATCTTGCCGATGATCGCTGCCTGGCAGCTGGCGGCGCGCATGGGTCTGTCGCGTCTGGGCTCGCCCCTGCCCCTGCGTCCCGATCACCGGCTTGAGCGAAACCTGGTCGTCGGTTCGGCCCTGTTCGGGATCGGTTGGGCGCTGGCCGGGCTTTGCCCCGGTCCGGCCTTGGCCTCGGTCAGCTTTGGCGGCTGGGGCAGTCTGCTCTTTCTATCGGCCATGCTTGCCGGTATGGTTCTGGCGCCAGCGCTCCGCAGGCGGATAAACCGGCAGCAACACAATCGGGGGACTAGCCTCATGGAAATCCGCCACCTGACCGATCGCTACGCCGTGTCACCGCAGATCGGCCCTGAGGACGTCGCAGCATTGAAGGCCGCGGGGTTTGTCCGGGTCATCTGCAACCGCCCGGACGGCGAGATACCGGGCGCCCTGCACGCCGCTCAGATGCGCAAACACGTCGAAGCCGCCGGGTTGGAGTTTGTCGATAACCAGATCGTGCCGGGCAACTTTACCGCTGAAATCATCGCCACGCAGGCCCGAGCCCTTGACGCCACCGGCCCGGTTTTTGCGTATTGCGCCTCCGGCAACCGGTCTTCGGTCGTCTGGGCAATGAGCCAGGCGGGCAAGGTGCCCGCTGAGACACTGATCACCACCGCCGCCCGCTGGGGGTACAACCTTGAGCCGTACCGCGACCGGTTGGGCTGAGACATCAGGCGGCAAATGGTTTTTCTGTGCCAAGGCCCGTGGCGCCGCAGATTTCATCTGACAAGACGTTGCGGGTCTGTGTGGGTTTGCGGGGTCAGGCTGATTGGCGATGCACCCAATCTTTAACCCGCCATCGACGTTCTGGCCAAAGACGCACGGGCGTCAGCCGGAACTTCGCCACCCCTGCCGTCCTGTGCCTCCGGCATATCCACCCCCGCCGGCAAGATCGGATCAGCTGCGCCCGACAAATCCCTGCGCGCACCTTGGCCACGCGGCACGGTACGTTCCAAAGGCTGCGCCGCGGCCGGCACCACTTCACTGACCGTTGCGGGCAATGCATAAAGGGGTTCGTCCGCGTCAACTCCGGCATAAAGCCGCAGCGCGCGACGCCCGTTGCCCTGCCCGATCTGGCCCCGGCACAGGAGCGTTCCCCCGACCCCCTCCAGCTGCACCATTTGCAAAGCCGCCATCGGCAGCGGTAAAGACACCCCGACGTCAAGCGCCAAAACATCCGACAGCGACAGGCTCACACGCCCCAGAACCGCCACCACTTCGGTGGTTGCATGGGCGACAGCCCGCGCCAAAGCCTGCGCCCAGATTTCCTCTCGGCCCGCTTCCGCCAGCCTGGATGCGGCAACCGCATCCAACACCTCAGGGTTATCTGACATGCCAACAGGCGCTGGCCCCTGCCCCGCAGCCGGAAAGATCAGTGCCACCTCCCCCAACCGCTCTGCCACGCTGCCGCTGACCGGCTGGCCAAACCCCAATGTCAGTCGGAACACCCGGTAGGAGGGTGCGTCCAGCATCAACCCCAGCGGCCGGGCATCGGGCAGATAAGCGGCATAGCGAAAGCCGCCCGCCCAGATGACTTCGTCTTGCGCCGCCAACAGGGTCTCAAGCTGCACCAGAACCGAATCGATGACCGACGCCACCATCACCGCATCGGTTCGCGTCGGGCGTCGCTGCACTGGCCCCGCAGAACCAAGCCGCCCCAAAGTCAACATCTCGATCCAAACTGACAAAGCGCTGGCGTCAATGACCGCCAGCCCCAATCCGTCCTTCGGCCCCTCAAGCATCGCCAGCAACGCCAGATCCGGCAAGGTTTCAACAATTTCCGTGCCGGTCTGCTCTGCCGGTGTCACGGCAACAATCCGCAACGGCAGGTTCAGGGCTTGCTCACTGACCCGCGCAAAGGCCAGTCCCAACGCCCGCTCCGCTGACATCACCAGCGGATCCGCGCGCGGCCGTGCTGCGGCGATCTTACGCTCCAGCAAAGATGGCACCGGGGCCTCGGTCATGCTGTCGGTCCTGCCTTGCCTTCGGGCATTGCCCGTGGTTCCGGCCGCGCAGAGTGCGCAAGCTGTTAACAAGTCTGGCAGATCAGGGTTACGAAAGCGTTGACCAAATCATCGCCAGCGACGGGACGACCGCAAATCACCGGGCCACCCGGCGCTATGTCAGGGTCGCGGCGCGGTGGGGGATCCCTATCGTCGCGCCAAACCTATTTCGGGCAATTTGGCGGAGCCACGTCAGAAATACGCGGCACTGCGGGTGCATCCCCCACACATTCGGTCATCGGCGCGGCATCCCTGTTGCAGGCGGACAGGATCGAAAGTGCTGCCAACGCAGCCAAACCCAGTCCCCGACGCCGCATTCTGGTATCGCTCATTGTGCTCATCTCCGTAACCGATGCGACTTGTCTTGGCCCCTTCTAGCGCGAAACCACTGCGCATCAAAAGCCCCCAGAAGCACAAAAGGGCGCAAGGTTTCCCCCGCGCCCTGCTTTCTGTGCCTAACGCTTACTGCAAGGCTTTGTCAGTGATCGCGTGGGTAAAGGCACCTTCCGGTTCCTTGGTGATTACCGGATCCGAACCGCCGGCCAACAGCGTCTTGACGGTGCGCGCATAATCCGCGTCATCCAAAGCGCCGTTCGAGCCTGCGGTCAGTTTTGCCACTTCGCCCATCATGAACTTCTGATGCGCTTCGGTCTGCGCGCCGGTTTCGTCATTCTTCAGAACGATCCCGGCCGCCTCATCCGGATTGGCTTCGGCGTCCTTCCAGCCCTTCATCGCGGCCCGCACAAAGCGCACCATCTTGTCCTCGAAGGCCGGGTCGGCCAGCTTGTCTTCCATGACGTAAAGACCGTCTTCCAACGTGGCCACCCCCTGATCTTCGTATTTGAAGGTCACGAGGTCATCGGCACTGATCCCGGCGTCCAGAACCTGACCATATTCGTTATAGGTCATGGTCGAGATGCAGGCCGCCTGCTTTTGCAACAACGGGTCGACGTTGAAGCCTTGCTTCAGCACGGTCACGCCGTCCGCACCGCCTTCGGTCGAAAGCCCCAGCGTGCCCATCCAGCTCAGGAACGGGTATTCATTGCCAAAGAACCACACGCCCAGGGTCTTGCCCTTGAAATCGGCAGGGGTTGCCACGCCGGATTCCTTCAGGCAGGTCAGCATCAGCCCCGAATGTTTGAACGGCTGGGCAATATTGACCAGTGCCAGGCCCTTTTCGCGCGCCGCCAGCGCGGCGGGCATCCAGTCGACGATCACATCGGCGCCGCCGCCGGCGATCACCTGTTCGGGAGCAATATCGGGGCCGCCCGGCATGATGGTGACGTTCAGGCCTTCGGCTTCGAAGTAGCCCTTTTCCTTGGCAACATAGTAGCCCGCAAATTGGGCTTGCGTCACCCACTTCAGTTGCAGTGTCACATCATCCGCCGCCTGTGCGCCACCCGCTGCAAATCCCGCCAACAGTGCCGTCGTCAAAAGTCGTTTCATTCTGTCGTCCTCCATGTTGTCAATGCCGTCTTACGTCCGCCCTCTTTGCGAGGGGTGCCAGAAGGTGACGGCCTTTTCAATGACCGCCACCAAACCATAGAATGCCGAACCCGCCAAGGCCGCGACAGCGATTTCAGCCCAAACCATGTCCAAAGAAAGCTGGCCCACGGAAGTCGAGATGCGAAAGCCCATGCCAACGATGGGGCTTCCGAAAAACTCGGCGACAATCGCGCCGATCAGCGCCAATGTCGTCGCTATCTTCAAGCCATTAAAGATGAATGGCATCGCCGCAGGCAGGCGCAGTTTGAACAGGGCCTGCCAGTAATTCGCGCCCCATGTCGCCATCAGATCGCGCTGCATCCGCTCAGAGGCCGCCAGCCCGGCCACGGTGTTCACCAGAACCGGGAAAAACACCATCACCACCACCACCGCCGCCTTCGACTGCCAGTCAAAGCCGAACCACATCACCAAAATCGGCGCGACACCGACGATGGGCAGTGCCGCCACGAAATTGCCGATCGGCAGCAATCCGCGTTGCAGGAAGGGCGAGCGGTCAATGGCAATCGCCGTCAGAAAAGCCGATCCGCAGCCGATCAGATATCCCGATAAACCGCCCTTAAGGATCGTCTGGCTGAAATCGTCACGCAATGTCGGCAGTGAGGCGATCAGCGTTTTCCAGATCACCGAGGGGGCGGGCAAAATCACCCCCGGCACCTGCAGGCCGCGCACCGTGCCTTCCCACAGCACCAACAGCGTCACCCCGAACAGCGCCGGGATCGCCAGCCGCCAGCTTCTGGTCTGCGCAAAGGGTTGGACCGCCGCCCAGGCGTTGAACGCCCAGGCCGTCAGCCAGAAGGCAACCGCACCCCAAAACCAGATCATGTCCGCATCCCCATCCGCTTCAGCGCCCGCCGCTCAACCGCGCTGACGATCATCACCAGGCCAGCCGCCAGAATCGTCGCCGCAAACAGCGCCGACCAGATCTGGATGGTCTGGCCATAGTAACTGCCAGACAAAAGCCGCGCCCCAAGCCCTGCCGACGCCCCCGCCGGCAGTTCGCCGACAATCGCCCCCACAAGGCTGGCCGCAATCGAGACTTTCAGCGAGGTGAACAGATAGGGTACCGAGGCCGGCAGCCGCAGCTTCCAAAACGTCTGACTGCGGCTGGCGCTATAGGTGCGCAACTGATCAAGCTGCATCTGATCGGGACTGCGCAGCCCCTTGACCATGCCCACCACCACCGGAAAGAATGACAGATACGCCGAGATGATTGACTTCGGGATCAGCCCGGTGATCCCGACCGAAGCCAGCACCACGATCACCATCGGCGCGATGGCGAGGATCGGGATGGTCTGGCTGGCAATCGCCCAGGGCATGACCGAAAGATCCATCGCCTTGTTATGGACAATCCCCACCGCCAAGAGGATGCCGCCGAGCGTGCCGATGCCAAAGCCGACCAGCGTCGCCGACAGCGTTACCCAGCCGTGCCAGACAAGGCTTTTCTTCGAGCTGATCGCCTGCCCGGCAAGCCCGTCCCAGAGGCCCTTGGCCACCTGATGCGGCGCCGGCAGCACCGGGCGGTCTTGCACCATGGTGTCCTTGACCATTTCCGAGAATGTCACCTCGGCCCCGGCGCGCGCCGCCTGATCATAGGTCCAGGCCGAGTTGAGTTTCACCGCCGCCGCATACCAGAGCACGACAATGGCGAGGAGGACGGTGAGGATGGGGAGAACCGACCGCATCACCAGCCCCTCCCCAGCATTTTCTGTCTGGCAATATCCTCGGGGGACGGCCCCGGATCAAATCCGGGGCCGTGGGGGGCAG
>JANMDM010000388.1:0-2350 GCA_031376305.1 Pseudomonadota bacterium | reverse complement strand
GGTGGTGGTGACAACGAAATGATCTTCCGCCAGACGGGCGGCGGTGCCGTCGTCCATCACCATGCCGTCTTCGCGCAGCATCAGCCCATAGCGGACGCGGCCCACGGCGAGTTTGGCAAAGGGGTTGGCATAGATGCGGTTCAGGAACTCTGCCGCATCGGCGCCCTGTACGTCGATCTTGCCCAGGGTGGTCACATCGCAGATGCCGACCGAGGCGCGGGTGGTCAGAACCTCGCGGTCAACCGACTTCCTCCAGGTGTCTTCCCCCGCACGCGGGAACCACTGGCTGCGCAGCCACATGCCGACTTCGACAAAGACCGCCCCCTGTTCCGCAGCCCACTTGTGCGAAGGGGTCAGACGTTTGGGCCGGAAGTCCGCCCCTGCCGATCGCCCCGCATAGGCGCCAATCGGCACCGCCGAATAGGGCGGGCGGTAGATGGTGGTGCCGGTTTGCGGGATAGTCTTTCCGGTGAGTTCGGCCATCACCGCAAGACCGGTAACGTTCGAGGTTTTGCCCTGATCGGTGGCCATGCCCAAAGTCGTATAACGCTTCAGATGCTCGACGCTCGTGAAGTTTTCCTGATGCGCCAGCTTGATGTCCTTGACGGTCACATCATTTTGCTGGTCCACCCAGGCGCGGCCGGAGGTGTGGCTGACATACCAAAGTGGCGCGAGGTTGACCGGCGCATCCTCGGCCTGCGGCAGGTCGGCCGGTTTTGCGGTGATGCCAAGGTCCGCCAGTGCGGCGCGCGCACCTTCGGCCCCTGTGGCCAAAGCCCCGGCGGTCGAGAACACGCCCCTTGCCGCCCCGGCAACCCGCATACCCGCCGGACAGTCCGCGCCCGGCACAAAGCTGGCAAGGGCGTCATCCCAGGCCGGGCGATTGCGCTGGTGGCAGGTCAGGTGCACGTTGGGGTTCCAGCCGCCTGAAACCGCCAGCGCGTCGCAGGCAATGATGCGGGTGCCGCCCGTCGCTGACCGCACGGTGACTTCGGTCAGGCCCAAACGTCCGCGGCTGTTTTCGACCACCTCGCCTTTGCGGCTGTCGATCACCGCAGCGACGGTGACCCCCTTGGTCAGCAGATCAGCAGCGGTGCGCAAGCCATCGTCATTGTTGGTGAAAACCGCGACGCGCTGCCCCGGCGTGACCGCCCAGCGATTGGCAAAGGCGCGCATGGCGCCTGCCATCATGATACCAGGGCGATCGTTATTCTCGAACGCGATGGGGCGTTCGGTGGCCCCTGCGCAGAGGAGCGCGCGTTTGGAATAGATGCGCCACAGGATCTGGCGCGGTTTACCGGGGGCAGGGGTGGCCAGATGGTCGCTGACCCGCTCATGCGCCGAATAGATGCCGTGATCATAGCTGCCCACGACCGTTGTGCGCGTCATCAGCCGGACGTTGGGCAGGCTGGCCAGTTCCGCCACCGAGGCTTGCGCCCAATCTGCCCCCGACCTGTCGCCCAAAGCGAAAGTCTCGGCGTTCAACCGCCCGCCCATGCGGAAATCCTCATCGGCGAGGATCAGCCGTGCCCCGGCGCGCCCCGCCGTCAGCGCCGCCGCCAGTCCCGCTGGCCCGGCGCCGATGATCAACAGATCGCAATGCAGAAAGCCCTTGTCATAGGCATCCGGATCGTCCTGCCCCGACAGGCTGCCAAGCCCCGCCGCGCGGCGGATCATTGGCTCGTAAAGCTTTTCCCAAAAGGCTTTTGGCCACATGAAGGTCTTGTAATAGAACCCCGCCGCGAAGAAGGGCGACAGCCGGTCGTTGATCGCCAAAGCGTCGAATTTGAGCGAGGGCCAGCAATTCTGGCTGGCGGCTTCCAGCCCGTCGTAAAGTTCGGCCACCGTGGCGCGGGTATTGGGTTCCCGCCGCGCGCCGGAGCGCAGCTCGACAATCGCGTTCGGTTCCTCCGACCCCGCCGAGATCGGCCCCCGCGGGCGGTGGTATTTGAAGCTGCGCCCCATCAGGCGGGTGCCATTGGCCAGCAGTGCCGAGGCAAGGGTGTCGCCGGCATGGCCCTGATACGCAAGCCCGTCAAAGCTGAAGCGGAAGGTTTTGGAACGGTCGATCTGGCCGCCTTGCAAACGGTTTTGCTGGCTCATTTCGACCGCCCCTTTTGCCGTGCCACATCGCGGGCGAGTTCCACTGATGTAATCTCATGTGTGGTGATGTTGCGCGTCACCACCAGCCAGGAACGATCCCCCTGCTCGTGGTACCAAAGCTCCCGGTGCAAACCGGCCGGGTTATCGCGCAGGTAAAGGTAGTCGCAGAAGGCGTCGACGGCTCCCGTCGCCTGCCAGTCCGGCCGGTCGATCAGCGCAGCGTCGCCCAGATAGGTGAATTCCTGCG
>JANMDM010000355.1:0-6193 GCA_031376305.1 Pseudomonadota bacterium | reverse complement strand
CCACCGGTACCGACCGCCTGGCACATTCGGTGATCCCGTCGTTTACCAACCCCAACAACCTGTCCATCGCGACCGGCAGGCCGCCCATCGTGCATGGCATCTGCGGCAACTATCTTTACGAGCCGGAAACCGGGCAGGAAGTCATGATGAACGACGTGCGCTTCTTGCGCGCCCCGACGATTTTCGGCGCGTTCTACGACGCTGGCGCCAGGGTGGCCGTGGTCACCGCCAAGGACAAGCTGCGCGCGCTGCTGGGTGCGGGGCTGCGCTTCGAAGATGATCGCGCAAAGTGTTTTTCGGCGGAAAAATCCGCCACTTCGACGCAGGCTGAGCATGGTCAGGACAATGCCAGCGCCTGGTTGGGTATGCCGCAGCCCGAAGTCTATTCGGCGGAGTTGTCCGAATTCGTGTTTGCCGCAGGCGTCAAGCTGTTGCGCGAATGGCAGCCCGATGTGATGTATCTGACGACGACTGATTATGTGCAGCACAAATATGCGCCTGAAGATGCCCGCGCGCAGTCGTTCTACAAAATGTTCGATCTGTATCTGACCGAACTGGACGCGATGGGCGCCGCCATCGTCGTTACCGCCGACCACGGCATGAAACCCAAACACCTGGCCGACGGCGCGCCCGCCGTGGTCTATGCGCAGGATCTGCTGGACCAATGGCTGGGCACGGCGGCGGCGCGGGTGATTTTGCCGATCACCGATCCCTATGTGGTGCACCACGGCGCGCTGGGGTCCTTCGCCACCGCCTATCTGCCTGCCCGTGCCGATCAGGCGAATATCATCGCGCGGCTGCGCGCTGTGCCGGGGATCATTCTGGTGATCGACAAGGCCGAGGCGATCAGGCGCTTTGAACTGCCCGGCGACCGGATCGGCGATATCGTGATGATCTCGGGCGAAAACATGACCATCGGCACTTCGGCGCATCGCCATGATCTGGCGGCGCTGAACGAACCCCTGCGCAGTCATGGCGGCCTGACCGAACAAGAAGTGCCCTTCATCGTCAACCGGGTGATCGACCTGCCCAGCCAACCAGTGCTGCGAAATTTCGACGCTTTCTATTACGCCACCACCGCTGCGGCACAGTAAGGGACCAAAGATGAGCAATCCCCCGATCCCGATGCGTCACGAAGCCATGCGCATTGCCGGCCGCAAGGTTGACAGCAAGGAACGCTTGCCGGTCCACTATCCCTTTACCGGCGAGATGATCGGCTCGGTTCCGGCGGGCACCGCCGAACATGCCCGCGAGGCTTTTGAGATTGCGGCGACCTATCAGCCGACCCTGACGCGGTACGCGCGGCAGAAGATCCTGCTGAACGTCGCCCGCATCATAAATGACCGCAAGGCAGAGCTGGCCCCGATCATCACCGCCGAATTGGGCATTTCCATTGGTGACAGCCTTTACGAATGCGGTCGGGCTTATGACGTCTACACGTTGGCCGGTCAGATGTGCATTCATGACGATGGCGAGATTTTTTCATGCGACCTGACCCCACATGGCAAGGCGCGCAAGATCTTCACCACCCGTGAACCGCTGCGCTGCATCTCGGCGATCACGCCCTTCAACCACCCGCTGAACATGGTCAGTCACAAGATCGCGCCGGCGATTGCCACCAACAACTGCATCGTCGTCAAGCCGACCGAGCTGACGCCACTGACCGCGATCTGGCTGGCGGATGCCTTGTATGAGGCCGGGTTGCCGCCGCAGATGCTCTCGGTGGTCACAGGCTGGCCTGCCGATATTGGCGACGAGATGATCACCAACCCGAACTACGAGCTGATCACCTTTACCGGCGGCGTGCCGGTGGGCAAGATGATCGCGGCCAGGGCGGTGTACAAGCGGCAGGTGCTGGAGCTGGGCGGCAATGACCCGCTGATCATCTGCAACGACCTCTCGGACGCCGATCTGGCCCGCGCCGCCGATCTGGCGGTGGCCGGGGCGACCAAAAATTCGGGCCAGCGTTGCACCGCCGTCAAGCGCATCTTGTGCCAGGAAAGCGTGGCGGGTCGCTTTGTGCCCTTGGTGTTGGAGCGGGCGAAAAAGCTGCGCTTTGGCGATCCGATGGACCCCGGCAACGATCTGGGGACCGTCGTTCACGCCCGCGCCGCCGAACTGTTTGAAAAGCGCGTCTACATGGCCGAGGCGCAGGGCGCACGCGTGCTGTACGATCCGGGCCGCAAGGGCGCCGTGCTGCCGCCGATTGTCGTCGATCATGTATCCCATGAAAGCGAATTGGTCATGGAGGAAACCTTTGGGCCGATCATCCCGATCGTCCGCGTGCCCGATGACGATGTGCAAACCATGGCTATTTCCAATGCCACCGCTTTCGGTCTGTCCTCCGGGGTCTGCACAAATGATTACCGCCGCATGCAGGCTTATATCCGTGGCCTTGTCGTCGGCACCGTCAATATCTGGGAAGTCCCCGGTTACCGCATCGAAATGTCGCCGTTCGGAGGCATCAAGGACAGCGGAAACGGTTACAAAGAGGGCGTCATCGAAGCGATGAAATCCTTTACCAACGTCAAGACGTTTTCGCTGCCTTGGGGTTGACCCGTCGCCCGGCTTCGTGGCTAAGGTGCCGCTATGGCAGACCGTGCAAAACCACCAAAAAAGCGGAGCAGCAAAAAGCCCGCTCCCAAAGCAGAGGATGATCTGCCAACCTGGGGCGAGCTGGCCCGCATGACGGCGCGGCTTGTCGGCCGTGGCGCGCTTTATGCCGCTGCTGCTTTGCTCGCGTTGATATTTATCTATGCTTTCATCAACCCACGGCTGACCCCCTATGTCCTTGCCGAACGCTTTCGGCAGGGCGGGATCGAACGCGACTGGGTGTCGATCGGCGATATGGCCCCGGAAATGGCCCGTTCCGTTGTCGCGGCCGAGGACGCGAATTTCTGCAATCATTGGGGCTTCGACATGAAGGCCATTCGCAAAGCCATCGACGAAGGCGAAGGGCGCGGGGCGTCGACGATCTCGCAGCAGGTCACCAAGAATGTTTTCCTGTGGCAAGGCCGCAGCTGGGCGCGCAAGGCCCTGGAAGGGATTTTGACGCCAGCGGTCGAACTGGTCTGGACCAAACGCCGCATTCTGGACGTCTATCTGAATGTTGCCGAAACCGGCCCCGGCATTTTTGGCGTGGAAGCCGCCGCACAGCACTACTTCGGCGTGTCCGCGGCTGACCTGACGGCAGATCAGGCCGCCCGGATAGCGGCGATACTTCCGGATCCCAAGGGCCGAAACCCGGCAAAAAACTCCGGTTATATCCGCCGACGAGCGGCGCAGATCCGCCAAGGGGCCGAGACGATTCTGGCCGATGGCCGCGCCGCCTGTTTCGAGGATTGAACGCACCCCCGCCGGAGTCTATCAGAGGGGGCACCTGACCCTGAAAGCCCAAGCCCATGACCCGTCTTTATCATGTCCCCCTGTCGCCCTTCTGCCGCAAGGTCCGTCTGACTTTGGCCGAAAAGAAGATCGAAGTGGAACTGGTCGAGGAACGATACTGGGAACAAGGCCCGGACTTTCTGCGCCGCAATCCGGCGGGCAAGATCCCGGTCTTGAAGATCGACAACCGCACCCTGTCAGAAAGCCAGGCGATCTGCGAATTTCTGGAAGAAACCGTGCCCGAACCGCGGCTGATGCCACGCGACGCCGATGGCCGCTATGAGGTGCGTCGCCTGTGTGCCTGGTTTGATGACAAGTTCCACGCCGAAGTCACCTCGAAACTGCTGTATGAGCGCGTGAACAAGAAGATCATGGGCCAGGGCTATCCAGATTCCAAGAACGTCAAAACCGGGGCCAGCCGCATCAAGTTCCACTTGGACTATCTGAGCTGGCTGCTTGATCAGCGCCGCTGGGTCGCAGGCGATCAGATGACACTGGCCGACCTAACTGCCGCCGCCCATCTTTCTTGTCTGGACTATATTTCGGATGTGGACTGGAACCGTTCGGCGACGGTCAAGGAATGGTATGCCAAGATCAAATCGCGGCCATCGTTCCGCTCGATCCTGGCGGATCAGATTTCGGGCTTTCCGCCGCCTGCGCATTACGCTGATCTGGATTTCTGAGGCTTTGGCTGGGCGTCGTTAACCAATTCTCAACCATGCGGGCAGACCCTTTGGCCATGTGCCCGACTCATGCCTTTCAGGAAGCTCCGCTTCCGCTTTTTGACGCCGATGAGGCGCCGGACATGCTTTTGCCGGAAGGGCGGTTGCCGTCTTACATCAAGGATCACCGCCAACGCCTGCGCGCCCGGTTCATGCAGGGCGGTGCCACGGCGCTTCCGGACTATGAGCTTTTGGAGCTTGTGCTGTTCAGCGCTATTCCCCGCCAAGACGTGAAACCGCTGGCGCGGAGGCTGTTGGAAGTCTTTGGGGATTTCAACGGTGTCGTTTCGGCCCCCGCTCACCGTCTGAGCGAGGTTGCCGGCGTCGGGGCATCGGTCATTCAGGCGCTGAAAATCGTCGAGGCGGCGGCCCATCGTCTGGCCCGGTCTAAGGTGATGAACCGCCCGGTACTGGCGTCATGGGATGCGTTGCTGGATTATTGTCGTGCCGCAATGGCGCACCGGGAAACCGAACAATTCCGCATCCTGTTTCTGGACCGCAAAAACGTGCTGATCGCCGATGAGGAACAGGCACGCGGCACGGTGGATCATGTGCCGGTCTATCCGCGCGAAGTGGTGAAACGGGCGTTGGAACTGAATGCTTCGGCGCTTATCCTTGTCCACAATCACCCCTCGGGCGATCCGACACCGTCGGACGCCGATGTGGTTGTCACCAATCAGATTCTGGATGCGGCACAGGTGATGGGGATCGTGTTGCATGACCATCTGGTCATCGGCAAGACACAAGTCCTGAGTTTTCGCAGCCAAGGCTATCTATAGGTTTTAGGGCTGAGGCTGGGCACTGGCCAAGGCAACCGTGGTCAGCGCTCTGCCCATATCCATCACCACCAGATCACCAAGCGCATCGCAATCGGGCATCGCAACGCTGATAGCCCCGGTGGTGGGCAGCACCGTCCCCTGTTGGGTGAAAATCGTGCCCAGAACGTCGTGCCCACAGTTTCCTGGCTCGACGGTTGCCACCACCTCGGTCAGCGCGGCCGGTTTTTTGGCAGCTGCGGTAAACACCTCTGCGAGCATGGGTTGAGCGAGGGCGGGGTCGCCCAGATTCACCAGAAACCCGCCAAGACCCAGCGTTGGCAGGCCGATATTGCCCGGCCGAATGTGGCCCGGTTCGCCATTGGCGGCGCCGTTGATATAGGCATTCAGATGCAGCCCGGCGGCCCCTCGCGTTGAGAGCGCGATGCGGGAGACCGAGCCCAGATCAGGCACCAGCCGCGACGCGCTAAGGTCCCGCCCATGTTCAAGATGCACGGATACCTCGCCTTTTGCCGCCAGCGCCGGAATGGTGGCGGTGAAATTGCCCTTGTCGTCGGTCATGGCGGCGAAGGTCATGCCAGCGTGGCTGATCCGCACTATTTCATTCGGGTGACACGGCGCCGTCAGTGCCATACCCAGCATTGCCGACTTCAGGGGTGTAAGGGTCAGCGCGGGCGCAGCGCAGGCGATCCCATAAGTGTCATATTCCCGGTCGGCCAAAGTTTCAGCGCGCATGTAGTCGGATGTGACATCGCTTAGCCGCGCTGCAAGCTGCGTCGTCGCGCGCAGCGGCAGCGGTTCGATTGACGGCAGGTCGGGAAAATCCGGCACCGACCGCAGAACCGCAGCCGCAAGGGCGCCCGTGGCACCCGCAGAAGGCGTCGCAGGCGACGGGCTGGTTTGCGTCGAAGCGCTGGTCAGACTGGCCAGTACCAGTTCATCCTGCACGGCCATCGCTGCCGTTGCGCGCAATCTTGCACCGAAGGCATCGGTATTTTGCATGATGTGCCCTGTCGCGGCGGCAAGGAAGAAAGTCCCGCCGACCATGATCGCTCTGCGTCCAATCTGCATCTGTCCCTCCAGGCTCCAGATACCTTACGGAAATAAAGCCTGATATGGGCGTGGGAATGGCTCAAACGTGAACAATGCAGCAGGGATCGCCGCCCGTATTCACCCATATGTAGTGGTAGCCTGAGCGGACTGCAGAAGATGACGGAAATGCACGGCAGAATTGCGGCACCAGAGCGCCACAATTCACCATTTCTCTCACCTGAATATGGCGGTCAGCTTGCGCAGTTCCGCCGCGATTCT
>JANMDM010000326.1:0-3215 GCA_031376305.1 Pseudomonadota bacterium | reverse complement strand
GCATCAAGGAACAGCTGGAGCGGGCGCGGGCCGATCTGGAGCATGCGAAACGCGACGGCAACCTTGGACGCGCGGGCGAGCTGTCTTACGGCGTCATTCCGGGGCTGGAAAAGCAACTGCTGGAGGCTGAGGCGCAAGAAGACGGGCTCTTGGTCGAAGAAGCCGTGTGGCCCGAACAGATCGCCGAGGTGGTCGAACGCTGGACCGGGATTCCGACATCGAAGATGCTTGAGGGTGAGCGCGACAAGCTGTTGCGCATGGAGGAGGAGCTGGGCAAGCGGGTGATCGGCCAGCGGCAGGCGGTGGTTGCGGTGGCCAATGCGGTACGCCGGGCGCGGGCCGGGCTGAATGATGAGGGGCGGCCTTTGGGGTCGTTCCTGTTTCTTGGCCCCACCGGCGTCGGTAAAACCGAATTGACCAAGGCGGTGGCCGAATATCTGTTTGATGATGAAAATGCGATGGTGCGCATCGACATGTCGGAGTTCATGGAGAAACACGCGGTGTCACGCCTGATCGGCGCGCCGCCGGGCTATGTCGGCTATGACGAGGGCGGGGTCTTGACCGAAGCCGTGCGGCGCAGACCTTATCAGGTGGTGCTGTTCGACGAGGTCGAAAAAGCCCATCCCGATGTGTTCAACGTGCTGTTGCAGGTGCTGGATGATGGAGTGCTGACCGATGGGCAGGGCCGCCGCGTTGATTTCAAGCAGACGCTGATCGTGCTGACCTCGAACCTTGGGAGCCAAGCGCTGAGCCAGTTGCCGGAAGGGTCGGACCCGACCCCGGCGCATCGGCAGGTGATGGAAGCGGTGCGCGGGCATTTCCGGCCGGAATTCCTGAACCGTCTGGATGAGACAATCATCTTTGACCGGCTGACGCGGGGCGATATGAACGGGATCGTCACCATCCAGATGCGGCGGCTGGAAAAACGGCTGGCGCTGCGCAAGATCACGCTGGTTCTGGACGATCCGGCGCGCAAATGGCTGGCCGACGAAGGCTATGACCCGGTGTTCGGGGCGCGGCCTTTGAAGCGGGTGATCCAGCGGCACTTGCAGGACCCTCTGGCCGAGATGATCTTGGCGGGCGATGTGAAGGACGGCGACACGGTGGTGGTCAGCGCCGGGGCTGACGGGCTTATCGTTGGCGAACGGGTGTCGCGGTCGGTGCGGCCCCGGCCCGAGGAAGCGGTGCTGCATTGAGGGGCGACGGGGGTGGGGAAATCTGCCCCCGTTTCCCGTTCTGACCGCGCGATTGTTACAGCCCGTGAACACAGACGTGAGATTACTTTATTAGATCGAAAGGCCCGTATCCTGTAAGTTCCGCTTAAGACCCGAGTGGAGACAGACAGTGCGCAATCGAGTTAACTCCAACCTGAATTGGTCCGATGTGACCCCGAAGGCCCTGTTCCTGAACCGGCGGCACTTGCTTGCCGGGGCGGCAGCGGCGGTCATAGCGGGCCCGGCGCTGGCCAAGATCGCCGCCAAGCCGTCGGCCTATTCCACCGATGCGGCGCCAAACACGCTGCAAGAGATCACCAGCTACAACAACTATTACGAATTCGGCACTGGCAAGGAAGATCCTGCCGCCAGTGCCGCAGGTTTGGTCACCGATCCATGGTCCATCAAGATCGACGGCATGGTCGACAAACCCGGCGACTACGCCTTGGGCGATATTCTGACCGGCATGACGCTGGAAGAACGCATCTACCGGTTCCGCTGTGTCGAAGCCTGGGCGATGGTGGTGCCGTGGATCGGCTTCCAGCTGTCGGACCTTTTGGCCCGTGTCGGCGTGCAGCCAAGTGCCAAGTATGTGGCCTTTGAAACCCTGATGCGCCCGGATGAGATGCCGGGGCAGGCGCTGCCGATCCTTGACTGGCCCTATCGCGAAGGGCTTAGGCTCGACGAAGCGATGCACCCGCTGACCCTCATGGCGACCGGGCTTTACGGCGAGCCGCTGCCCAACCAGTCGGGCGCACCGATCCGGCTGGTGGTGCCGTGGAAATACGGCTTCAAGTCGATCAAGGCGATCGTGCGGATCAGCCTGACCGATACGCAGCCGGAAACCACCTGGAACCTGCAAGGCCCCGATGAGTATGGGTTCTATTCCAACGTGAACCCGGACGTGGACCATCCAAGGTGGTCGCAGGCGACGGAGCGGCGTCTGGGGTCGGGGCTGTTCGGCGGTCGGCAAGAGACGCGTATATTCAATGGCTACGGAGCCGAGGTGGCCGGGCTTTATGCCGGGCAAGATTTGACCAAGGATTTCTGATGGACATCGCCGCTTGGGTAAATGCCCAGGCCCGCAGGGTTCCGACCTGGCCGGTCTATGCTCTGGGTGCGCTCATACCGGCGTGGCTGTTCTGGCAAGGCGTGACCGGCGGCTTGGGCGCCGATCCGGTCAAGGGGCTTGAGCGGGAGTTGGGATTGCTGGGTCTGAAACTGATCGTCGCCGGGTTGTGCATCACGCCGCTGCGGCGCTATGCCGGGGTGAACCTTCTGAAGTTTCGCCGCGCCATCGGGCTTTTGGCCTTCTTCTATATTCTGCTGCATTTCCTCACCTGGGTGGGGCTGGACATGGGGTTGCAACTCTCTCAGGCGCTGGGGGACATTTTCAAGCGCCCCTATGTGACCATCGGCATGGCGGGGTTGTTGCTGCTGCTGCCGCTGGCGGTCACGTCCAACAATTGGTCGGTGCGACGGCTCGGGGCGGGGCGCTGGCAAAAACTGCACAGGTTGACCTATGCGGCGGCACTGGCGGGGGCCGTCCATTATCTATGGCTGGTCAAAGCCTGGCCGCTGGAACCCTTCCTGTATCTGCTGGCGATTTTGGGCCTGCTGAGCCTGCGACTCAGGCAAAAGCGCCCCCGAGTCGCCTCCTGAAGGCGCTGGCCTTGGGTTTGTCGGCCCGGAAGCCCAAAATTGTCAGGCAGCGCCGCCGCGAGTCTGTGGATAACCTTGGTGGTACCGCAAAAGCCCGGATGCCGCGCGAAATTTTATTACCCGATACCGGGCCACCTTGTTGCCATCATTGCTCTAACCGCAAGATATTGAGGGTAAAACCGGCGCTGATAAGAAAATGACATATTTTTTTCGATTAGGTCTTGCGGGTTTTATCGAGTGTCCGTAGATAGCGGCTCACCGGATTGGCTGATGCTGGTTTGGGGGATTGCCGGGCTGGAAGGCCTGGAAGTTGAGGCGGACAGAGAAAGAGAAACGGGC
>JANMDM010000322.1:0-2011 GCA_031376305.1 Pseudomonadota bacterium | reverse complement strand
TCCAGCACCAAGGTCAGGCGGGCCTCCGCCTGCTCAATGGTGGCGGCGGACAGAATCGAGGTGAAGGCAAGGGCCGCGCGCTCTGCGCCGATCTCTCTCGATCTCGGCCCTGGTCGCAGCGTAGATCATGACGCGGTAATCTTCGGTCATCGGGTCGTGAGTGGGTTTGGGGGCGTGGGCGTGCAGGTTGAGGTGCTTGGCTTGGCAGATACTGCAGGACCTGGAACGCAGCAGGTTCTGCACCATCCCGGTTCGCTACCGTCAGAGACTCCCGCACCCAGGCGCCGCATACCCGCGGCTTTGGGCTGGATTTTCTCAACCTCAAACGCTTGGCGCCGGTCCTGCGCGGTTTGATTTGACTTGCGCCGACGCGGCCACCGCCAGAATTCGATCGGATGCAATTTCCGGGCCAGCCCTGCGCCCCATCTGTGCGGCATTGGCGCGAAGCCGCGCGCGCATTGCACTGTCCGCCAGCAATGAGCGGATTTCCCGTTCAAGCATCGCGTCGGTCCATCCCGCGCGCGCGATGCTTTGTCCGGCCCCAATCTCGACGACACGGCGGGCGTTGTCGTGGCCATCCCAGCAATAGGGCAGGATCAGCGACGGCACGCCAAACAGCAGCGCCTCGCACAGGCTGTTATTGCCGCCATGGTGGATAAACAGATCGGCCTGTTCCAATACGGACGGCTGCGGAAACCACGCGGCCAGATGAACATTATCCGGCACCGCCTCATAGGCATCGCGGTAACCGCCGACATTGACCAGAAACCGCGCAGGCAGACGCGCCAACACCTGCAGGACACGCTTGATCAGGGCAATATCCAGCGCTCCGAGGCTGCCAAAGCTGACATAGACCAACGGGCCGGAAGCCCCGGGAAAGCCGGGGACAGTATAGGCGGGCTCGAGGCGCACACAGCACGGCAGATAGCAATAAAGCGCCGGGTCCAACGGGTTGGCGCGATCCCGTTTCAAAATGTCGGGGGTCAGCAGCAGGTTCAGATAAGGCGAGGGATCCAGAAACTCTCCGGCGGCAAGGGGAGGCAGACCGGAGGCCTCACGCAGCGCGGTCATGCGCAGATGCGCCGGCTTTGTCGCCGTCACATAGCGCTTGCGGAAAGCCTCGGCCCCTGCTTGGTCGTCGGCGGCCAGGCCTGACAGATAGGGTGGCACCTGCGGATCGCCGAGTTCGGTTTCGGCGCAGGAAATCATTCGGATCCAGGGGCAGCCCGCCGTGGCGACAGCCGGAAACATCGCCACATTGTCGAGCACGATGGCATCGGGCTGCAATTTGGCCAAGAGCTGCCGCAATGGCCGTTCGGCGGCCACCACCGAATCCACGATCGCGTCCCAGGTCGGGGCTACATAGGTCTCGATCTGATCGGCGGGGCTAAGGTTGAAATGCGGCAGGTGGCGGCCCAGAAAGGCCTGCCAGTAGTCTTCTTCCTGCCCGGCGCCGCCCGATCGGTCGGCCGGGGGCAAATGGTATTCGGCAAAGCCGTAATCGGCGAAAACGCCGGAAAACCCCGAATGGCAGATGAAAACCGGCTGCGCCCCGCGCGCACGCAGCGCCTGCGCGATGCCGACGCAGTTCAGGGCGGCCCCAAAGCTGGCTTCCGGGAACAGGGCGATCTTTTGCACCATGCCCGGCCTACGGTTTCAGGCGGCGGGTCAGCGCCAGCAGTGGCGGCGCGCCACGGTTGGCGGCTTGTGGACGCGGGCCGAAGGAATGGCGCAGATGGACCCGCAGCAGGTCGGCGGCGCTGTCGAATTGCTGGCTTTCCAGGGCGTTCAGGATCGCCAGATGTTCCTGCGTGGCCTGTTTCATCCGGTAAAAGGAGGGGTCGCCATCTGACGCGGCAGCTTCGCTCAGTCGCAGATGCGTGGTCAGCGCCTCGGCGACGAACCGGTTGCCGCTGCCGGTGGCAATCAAGCCATGAAAGGCGGCGTCCTGCTTGCGGCTTTCCTTCGGCTCCAGCCCGCCTTCCGGCGCGCGCAGGCTCTGCTCCATCGC
>JANMDM010000283.1:0-5157 GCA_031376305.1 Pseudomonadota bacterium | reverse complement strand
CCCTGGCGCTGCCGGTGCCATCGCGCGACGAACTTCTGCCGATCCTGACGGCGGCCGCCCGCGTGCCCGATCACGGCAAGCTGGAACCGTGGCGGTTCAGTGTATTGGAGGCCGCGGCGCTCAGGCGGCTGGCGGCTTTGGCGGCGGTGCGGGGCGCGGCGCTGGAGCTAGAGGCGCAACCCCTGGCTAAGGGTGTGGCGCAATTCGCCGACTCGGATCTGGCCGTGGTGGTGGTGAAAGTGCCGCGCCCGACCGACAAAATCCCCGAGACCGAGCAGATGCTGTCGACGGGGGCGGCCTGCGTGACGCTGCTGAATGCCGCGCATGCGGCGGGCTGGGCCGCGAACTGGCTGACCGGCTGGGCGGTGGCCGACCCGGTTTTCAGGACCGAAGGGTTGGGCATGGCGCCCGGCGAATGGGTGGCCGGGATAATTCATATCGGCACGGAAACCGCCACCCCGCCGGAACGTCCGCGCCCGGATATGGCGGCGATCACCACCTGGGTGGCGCAGTGATCGGACCTTGGCAGTGATCTGGGCGTCGTTCTTTGCGGCTTTGGGTCAGATGACCGACCGCCGCTTCCTGAAGGTCATGGCTTTGGGCGCGGCTTTGTCTTTGGCGCTGTTGGTCGGGGTTTACGCGGGCGTGGTGCAACTGGTTGACTGGGCAACGCCCGACGCGTTGACCCTGCCTTGGGTTGGCGAGGTGCATTGGGTCAAGGATCTGTTGGGCTGGGGGTCGATCCTGCTGATGATCGGCCTGTCGGTATTTTTGATGGTGCCGGTGGCGGCGTTGTTTTCGGGGATGTTCCTCGACGACGTGGCCCAGGCGGTCGAAGATCGCCACTACCCCGCGCTGCCCCAAGTGGCGCGGCAAGGATTTTTTGACGGCCTTATCGGATCAGTGAATTTCTTCGGCGTTCTGGTGGCGGTCAATTTGCTGGCGCTTTTGGCCTATGGATTGGTCGGGCCATTCGCCCCGCTGCTGTTCTGGGCGGTCAACGGCTATCTGCTCGGGCGCGAGTATTTCCAGACCGTCGCCATGCGGCGCATGGACCGCAAGGCGGCAAAGGCATTGCGCAAACACTACTCGGGCAAGATCTGGCTGGCCGGAATGCTGATGGCTGCCCCCTTGTCGTTACCCTTTATCAACTTGCTGATCCCCGTGCTGGGAGTGGCGACGTTCACCCATTTGTTCCACCGCCTCGCGCCGTTTGGACAGAGGGGGCAAGGCTAATTCGTTGGCACTTCGGGGGCCAGCCGGTGGAACCAGTCCAGATCGCGGATCGAAATCACCCCTGAAAAGATCACTCCGGCGATAATCCCCCACAGTACCACCGCTATCACCGTGGTGATCTTGGCCTTGGCGGCCACGACATCGCCAGCGGGGGCCGAAGCCGGGGTGCCCGGCACCACATGCCCCGCGTCCGACTGGCTTTGGAAGCGGATCGGCAGCACGATGAGAAACACCACAAACCACAGCACGGCGAACAGGATGATGGCACCCGTGATGCTCATCAGACTTGCTCCAGCTCGATCAGGCAGCCGTTAAAATCTTTGGGGTGCAAGAACAGCACCGGTTTGCCATGCGCGCCGATCTTCGGCGCGCCGCTGCCCAAAATCCGCGCGCCTTCGGCTTGCAGCCGGTCACGGGCGGCCAGAATATCGTCAACCTCATAGCAGATATGATGGATGCCGCCGGCCGGATTCTTTTCGAGAAAGCCGTTGATGGGGGAGTTTTCACCCAAGGGATACAAAAGCTCGATCTTGGTATTGGGCAGATCGATGAAGACCACCGTCACGCCGTGATCCGGCTCGTCTTGCGGGGGGCGGACCTGTGCGCCAAGCGTGCCACGGTATTGCGCCACGGCGGCGTCAAGATCGGGAACGGCGATGGCAACGTGGTTCAGGCGTCCGATCATGGCGGGGTCTCCGGCAGGGGCTGCGATGCAGGCGAAGTTATGACCAGACGCCGCAGGCAGCGCAAGCGCTGCAACGCCGCAGTGGCGGCATCCGTGTTCACCAAGCGTTAGGGAGTTTCCGCCTAGGCTCACCCCGACGAGGCCCGAAACCGCAAGGAGGCGCGCCATGGGCGATGATCTGACGGACTTTCTTTCGACCCGCGGGCCGCAGCCGGGGCGACCGCTTTTGGGGCTGACGGTGTTGGTCGTCGAAGACAGCCGGTTCGCCTGCGAAGCGATGCGGCTTTTGTGTCTGCGGTCCGGGGCGCGGATCCGGCGGGCCGATTGTCTGCGCTCGGCGCGAAGACATTTGCAGACGTATCGGCCGACGATCGTGATCGTCGATCTTGGCCTGCCCGATGGGTCGGGGGCCGATCTGATCGCCGACCTTGCGCGGACCAGCCCGCGCGTGCCGGTGCTTTTGGGAACAAGTGGCGACGCCGACCTTGCACCCCAGGCGATGGCCGCCGGGGCGGATGGATTCCTGGCCAAGCCGATCGAAAGTCTGGCGCGATTTCAGGCCACGGTCTTGGCCGCCCTGCCACAAGGCAGCCCGAAGCCGGTGGGGGTTGCCGAACAGGGTGACCGGATCGAGCCCGACCAGATTGCGCTGCGCGATGACCTGGCGCATGTGGCCGCGCTGTTGGGGGGCGTGCCCGATGACGATGCGCTGGCCTATATCGGGCAATTCCTGTCGGGGATCGCCGCCAGCGCCCATGACCAACCATTGGAAGACGCGGCGCGCGATCTGGTCCGCGACCACCGGCAGGGATTGAAGCGGATCAGCGGCTTGGTCCGCGACAGGCTGGCGATGGGGGCCGCGTTTTGAAATGCCGCCGACGCTGAGCCATGTCAGTGCGGGCGCAGGACGCCTAAAACACCGGGTCGCGGGCCGAAAGCAGCGGATGGATGACGTCCGACAGACGGGAGCGTTGCTGACCATTGGCATCAAAGTTGTCGGGGGCCAGCCAGCGCTGGTAAGCGCTGCGCAGGGCGGGCCAATCCGCATCAATCACCGCGAACCAGGCGGTATCGCGATTGCGGCCCTTATAGACCATATGCTGGCGAAACACCCCCTCATAGGTGAAGCCAAAGCGTTCCGCCGCGCGGCGCGACGGCAGATTCAGCGCGTCGCATTTCCATTCATACCGACGATAGCCCACCGCAAAAACCCAAGACATCATCAGAAACATCGCCTCGGTGGCAATACGACTGCCCTGCAAGACCGGCGCAAGGTTGATATGCCCCACTTCGATCGAGCCCGCCGCAGGGGTGACGCGCAAATAGCTGGCAACGCCGCCCGCCTTGCCAGTGGCACGGTCAACAAGCGCATAAAAATAGGGATCAGTCTGCCCAGCCATACCATCGGCCCAAAGGCGGTAGGCGAACTCAGTCGCAAAGGGGCCATAGCCCAAATAGTCCCATATCCGCCCATCGACCTGATTTGCGGCATGAAGGTCGGCAGCATGGGCGGCGCCGTTCAGCCGCTCCAAGCGGGCAAATGTCCCCTCCAGAACCAGTGCCTCGGGCGCAGGCGGGGGGGTCCAATCGCCGACGGACCAACCAACCTCTCGTTTCAGGCCCATATGCTACCTCCCCCTCATCTGCCGCCAACCCAGGCTGCGATCGGGCCAGACTGGCATTGTGCACAGCGGCCCACAAGACGCCAAAAAATGCCCTGCGATGGTCCAAGGCTTTCCCAAATCGCGCCGCAATTCACTGCCAGTTTGTTCCCATAGATTTCTACACCGCCCGTACCCGAAACGGAGATTCAGATGGTAGACAACATTATTCGCATCGCCACCAATGAACGGATGACCCGCGCCGCCCACTGGGCCGTATTCGCCTTGGGTGCGCTGACCCTTGCGGTGTCAATTGCCGCCACTGCAGCGACGCATCTGTAACCGGGCATTTCACCCAATCGCACGGTTGGGGATCGCCCGCGACCCCCGGTCACATGGCGGGTTTCATCGATAACAAGAACGCCCGGAGGTCTCTCCGGGCGTTTTTGTCAGCGACAACAATCCCGGTTCACTCTTTATGAACGACCCGCAGCCGCAGATCGCGCAACTGTTCGTTCAAAGGCTCGCTTGGCGCCCCCATCATCAGATCGCAGGCCTGCTGGTTCATCGGGAACATGATCACCTGACGGATGTTTTGCTCGTCTGCGAGCAGCATGACGATCCGGTCAATCCCTGCCGCACAGCCACCGTGGGGCGGCGCGCCATATTTGAAGGCCTTGACCATACCGCCAAAGCGCTTCTCGACCTCCTCTTGCGGATACCCAGCCAGTTCAAAAGCCTTGAACATGATCTCGGGCTTGTGGTTGCGGATCGCGCCGGACAGCAGCTCATAGCCATTGCAGGCGAGGTCATACTGATAGCCCAGCACCTGCAGCGGATCGCCCGACAGCGCCTCAAGCCCGCCCTGCGGCATCGAGAAGGGGTTGTGGGAAAAGTCGATCTTGCCGTCGTCGGTTTTTTCATAAAGCGGGAAATCGACGATCCAGGCGAAGCGGAAGCAGTTTTCCTCGGTCAGTTCCAGCTCGCGGCCGATCTCGTTGCGCGCCCGTCCGGCGACGGCCTCGAAGGTTGCAGGGTTGCCGCCAAGGAAGAAGGCGGCGTCGCCGATACCAAGGCCGAGTTGTTGGCGGATCGCTTCGGTGCGTTCGGGACCGATGTTCTTGGCCAGGGGGCCGGCGGCTTCGAACTCTCCAAAGTAGGCGTCCATCAGGAAATTGGCTCGCGTATGGTTACCCGCTTCCCGTGCACTTTCAATCCGATCAAACACCGAATTCTTTTCCTCCGCCGTAAGAGACGGCATCAGATCATCGTTGTCTTTGGCCAATTGACGAAGCTTCAATTCTGCTTCGGCTCTTTCCTTTGGGCCGCCAAATGTGGCCTGAAGTGCGCTGACAGCACCCTTCAGTGCCTGAGCAAAAGCAGAAACATTGTTACGCTCGCGCCAGAAGATATAGCCCATCCCCGGCAGGCCTTCCTTCTGCGCAAAGGCATTCATCCGGTCGCAGAACTTGCGGGAACCGCCAGTGGGGGCCGGAATGGCGCGCACCTCGTTGCCGGGGGTCTCCAGCAATTTCGCAAAGATCGCAAAGCCGGACCCGGCGAAATGCTCGCTGACCACCTGCATCTTGATCGGGTTCCTGAGGTCGGGCTTGTCGGAGCCGTACCACAAAAGCG
>JANMDM010000267.1:0-4093 GCA_031376305.1 Pseudomonadota bacterium | reverse complement strand
AGATCCTTGTTGATGAGTCGCTACTGGGTTGGAAAGAATTCGAGATGGAAGTGGTCCGCGACCGCGCGGACAATGCCATCATCGTCAGTGCCATCGAAAACGTCGACCCGATGGGGGTGCATACCGGCGATTCTATCACCGTCGCCCCGGCCCTGACCCTGACCGACAAGGAATACCAGATCATGCGCAACGGCTCGATCGCCGTTCTGCGCGAAATCGGCGTCGAAACTGGCGGCTCGAACGTCCAATGGGCGATCAACCCGGCGGACGGCCGCATGGTGGTGATCGAGATGAACCCGCGGGTGTCGCGGTCTTCGGCGCTGGCCTCAAAAGCCACCGGCTTTCCGATTGCGAAAATCGCCGCAAAACTGGCGGTGGGCTATACGCTGGACGAGCTGGACAATGACATCACCAAGGTGACGCCCGCCAGTTTCGAGCCCTCGATCGACTATGTCGTCACCAAGATCCCGCGCTTCGCCTTCGAGAAATTCCCCGGTGCCAAAGCCGAACTGACCACCGCGATGAAATCGGTGGGCGAGGTGATGGCCATCGGCCGCACCATCCATGAGTCCTTGCAAAAAGCCCTCGCCAGCCTTGAAACCGGCCTGTCCGGCTTTGACGAAATCGCCATCGACGGTGTCGGAGACCCCAATTCCTATAACTTCGCGCCGGACCGCGCCGCCATCATCAAGGCGATTTCCGCCCAGACCCCCGACCGCATGCGCCTGATCGCCCAGGCCATGCGCCACGGCCTGAGCGATGACGACATCAACGCCGCGACAGCCTTTGACCCGTGGTTCCTCGCCCGCATCCGCGAAATCATCGAGACGGAAGCACAGATCAGGACAGATGGCCTTCCCGCAGACGCCGTTGGCCTGCGGGCGCTGAAGATGATGGGTTTCACCGATGCCCGCCTTGCCATGCTGACCGGGAGGTCCGAAACTCAGGTCCGCCGCGCCCGGCTGCGGCTTGGCGTCAAGGCGGTGTTCAAGCGCATCGACACCTGTGCGGCGGAATTCGAGGCACAGACGCCTTACATGTATTCCACCTATGAAGCCCCGGCGATGGGCGACGTGGAATGCGAGGCCCGGCCCTCGGCAGCCAAAAAAGTGGTGATCCTTGGCGGTGGTCCGAACCGCATTGGTCAGGGGATCGAGTTCGACTATTGCTGCTGCCATGCCTGCTACGCGCTGACGGCGGCGGGCTATGAGACGATCATGATCAACTGCAACCCGGAAACCGTGTCGACCGATTACGACACCTCGGACCGGCTGTATTTCGAGCCGCTGACATTGGAGCATGTCCTTGAAATCCTCCGGGTCGAGCGGGAAAACGGCACGCTGCACGGCGTCATCGTCCAGTTCGGCGGCCAGACGCCGTTGAAGCTGGCCAATGCGCTGCATGACGAAGGCATCCCGATCCTGGGGACCACGCCCGACGCCATTGATCTGGCCGAAGACCGCGAGCGGTTCCAGAAGCTGCTGAACGATCTGGGCCTGAAACAGCCGGTCAACGGCATCGCCGCGTCGGACGCGCAGGCGCTGGAAATCGCTCAGCGCGTCGGCTTCCCGCTGGTGATCCGCCCGTCCTATGTGCTGGGCGGTCGGGCGATGGAGATTGTCCGCGATATGGACCAGCTCCGCCGCTACATCACCTCTGCCGTCACGGTGTCCGGCAAAAGCCCGGTGCTTCTGGACAGCTACCTTTCGGGCGCCATCGAGGTCGATGTTGACGCTTTGTCCGACGGCAAAAACGTCCATGTCGCCGGGATCATGGAACATATCGAGGAAGCCGGCGTCCATTCCGGCGATTCCGCCTGCTGCCTGCCGCCGCATTCGCTCAGCGCCGAAACCGTGGCCGAGCTGAAAAAACAAACCGTGCAGATGGCTTTGGCCTTGCAGGTCGTCGGCCTGATGAATGTCCAGTTCGCCATCAAGGACGGGGTGATCTATGTGCTGGAGGTGAACCCCCGCGCCAGCCGCACCGTGCCCTTCGTTGCCAAGGCCACCGACAGCGCGATTGCCGCCATCGCCGCCCGGCTGATGGCGGGCGAGCCGCTGACCAACTTCCCGATGCGTGAACCCTATGCGCAGGGCGTCGGCCCCGACACCCCCTTGCCCTATGCCGACCCGATGACACTGGCCGACCCCAAAACCCCGTGGTTTTCGGTCAAGGAAGCGGTGATGCCCTTCGCCCGCTTCCCCGGCGTCGATACGCTGCTTGGGCCCGAAATGCGTTCCACCGGCGAGGTGATGGGCTGGGACCGCACCTTCCCGCTGGCGTTTTTGAAGGCGCAGATGGGCGCGGGCACGCATTTGCCAGAGGCGGGGCGCGTCTTCATCTCGGTCAAGGACATGGACAAGACCGCCGACATGGCAGCGGCGGCGCGCGACCTCGTGGCGCTGGGTTTTGAGATCGTCGCCACCCGCGGCACCGCCACCTGGCTTTACGATCAGGGGGTGAAGACCCTGCCGGTGCTGAAGGTCTACGAGGGCCGCCCGAACATCGTCGACATGCTGAAGAACGACGAAATCGCGCTGGTGATGAACACCACGGACGGATCGCAAGCGGTCTCCGACAGCCGCGACATCCGCGCCGTCGCCCTTTACGACAAGATCCCCTATTTCACCACGGCGGCAGCGAGCATGGCGGCGGTGGCGGCGATGAAGGCACGGGGCGAGGGGTATGGGGTTAGGACGCTGCAGGGGTGATAAAGAGGTACTATAACTTCTTTTGGTAAATAGAATGTACGCTTCCATAGGCTGGACCGTCCAACTCAGCAAAACCATGAGAAATATCGATCTCTCTGCCTAACTTGCTTGTCCAGTAGCCATTCGGCAACAGCCTTGATGCATGAGTGGGTCTTCCATTAATTGCATATAGGGCGACCTTCTCTAGCCCAGCCTCATAAGTCCTTATTGTTGTTGGTTGCCAGCCATCGACATGAAACCACTTTTGAAATGCCTCCATCTCAGTCATTCCGACATGGCTAAATGGCCAATACGTTCGACCACTTGGCCACCGACCACCTGGCCACCAGGGACGTCTATTATCTCCGAATGCCCACGCAATGCAGTTGTATTTATCAGTTGCCTCGCTGGTTTTTTTATTGGCAACATCAACGAGGTTTGGGAATTCGACGCTGAAAATCTCAGGCACTCCGTTCCAAGTAAGACAACCATCGGTCCGTCATTTTATCGATATCTCCTTGATCGCCTTCGACATAAGGGCGCTCATCAAAGTGGTCCTCCAACACCCATACAAGAAACGACGGGTGCCTCTGCAATTCGTCTTTAATGAGATTGAGAACAAGTCCCGCATTCTGAACAAGTGCCAAGTAGCTCGGGTGGGCTGTAATCTCATTCGGGTTTGAATTGAATTTTGTTTCACTTTCCCAGCGCCTCAAAACAGCATAGAAAGAACTTATGAAATCTCTGTTCGAAGGGGTGTAGTGACCATATGATTTTGTGGCCGTCTGAGTTCTACGGGTATAATTTCCACTGACAGCTGCGTTGATTTTCCTATGCAGGGCCATATTCATTTATTTTCACCTGACATTTCCTTCAAAACCTCCAACTGCAATGTTAACCAATTGGCCAGTTGTTCTGCAGCCTTAGCAGACATGAATACGTCAACTGGCATTTCCCGCACAATAGAATCCCGTGATAGCCTCTTCTCGATGATTTCGCTTCCTAGCCGTGTCTCCCCATCTTCTCCATCCAAAATGTCAAAAACTTGGCGCCGAGGTATGGCAGGGCGTTCCGAATATAACGCAAAGTGGACCAAACCGGCCGGAGTAAGACCGCCGACGGCACCGTCCGCCCAAACGACGCGAAAGTCGCTTGTTTTGATATAATCAAATGCCACTTGACCAGCATCGGGCGAGTTTCGTTCCTTCGACCAGTCATCATCGATCATTGTCTATCTATCCTTGGCATTTGCGACGAAGTTAGCAAGTTCCCTCGCAGGGGTAAAGAAGTTACCAGTCTATCGCCCGCCGAGTCACTGCCGGGGCACGTAGAAGGCAATGAGAATCTCATTCTGTGGTTCGTACCACACTGACTTTTCACCCTCACCCCACCACACACCGCCC
>JANMDM010000248.1:0-4173 GCA_031376305.1 Pseudomonadota bacterium | reverse complement strand
TGGCGGTTGAGGTAGGCGAGCGTGCCTTGCGTCACCTCGCGGCCCGCCGGATCGGACAGAGCCATCAATATGCCGGTGCGTTCGCGGTAAATACCAAAGTTTTTTGAACATGACGCGGCGATCAACACTTCCGGCAAACGCCCGGCAATCAGCCGCGTGCCTGCGGCATCTGCTTCGCGCCCATCGCCAAAGCCCTGATAAGCCAGATCAATCAGTGGCACAGCACCAGTGCGTTCCAAAAGGGCGGCCACTTCAGCCCATTCCGGCAGGGTCAGATTGGCCCCCGTCGGGTTATGGCAGCAGCCGTGCAGCAAGATCACATCACCCGCCCTGGCCCGCGTCAGATCGGCCAACATGCCAGAAAAATCCACCCCCCGGCTTTCTGCATCGAAATAGCGGTAGGGGCGCATGGTCATGCCAAGGTAATTCAGCATCGAAAGGTGGTTGGGCCAGGTCGGATCGGAAACCCAGACTGTGGCCCCCGGCGCTGCCAACCGGATCAGTTCGAATGCCTGACGGATCGCGCCAGTGCCGCCGGGGGTTGCCGCCGCCGAAACCCGGTCTGCCGCAACAGTCCCACCCAGGATCATCGCCGCCATCGCCGTGTGAAAATCAGGCTCCCCGGCAAGCCCGGTATAGGTTTTGGTCCGCTCGGTCTGCCAAAGCCGTTCTTCGGCGGCCTTCACAGCCCGCATTACCGGTGTCAGGCCGGTTGCATCCTTATAAACGCCAACCCCAAGATCAATCTTATCGCCGCGTGGATCGGCCCGGTACTGGCCGATAAGTTGCAAGATCTTGTCCGCGGCCTGCGGCTTCAAAGTGCTCAGCATGTCCGATTTTCCTTAACCTTTTTCGACCTTCAGATCGCCGTACATGCCCCATTCCGCCCATGACCCATCGTAAAGCGCGTGATCGCGCTTGCCGATTCGCTCCAACGCCAGGCTGAGGATTGCTGCGGTTACCCCCGAGCCACACGAAGTGATGGCTGGCTTGGACAGGTCAACCCCGGCATCGGTGAAGACCTTTTGTAACGCGATCACCGACTTCATGGTGCCGTCATCATTTAAAAGCGCGCGGAATGGCACATTTCTTGCCCCCGGAATATGGCCCGACCGCAACCCCTGACGCGGCTCAGGTTCCTCGCCCCTGAACCGGGGGGCGGACCGTGCATCAATAATAGCATGATCCCCTAGCTTCGCCGCAGCCGCCACTTGTGTGACATCCTTCACCAGATGCGCCTGACGTTGCACCGTAATATGACGGTCGCGCACAATCGGCGCCATGTCCTCCGTCGGACGGCCCTCAGCCAGCCACTTGGGAAAGCCACCGTCCAGAACCGCCACATCCAGCTTGCCCATCAGACGGAATGTCCACCAGACCCGCGCCGCCGAAAACAACCCTGCCCCGTCATAAACCACCACCTGATGCCCGTCACCCACGCCCATGGCCCGCATGCGGCTGATGAACATCTCGGGCGACGGCGCCATGTGCGGCAGGCCAGACCGCTTGTCGGCAATCTCATCAATATCGAAGAACCTGGCGCCGGGTATATGGGCGCGCAGATACTCGGCCCTGGCGTCGCGCCCGGCGTCGGGCAAAAACCACGAGGCGTCCAGAATCCGCAGATCGGGATCCTTCAGATGCGCCTCTAGCCAAGCGGTGGAAACCAGAGTTTTGGGATCGTCTTCAGCCATGGGTGCCTCTCCTCGCTCCAACCCGCATTATCCGCGACGAGGGCAAAGAGGCAAGCCTCACTTGTGCTTGGATGCGATGTCATCCTGTGCCACCGCATCCAAGCGATGATTACTTGGCCATCGCTTTTTTGATGATGCCGACGATTGCCATCAGCACGCCGCCGCCCACGCCACCAGATGCTACCGAAGAAATGATCGAGCCGATGTCCATTCCGCCCGTTGCGGCGGCACCTGATCCCATCATAGAGCCAAGGATCTGGCTACCAAGACCACCCCCCAAAATACCGGCAATCGAATTTCCCAACGGGCCAAGATCAAGGTTTTTCAGTACTTTACCGACGATGTTGCCACCCGCTGCCCCGGAAATGAGGCTGATGATTAGCTGTTCCATAGATACTCGTTCCTTCCTGTCGGGCCTTGTTTGAAAGCATCCGGCGGTCCGGCCCACACACACCGGTAGGCGGAAGAATTGCATGAAAAAGACAAGTCGGCAATTGATTACGCAAGGGAAGCTTAATGTTGGCCTTGCTTCAATAGGCGTTGTTTTTGGCGGTCCCAGTCGCGTTTTGCTTCGGTTTGACGTTTGTCAGGCGCCTTTTTACCCTTTGCGACACCAATCTTTAGCTTCACCCGGCCCCGATCGTTGAAATACATCACCAGCGGCACCAGCGTCATGCCTTCCCGCCCGACCGCCTGCCACAGGCGCGAAAGTTCTTTTTTGGACACCAACAGCTTGCGCTTGCGCCGCTCGTCATGCCCGAAAACGCCGGCTTGCGTGTAGGCGGCGATATAGCCGTTGATCAGCCACAGCTCGCCATTTTCGACCGAAGCGTAGCTTTCGGCGATGTTCGATTGCCCGGTACGGAGCGATTTGACTTCCGACCCACTCAGCATGACGCCGACCTCTAGGTCGCTTTCAATAAAGTAATCGAACCGCGCCCGGCGATTTTCGGCAATGGTCTTGGAATTGGGATCTGATTTCTCGGCCATGATCGGTTTGAGATAGGGTAGCCACAGCCCCAAGTCCAGTCGGCACGGCAATTTGCCGGTGCGTGCCACTTCAACACCCGAGGAAGCAAGCGGGATGCCGGCCAACTTCGTGTCAGAAATAACTTCGCACCAAGGCGCCCGAAATCAACGTCCAGCCATCCGCCACCACAAAGAACGCCAGCTTGAAAGGCAGCGACACAATTGCAGGCGGCACCATCATCATTCCCATCGACATGAGAAGTGCCGAAACCACCAGATCAATAATCAGGAAGGGCAGGTAGACCAGAAAGCCAATCTCAAACGCGCGGGAAACCTCAGACAGCATGAATGCCGGGATAAGAAGTGAAAAGGGTGCCGCATTTCCCGTGGTGATCCTGGCAGTTTCAGGCCGAAGGGATGCAAGGGATTGCAATGTTTCTGCATCTACCCTGTTGGCCATGAACGCGTGAAACGGTGCGCCGCCCTTGAGCAAAGCGGTCGGCACGTCGATAGTCCCGTCCAGCAGCGGTTGCCCGGCAGCCCCCCATGCCTCGGTAAAGACTGGTTCCATGATGAACCAGGTCAGGAACAGGGACAGCGACACGATCAGAATGTTTGGCGGGGATTGCTGTAACCCGATCGCTTGCCGCAAGATCGACAGGACCGTGACGATGAAAGGAAAACACGTCACCATCACCGCCAAACCCGGCGCAAGGCTTAGAACAGTGACCAGCGCAATCAGCAGCATGGACTGGCCAGCTATCGTCGCGCGGCCAAGATCAAGAGATCCCAGATCTTGACCGAGCGCGCCGGTGGCCGCGCCGACCACAAGCGCTGCCGCCGGAACAATGACCGGCAACAGCGCCCCAAGATGACGGGTCTTCGCCACTCACAGACCGCCTTTCAGATCCGCCACTTCCGTGAGGCGCACTGCCAGCTGCCCAGCCCGATCGCCATCAAGCTCGGTCAACTCGCCTCTCCCGATCAGCTTGTCGCCGACATAAAGCTCCACCGGGTCATCAATTTTGCTGTCAAGGGTCAGCACAGCGTCCCTTTTCAATCGCAGCAACTCGCGCACCGACGGGTGGGCACGGCCGACCGAAATGGTGATCGTGATCGGCACTTGGGTGAACGGGTTGTCGGAACCTGGGTCTGCGGCCATGTCGCTCATGTCAGTTTTCCTGCTCTTTCTCGATGCGGAAGAATGCGGCAACGGCTCCTGCGATGGCGACAATCACGTCGTCCAGGTCAACGCGGATCTCGCTGCCTTTCGCTTTCAAAAAAGCCTGCCCGTCACCCAAAGTCGGTTCTTCACGCACGGTGATCGGCAGGCCAGTTTGCGCCGTCAATAATTTTTCAACGACCGCGCGGTTGCTGGGCGCGGTGGTGACAATGATCGGTGCTGCAGACATCGTCTCCGCCACCGGGCGCAGGTGTTCCAAAATAATCTGCCCAAGGGTCTGATGCGCGATGGTCGGCAAAACTTTGGTGACCATGTCATGTAAAAGCG
>JANMDM010000231.1:0-2785 GCA_031376305.1 Pseudomonadota bacterium | reverse complement strand
GACGCAGGCCGGTTGAAGCCCTTTGACGGTGACACCCAGCTTTTGCCAGGTATCAAGGCTATCGTCACCCAAGGCCACACGCCTGGCCACAGCATGTATCAAATCGAAAGCCAGGGCCAAAAGTTGCTTTTGTGGGGCGATATGGTGCACGTAGCCGCCATCCAGTTCGACAGGCCCGACGTAACAATCCAGTACGATTCCGACACCAACGTGGCCGCCGAACAGCGCAAGAAATACTTCGCCGAGGCTGCCGCCCAAGGCTATCTTATCGGCGGGGCGCACATCCCGTTTCCGGGTCTCGGTCACGTTCGCGCCGACGGCACTGCCTACACATTTGTGCCAATTAACTACGCATTACTGCCCTGATCAAGGCACTTCGACGACGAGCTGGGGGCCTGCACGGGGCGGTCGGCGCGTCTCGTCCTGAACCCATCACATCAAGGAGTCCAAAATGTTCACTCCCGGACACTATGTCACTGCAGAACTGTAAGCGGCGGTGCAAAAGTCGGCCACGGTAGCGGCGGGATGATCCTGCTGCGGGCGGCGTAAAAGTCGGCCACTTTGACCCTTTCTGGCGACAGGAGGGCGGGGGTATTTTCACCGTGGAATTGTATCGGAAGGTGCGTCTCGCTTGTCGGGACGGAATGAGTGAGCGAGCGGCGGCGCGCCATTTCGGGATTTCGCGCGACAGCGTGAAGAAGATGCTGAGTTTTTCGGTGCCGCCGGGTTACCGGCGTCGGGCGGCGGTCAGACGACCGAAACTGGACGGGTTCACCGAGATCATCGATGCCTGGCTGGTCGAGGATCAGGGCCGGAACCGCAAGCAACGCCACACCGCCAAGCGTGTTTTCGAACGGTTGCGGGATGAGCACGGGTTCGCCGGCGGCTATACCATCGTAAAGGATTACCTGCGTGAGCGGGAACGGCGGGGGCGCGAGATGTTCGTGCCGCTGGCGCATGCACCTGGCCATGCGCAGGCGGATTTTGGTGAAGCGATGGTGGTGATCGGGGGTGTCGAGCAGAAGGCGCATTTCTTCGCACTCGATCTGCCACACAGCGATGCCTGTTACGTGCGCGCCTATCCGGCGGCGATCTCTGAGGCCTGGGTCGATGTGCGCATTCTACGGATGATGGGCATCGATTCCACGCGATGGTGGGCACGGATTCCACGGCATCGCGGGCAGCCATTCCACGCGAAGATGGGCAGCTGATCTGACCGACGGTTTCATGGAGGCAGGCTTGTGCTGACAGGTCAAGGCTTGTGTTGCGGGCGGCGGCTTTTCGCATGCTTTCTCCGGTGAGTTTGAGCCTGTGGGCGTTGTGGACGAGGCGATCAAGGATGGCGTCGGCCAGGGTTGGGTCACCGATGGCCTCAAACCAGTGCTCGACGGGCAGTTGGCTTGTGACGATTGTGGATGCGCGCCCGTGGCGGTCTTCGAGGATTTCCAGGAGGTCGCGGCGCTCCGGGGCGGTAAGGACAGCAAGGCCCCAATCGTCGATGATCAGCACATCCATGCGGGCGATGGTTTTGAGGATGCGTTCGTGGCGGCCATCGCCGCGGGCAAGCACGAGGGCTTCGAACATGCGCGGGGCGCGCTGATAAAGGACGGGCCGCCCATCCCGGCAAGCTTTGTGGCCAAGGGCGCAAGCGATCCAGCTTTTGCCAAGGCCGGTCGGGCCGGTGATCAGCAGGTTCTCATGACGCGCGATCCAGCCGCCATCCGCAAGATGCGCCATGACACTGCGGTCAAGGCCACGGGGTGTGCGCAGGTCCAGATCCTCGACACTGGCATCCTGACGCAGGGCTGCGAACTTGAGCCGGGAGGCCAGCTTCTTGCCGTCACGTTCAGCGGCCTCACGGTCAACCAGCAAACCAAGCCGCTCTTCAAACGAGAGATCGTCGAAGGCTGTCGTCCTTCGCTGCTCGTCAAGCGCTTTGGCAATACCGGTCAGGCCGAGGGCCAACAGTCGGTCATGGGTGGGATGGGTCAGCATCTTGATCCTTTCTCAATGGTAATAGCCGCCGCCACGAATGTTGGCGTGCTGGAGGGGGGCGGCTTCTTCGGGGTCTTGCAGGAAAGCGCGGTCGAGGCCTGTCTTGAGGATCGAACGGATCGAGGTGACGGTGCGGGCGCGGATGGTGACGCCCCGCTGGCAGGCCGCATCGACACGCTCAGGGCCATAGGTCTTGACCAAGGACAGCACACCCAGACAGGTGCGGAACCCCTGTTCGGGGTGCGGGCGGTCTGCCATCACCATCTCGCAAAAGGCAGCAACGCCCGGGCCGGTCTTCGTCGCCTGCGCCAACATTCTGGCTGGCGTCCATTCGCCAAGCCTGCGGTGTGCGGAGGGCATGTGGTCGGCCACAGTGACATGGCCGCGCCGCCCGGAGGCACGCACATGGCTCGCAACCCGCTGACCGCGATGGAATATCTCGACCGTCTGCCCCGCTGTGCGAACGTCAACCTCTTGTTTGATCAGGGCGAAGGGGACGGAATACCACGAGCTGTCGACTTCGACGTGATAATCCGGCGCGACGCGGGCGCGCTTCCAACGAGCAAAGACATAGGGTTCATGCGGCAGGGGCTGCAGGTTGGGACGGTCCAAAGTGGCGAACAGATCGGCCCGGCTGGCGCCATATCCACGCATGAGGCGCATATTCAACTCGTCCAGAAGCCGCCGGATCGCGACGTTCAGTTCCGCCAACGAGAAGAACCGGTGGTTCCGCAGACGAGCCAGAATCCAGCGTTGCGCCACTTGGACGGCAACTTCCACCTTTGCGTTC
>JANMDM010000195.1:0-3028 GCA_031376305.1 Pseudomonadota bacterium | reverse complement strand
ACCTGCCGCTCGCCTTCGTCGGGTAGCAGAGCGCAGGTAGCAAACACCAGCCGCCCGCCGGGCACCAGAAAGCCAAGGGCACGGTCGATTAGCGTCGATTGCAGCGCGAAAACGTCTTTCAACCCATTTGCGTCTTTGACGAAGGGCAGATCGGGATGGCGGCGAATGGTGCCGGTGGCCGAACAGGGTGCATCCAGCAGCACGGCATCGAAGGGGTCCGGCGCCGTCCATTCAAGCGCATCTGCCACCACCCTGGCGGCGGTCAGATGGCAGCGCACAAGGTTTTCCGCGACCCGCTCCATGCGCGGCGCGGATTGGTCAAGCGAAGTGACTTGCGCACCGGCTGCAGCAAGTTGCAGGGTCTTGCCGCCGGGGGCGGCGCAAAGATCCAGCACCCGCTCGCCGGGTTTGGGGGCAAGGGCGCAGACGGCCAGCGCCGCCGAAGCATCCTGCACCCACCAGTCGCCCGACGCATATCCCGGAAGGTCGGAGACTTGCACCCCTTGGGCCAGGCGTACCGAGCCGGTGGGCAGCGCTTCGCCGCCAAGAAGTGCTGCAAGGGCAGTGGTGTTGCCATCCTTAGGCGTCACGTCAATCGGCGCACCTTTGGCATGGGCGGCCTCCATTGCCATCACCGCGACCTTGCCCCAGGCAGACATCATCCGCCCACGCAACCAACCCGGCAAGGCCTGAGGTGGTTGCGCCCGGAAGGCCTCGGGTGAAGCGCCGCTGGCGCGGCGCAACACCGCGTTGACCATGCCGGTGAAGCCTTCGATCTTGCGCCCGGCCTCACGGGTGATCTGCACAGCTTCGTTCACCACACCATGCGCAGGCGCACCTTCGGCCAGAATCTCGGCCACGGCCAACCTCAGGACAGCCCGGACAAACGCCGGGGGTTCGCGGCGCAGCAGCGGTTTGAGAACCTGATCAATCGGCGCGATCAGCCGCAGGGTTGACAAGGTCAGCCGCTGTGCCCGTGCCCGATGGGCCGGGTCAAGGCCCGCCAATCCGCCGCGCGCAATCTGATCCGAAAGGGCCGTGCCGCCATCGGTGACCCCAAGGATCAATCGTACTGCCGCCGCCCGAGCCTCCGTCCCATCCGCCATTGGTATTTCCTGAACCGCTTGCCCTGTGATGCCGCGGGCCTATATCACAGGCGGCAGCGATACAAGGAATGCCCATGACCCCGCCCGAAAACACCGCCCTTCCCGCAGCCGCGCGCCGCGCGCTGACCGAAGCCGAAGAGCGGCGGAGGCTGGCCGCCACGGTTGCCTGCCCGCCCGAATTGGGCGGGCGCAATGGTTTGGACCCGGTGCGCTATGGCGATTGGGAAAAGAAGGGACTTGCCGTCGACTTCTGAACCGCAGCGGCGGCCGGGGCTCTGCCGGTCGCCCATCGGTTCTCGACCCAATGGCGCATCGCTTGGCAAAGCCTGAGTATTTTCGCAAAGAAAAAGTCAGGATGACTCAGAGGCCAAGGACATCCATCATGTCATATTCTCCTGGCTTCCTGTCTTGGCCCCAGAGGGCAGCCCTTAGCGCGCCGCGCGCAAAAATGGCGCGGTCTGTGGCAACATGGCGCAAGATGATACGCTCGCCTGCGGAGGCGAAGATCACGTCATGTTCCCCGACAATATCGCCGCCACGAATAGCGGAAAAGCCGATGTCACCGGGTTTGCGGGCACCGGTCAGGCCATCGCGGCCACTGTCACGGTGATCCGCCAGAACGATGCCCCGGCCTTCGGCGGCGGCCTGACCCAGCATCAGCGCGGTGCCTGACGGGGCGTCGACCTTCATGCGGTGATGGGCCTCGACAATCTCGATATCCCAATCGGCATCCAGCGCGGCGGCGACCTTTTGCGTCAGGCGGGTCAGCAGGTTAACCCCAAGGCTCATATTGCCCGCCCGGATGATGACCGCGTGGCGGGCGGCGGCCCTGAGTTTCGCCAGATGCGCTGCCTCAAGCCCGGTGGTGCCGATGACATGCACGGCGCGGGCCTGCGCGGCTAAGGCCGCGAATTCGACGGTGGCGGCGGGGGCGGTGAAGTCGATCACCGCCTGGGCGCGGGCGAAAGCTTCGAGCGGGTCATCGGTGACCGCGACCCCCAGATCGCTGCCGCCCATCGTCTGCCCCAGATCGCGCCCGACCCAAGGGTGGTTGGCGCGCTCGACCGCGCCGACCAGCCGCACCTTGTCCGACGCTGTGACCAGTTGCACCAGCATCTGGCCCATCCGACCAGAGACCCCGGTGATGACGATCCCAGGCAGGTTGTTCGCTTTGGTCATGGCGCGTGATCCCCCCACTTTGATCGGCTTCCTTTAGCTGTTGACGCGTCCCTTGGCAAAGCCCCGTTGCGGGGGCGCAGCACATGGCCTAAATGAGCGCTATGGCACAGAACCGTTTTTCCTCGGGCGCAGGCCCTTCGCAGCGTCAACTTCGCGTTGGCGAGTTGATCCGTCGCACCTTATCGGATGTTTTGGCCCGCGGTGAGGTGCATGACGCCGAGTTGAACCGTATGTCGATCACCGTGAGCGAAGTGCGCACATCGTCTGATCTGAGTGTCGCTACCGCCTATGTGCTGCCGCTGGGCGGCAATGAGGCCGAGGCGGCGATGGCGGCGCTGAAACGCAATCAGGTGATTTTGCGGCATCTGGTGGTGAAAGGTATGACGCTGAAATTCGCCCCCGAGCTGCGCTTTGTCCTGGACAAAACCTTTGACCGCATGGACGAAACCCGCAGACTGTTCGCCGATGAGCGGGTGCAGCGCGACATTGCCAAGCGCGACAGCGATGATGAAGATCTGGGCTAAGTCGGCGCTGATTGTTCTGGCGCTTGCCGGTCCGGCGTCCGCCGATGCCTGCCGCGACATGGATTTTGACGGCCAAAGCTACAGTGTCTGCCAAGTTTTGGCGGATGCTGATCTTCGGTTGTTCCTCAAGGGCGCAGACGGAGCGGTCTTGGGCAGCTTTGGTGCGGTAGATGCGATCCTTGCAGGCGAAGGGCGTAAGCTTGGCTTTGCGATGAATGC
>JANMDM010000188.1:0-7830 GCA_031376305.1 Pseudomonadota bacterium | reverse complement strand
CGTTACCGGTTATGATTATGCAACCATGGTGATGCCCGAGGCGGTGGAAGACCAGGCGCGCAATTGCTTCAAGACCATCGCCTGGGCGCTGGATCAGGGCGGTTTTGCGATGGAGGATATCGTGCGGGTGCAATACACCTTCAGCGACGTGGCGCTGGTGGAGGCTGCCGTGCCGGTGCTGGGTGAGTTCATGGGCGCGATCCGGCCCGCAGCGACGATGGTGATTGCCGGATTGATCAGGCCGGAAATGAAGGTCGAGATCGAAGTCACGGCATTTAAGGGATAGGGCTGTGGAAGATTGGCGCAACGGCGGCTTCGGGCTTTATATCCACTGGCCCTTTTGCACCTCAAAGTGCCCCTATTGTGATTTCAACAGCCATGTCGCCGGGGCGGTAGACCAGAAACGCTGGCTGAAAGCGTATTTGAGCGAGATTGACCGGGTCGCAGCACAAACGCCGGGCCGGGTGCTGAACACGGTGTTCTTCGGCGGCGGCACGCCATCGCTGATGGACCCCGACATAGTTCATGCGATCCTTGACCGGGTGCGGCAGGCCTGGGTTCCGGCGAATGATTTCGAAGTTAGCCTGGAGGCAAATCCCGGCTCGGTTGAGGCCGGGCGGTTCCGGGGGTATGCCGATGCGGGGGTAAACCGGCTGTCGATGGGCGTTCAGGCGTTGAGCGACGCCGACCTGAAACGGCTGGGGCGGATGCATGACGTGGCGCAAGCACGGGCAGCCTTTGACATTGCCCGGAACGCGTTTCAGCGGGTGAGCTTCGATCTGATTTATGCGCGTCAGGATCAAGACCTGGGGTCATGGAAGGCCGAGTTGCGCACGGCCCTGTCGATGGCCGTGGATCACTTTTCACTTTATCAACTGACCATCGAAGACGGCACGGTCTTTGGCGCCAGGGCAGCTGCGGGGCACTTGAAGGGCTTGCCGAGTGAGGACCTTTCAAGTGATATGTATCTGATAACACAAGATATTTGTGACGCGGCAGGACTTCCTGCCTATGAGATTTCAAACCACGCCAGACCGGGATCGGAGAGCCGCCACAACCTGATTTACTGGCGCTATGGCGACTACGCCGGGATCGGCCCCGGCGCGCACGGGCGGTTGTCACAAGACGGCCTGCGCACCGCAACGGACACATTGCTTGCCCCGCAAGCCTGGCTATCGCAGGTTGAAGCCACCGGATCAGGACAGGCCACGGCACTACCCCTGCCCGCCGAAGATCAGGCAGTCGAATTCCTGATGATGGGTCTGAGACTGGCCGAAGGCATCGACGGCGCACGCTATGAGGCGATAGCCGGGCGGCCTTTGCCGGAAGATAAGCTTCGGCACCTGGATGAAATCGGCGTCGTCGCGCGATCTGATGGCCGCATCGCCGCCACCAGAACCGGGCGCGCCGTTCTGAATGCCATTTTGCGGGAGCTGATGCCGTGATCCGGGGATTTTGGCTGATTGCCGGTTTGCTTTGCCTGATTTTGGGTGCGATCGGCATTGTCGTCCCGCTGTTACCAACCGTGCCATTCTTGCTTGCGGCCGGTTTCTTCTTCGGGAAATCGTCGGCCCGACTGCATCGTTGGCTGTTGGGCCATCCGGTTTTTGGCCCGCCCATTCACAATTGGAACAAACACGGCGCAATATCGCGGCGCGCGAAGGGGCTTGCAAGTCTGTCAATCCTGGCCGCTTTGGGACTATCGCTAGTGCTGGGCGTTCCCGCCAGAGTTCTGGCTGTTCAGGTGATCGTGTTGGTTGGTGTGTCGGTGTTTATCTGGACCCGGCCCGACCAATAGCGCCGGGCCCACGTCGCGTCACCCGGCGGAAGACAGCATCTGGCAAAGCTGATCAAGTTGGTCGAGGGTTTTGTATGAAATTGTCAGGCTGCCGCCATCCACGCCCTTATGGTCAATCACAACCTGCATGCGCAGGTTGGCGGAAAGATCCTGTTCCAGAACCCGCGTGTCAGCGTCTTTTTCTGCACGGCGGCGCAGAGCCCCGGCCTTAGACTTTGGCGTGATTGGCCCCTGGGCAAGCCGTTCCGTTTCGCGCACCGACAACCCTTTGGCAATGACTTCGCGGGCCAATTCGGTCGGGTTTTCCGTGGTGATCAGAGCCCGCGCGTGACCTGCCGTCAGCTTGCCTTCGCGCAACCAGCCAAGAACTGCATCGGGCAGGCTGAGCAGGCGTAACAGGTTGGCAATGTAGCTGCGGCTTTTGGAAAGGGCTTCAGCCAGTTTTTCCTGGGTATGACCAAAGCGGTCCATCAGTTGGCGGTACCCCATCGCCTCTTCGACAGGGTTAAGGTCGGCACGCTGGATGTTTTCAATAATGGCCAGTTCCAGCAGTTCGGAATCACTAACATCTCGCACCACGACCGGGACATCGTGCAACTGCGCGATCTGTGCCGCACGCCAGCGGCGTTCACCGGCGACAATCTCATAACTACCTGATTTTCTTGGATTATATCTGACTATCAAGGGTTGAATAATACCCTTTTCGCGGATCGAAGCGGCCAATTCCTCAAGCGCTTCTCGGGGAAAGTCCCGGCGCGGCTGGTTTGGGTTTGGCTCGACCAACTCGACCGGAACGACCATTTCGGCGCGCCGCGGCTTGGCGTCGGCACCGTCTTTATCGGCACCGATATCCGCCATCAATGCGGAAAGGCCGCGACCCAGCCCCCGGCGTTCGGGTTTCTTGTCAGCCATGTCTTACCCTTTCATGCAGTCTTTTTGTGGCGCGCCAACAGCTCTTGGGCAAGCGACCGGTAGGCCACGCTGCCTTTTGAAGCCGTGTCATATGTCAGCACCGGAACCGAGAACGACGGCGCCTCGCTTACCCGGACGTTCCTTGGGATCACTGTGCGAAAAACCAAATCCCCCAGGTTGGCGCGCGCATCGGATTCAACCTGCTGAGACAGGTTGTTACGGCCATCGTACATGGTCAGAACCACCCCTTCGATCCGAAGATCAGGATTGGCGGTTTGACGGACGGTTCGCACCGAGAGCATCAACTGCGAAAGCCCCTCAAGCGCAAAGAATTCGGCCTGAAGCGGCACCAGAACCGATTGAGCAGCGATCATCGCGTTGACGGTCAGCAGGCTGAGCGATGGCGGGCAGTCAATCAGGGCGTAGTCAAAGGCAAAGCTGTCAATGGCGGGCTGCCGAAGGGCGTCATGCAAAAGAAAGCTGCGCTTTTCGTTCGAAACCAGTTCAATATCCGCCGATGACAGGTCGGTTGTGGCCGGACAAAGATAAAGGCCGGGAAACGCCGTCGGACGAATCACATCGGCAAGGTTCGCGTCTTCGATGATCAGATCATAGGTGGTAAGACCACGCTCGGCCGGCTCAAACCCTAACCCGGTCGAGGCATTTCCCTGGGGATCAAGGTCGACCAGCAAAACGCGCTGCCCGATTTCAACAAGGGCGGCGGCAAGATTGATCGCCGTTGTGGTTTTGCCAACGCCGCCCTTTTGGTTGGCCACGGCAATGATGCGCGGGCCTTTCGGCCGGGTTGGATCAGACACGTGAAATCCCCTTTATCGCATAGATAACCGCCGCCGGATCGGTTTCGCTAACCGCAGCATCGTAGGAAAATCGCCATGTTTCAAGAGCTTGCCGAAGTTCTGCGCCATGATTTACCCCCTTGGGGAACAGGGCGACGCCAGTCGGTGACAAGTGCCGTTTGGCGAAAGACATAAGCCGGTCCAGCGGCGCAAGGGCGCGGGCAGACAAAATATCGACAGCCAAAGGCGCAAGAGATTCAGCCCGATCGGCGATCACCTCAAGCTTTACGCCGGTTTCGCGCGCGACCGTCCGAAGGAAGGTGGCCTTTCGCTGATCGCTTTCAACCAAGATGACCTTTGCCTCCAATTGCGATTCGGCCGCGATGATGGCAATGACCAATCCGGGAAAGCCCCCGCCACTTCCAAGATCGGCCCAACTGCTCCACCCCTTTCCGGCAAGATTGTAGATCTGCGCGGAATCAACAAAGTGACGGCCCCAAACATCATCCAGCGTTGACCGGGCGACCAGATTGATGGCCGGGTTCCACTTGCGCAAAAGGGCTTCGTAAATCTGCAGCCGCGCCATTGTTTCACGTGAAACACTGCGCGTGCCAAGAAGCGCGGTTTCAGTCATCCGGCAATCCGTACACGCGCATCCCGACGCAGAATTGCAAGGAGTAGCGTCAGCGCCGCGGGGGTCATCCCCTCTATTTGCGCAGCGTGGGCCAGGGTTGCGGGTCGGCTCCGTTCAAGTTTCGCGCGAAGTTCGGTCGACAGCCCAGGAAGAAGGGCATAGTCAAAGTCGCCGGGAATCACCTTTGCTTCGTCGCGCTTCAGGCCCTCAGCGTCGCGATTTTGCCTGTCGATGAAATTCGAATAGAGGGCGTCCCGTGACAGCTGCTCGCGAATTTCCGGTTCAACCTTCAATAGCTCCGGGTCGATTTCGGCAAGCTGTTCAAACCCAACATCTGGCATCGAAAGAAGTTGAAAGGCGCTGCGACGCTGTCCATCCTGATTGATGTGAATCCCGTGCAGCGCCGCTGCCTGCGGCGTAACCATAAGGGATTCAAGGGTTTTTCTCCCTGACGTCAAAGCATCCATCTTGCTGGCGAACGCCACACGGCGCGCTTCACTGACACAACCCATGGAAACTCCAAGGCTGGTCAGCCGCTGATCCGCATTGTCCGCGCGCAAAGACAGTCGAAATTCTGCGCGGGATGTGAACATGCGATAGGGTTCGGAAACCCCGCGGGTGATCAGATCGTCGATCATAACACCAATGTAGCTGTCCGTGCGACTAAACGAAACCTTATCGCGGCCCAGCGCTGTCAGGGCGGCGTTAAGTCCGGCGACAAGGCCTTGGGCTCCGGCCTCTTCATATCCGGTGGTGCCATTGATTTGACCGGCCAAATACAGCCCCGGAACATCCCGCGCCTCAAGCGATGGCGTCAACGCCCGCGGATCAACGTAATCATACTCGATGGCATAGCCCGGCTGGGTGATCGTCACCGCTTCCAGCCCGGCAATTGAGCGAACATAGGCTTCTTGCACGTCAACAGGCAAGGACGTGGAAATCCCGTTCGGATAAATTGTCGGGTCATCAAGCCCTTCGGGTTCAAGAAAAACCTGATGGGAAGTTTTATCGGAAAACCGCACGATCTTGTCTTCGATCGACGGGCAGTAGCGCGGGCCAATACCGTCTATGTGGCCACCGTACATGGCCGAACGCCCCAGGTTTTCCCGGATAATATCGTGGGTGCGCTCATTCGTGTGGGTAATCCCGCAAGAGACCTGCCGGACAAAGGGCGTCTTGTGCATGAACGAAAACAACGCTGGATCATCGTCACCCGGCTGCATTTCCAGCGCGTTCCAATTAATGGTCCGCCCATCCAGTCGCGGCGGCGTACCGGTCTTGAGTCGGCCCAATGGCAAATTGAATCCCGCAATACGTTCGGCCAGGGGAACCGAAGGCCGATCGCCCATCCGACCGCCGGGGTGCTGCGTGTCGCCGATATGAATGATGCCGCGCAAAAACGTCCCGGTACACAAAACCACGGCACCGGTGGAAATTTCGGAGCCATCCGCCAGCCGCACACCCGAAATCGCCGCACCGGCCATTGTCAGGTCAGCAACTTCACCCTCTATAATCTCAAGATTCTCTGCGGCACGAAGCATCGCCTGTACGCCCAAACGGAACAGCTTGCGGTCCGCCTGCGCGCGCGGCCCTTGGACGGCTGGCCCTTTGCGCCGGTTCAACAGCCGAAACTGGATACCTGCCCTGTCGGCAACCCGACCCATCACCCCGTCTAACGCGTCAATTTCCCGAACCAGATGACCTTTACCCAGACCGCCGATGGCGGGGTTGCAAGACATCACCCCAATTGTATCGGCGCGCAAAGTCACCAACGCCACGCGCACACCCATGCGCGCCGCCGCATGCGCGGCTTCCGCCCCCGCATGACCCGCCCCGACCACCACGACATCGAAATGTTTCACGTGAAACACTCCTCACTTTCCAATGCAGAAGCTTGCGAAAATTTCATCCAGAAGATCCTCAACATCAACCCTGCCGACCAGAGAATCCAGCGCCCGTATTGCCTGCCGCAGATCATCCGCCACAATTTCCGTCCGCCCGGAGCCGTTCCTTACCTCGCTTTGCGCCGATTCCATAGCCCCTATCGCCTTAAGGATCGCGGCCCGGTGCCTTTCACGCGTCATCACGCCGGCCGACATGGCGCGGTCGGATAGAATCTGCGTCAGGCGTGCGACAAGCGCATCAAGTCCGGCGCCGGTTTTCCCGGAAACTGAAGGATGCCCGGAGGAACTCTCCACCTCAAGGTCAGCTTTGCCGTGAACTAAAATATCGCCGTCTTGCGGTTGCAAAAGCGGCACATCGCCGCCATCCAAAAGAAAAATCCTCAGATCTGCCCCAGCCGCCCGCCCCGTCGCGCGATCAATGCCGATGCTTTCCACCGGATCTTGGGCGTCGCGCAAACCCGCAGTATCCAAGAGTGTCACCGGAATTCCGCCAAGATCCATCCGCACTTCGATGACGTCGCGGGTTGTGCCGGCAAACTCCGAAGTTATAGCGGCTTCACGCCCGGCCAAAGCATTGAGAAGTGTGGACTTTCCGGCGTTTGGCCGGCCGACAATAGCAACCTCATACCCATCCCTGATCCGTTCCGCCGCGCTGATGCCTTGCACCTGCTTTCGCAGATCAGCTTCAACGCCGGAAAGCAGCACCGCAACCTCGGGGAACACGTCAACGGGCACATCCTCGTCGGCGAAGTCGATTGTCGCCTCCAGCAGCGCCGCAGCCCGGATCAGATCGCGGCGCCAACCCTCAGCCCTGGCGCCGATGGCACCCGACAAAACCCGCAAGGCTTGCTTGCGCTGCGCCTCGGTCTCCGCCTCTATCAGGTCTGACAGACCTTCGACCTGCGCCAGATCCAGGCGGCCGTTCTCCAAAGCCCGGCGGGTGAACTCGCCCGGTTCGGCCATACGCAAGCCGGTCAGCCCGCCAAGCGCCCGCAGCACCGCAGCGACGGTCGCTGTAGCCCCGTGAACGTGAAGTTCGGCCGCTTCTTCGCCAGTAAAGCTGGCACCCTTCGCGAAGACGATCACAATCGCCTCGTCCAGTGCCTCGCCGTCCAAGGCGATTTGCCGAAGCGCGGCAACCCTGGGCTCGGGCAATCGTCCGCAAAGCGCGGCTATCGCGGCATGAGACCGGGGGCCGGAAAGCCGGATCACAGCGACGCCCGCCTTGCCACGTGCCGACGCCAGCGCAAAGATCGTATCCATGTGCGTAACCTATTGTTTTAGAACAACAAGTCAGGAGTTCATTGATTCGAAGAATTCGCCATTGGTCTTGGTTTGCTTCAGCTTCGAGATCAGGAACTCGATCGCGTCTGTCGTGCCCATCGGGTTCAGGATGCGCCGCAGAACATAGGTCTTTTGCAGATCCTTCTGATCGACCAGCAATTCTTCCTTCCGGGTGCCCGACTTCAGGATATCCATTGCCGGGAAGACGCGCTTGTCGGCGACCTTGCGGTCCAGCACGATTTCCGAGTTGCCGGTGCCTTTGAACTCTTCAAAGATCACCTCGTCCATGCGGCTGCCGGTGTCGATCAGCGCCGTGGCGATGATGGTGAGTGAGCCGCCCTCTTCGATGTTTCGCGCCGCACCAAAGAAGCGCTTCGGGCGCTGCAGGGCGTTGGCATCGACGCCGCCGGTCAGCACCTTGCCCGATGATGGAACCACCGTGTTGAAGGCCCTCCCAAGGCGCGTGATGCTGTCCAGCAAGATCACCACATCGCGCTTGTG
>JANMDM010000162.1:0-3155 GCA_031376305.1 Pseudomonadota bacterium | reverse complement strand
CTGCTTTCAGATCAATTTCAAGTGGCATGGCGAACACTTCAGTTCAATCGAACAGATGTTCGACCCGATGGCCAACGCGCTCTATGCGGCGCGCTTTTTGCGCACACTTTACACCGAACAGGGCTCATGGGAGGCGGCCGCGGGTGCCTATCATTCGCGCAATCCTGAGTTTGCCGAAGGCTATGCCGCCCGTTTCTCCAAATTTCGCAATGGATTATTGGGGGATGGCAGTGCAGAAATTCCCGCAATCCCGGATATCGTTCTGGCGGCCTATGGCGGCGAAGCACAGCTACCAGACATCGAGGAAACCTCGCGGATAAACGCCTACCCTTTGTTGCAAACCGGTAGTGGGGCTGGGCTCGGCTCGCTGGTCCCAATCGGTAATAATGCGGGCTTGGTATTGTTTGGCAACGGTCCGGCACCGGATCCGGCGCAGTGACGAAGCCCGCACCCCTTACCCTGTTCCATCCGACTGTTCTTCTGGCATTGGCGATGATGGCGATCATCGCGATGATGATCCTGCCGATGCCTGCCTGGATCCTGGACGCGGGCCTTGCCGCATCTTTCGCGATTGCCATACTTATCTTCACCATCACGCTTTTCATCGAACGCCCGTTGGATTTTTCTGCCTTTCCGACGATTTTGCTTGCCTCATTGATGCTGCGGCTGGCGCTGAACGTCTCATCGACCAAGCTGATTATCGGTCAGGGCCACACCGGCACCAATGCAGCGGGCGAGGTGATCGAAGGCTTTGCGATGTTCATCATGTCCGGCTCGGTCCTTATCGGGCTTGTGGTTTTCGGCGTGCTGCTAATCGTCAACTTCATCGTCATCACCAAGGGCGCCGGTCGCATGGCAGAAGTCGGCGCGCGCTTTGCTCTGGACGGTATGCCGGGGCGGCAGATGGCGATCGATGCAGATATGAATGCCGGTGCCATCGACCATGCCGAAGCCAGGGCGCGGCGCGAACGCGAACAGGCGGAAACCACCTTCTTCGGATCGCTTGATGGGGCGTCGAAGTTCGTCAAAGGTGATGCCGTCGCCGGGTTGATGATCACGCTTTTGAACCTTGTCGCCGGGTTGGCGATCGGGGTTGGCGTGCATGGCATGCCAATCGGGCGGGCGCTGGAAACCTATGCAATCTTGACGGTTGGGGATGGTCTGGTCAGCCAGATACCCGCCGTTATCATCTCGATCGCGTCGGCTCTTTTGCTGTCACGCGGGGGATCAAAAGGGGCGGCCGACAAGGATATCTTCAAACAGCTTGGACGCCATCCTCTGGCCCTGGCCACGGTTGCCCTGCTGATGGGGCTTTTCGCATTGGTTCCGGGGTTGCCCTTCGTGCCCTTCATGGTTGGCGCACTTGGCCTGGGGGGCATGGCCTGGTCCCGCCAACGCGCAGCACAGCTTGAGGCTGAAAACATTTGGCCCGACAATACTGCCCGCATCGAAGCGCCCCGGCGCAAATCAATGGGCGACATCCTTGATATTGACGATATTCATGTGGAGTTTTCGCCAACCCTGGTGGGCATGGTCCTCGATCCCGCCACCGGCCTTGATGCACGCATCTCCAACATGCGCACCCATGTGGCGATGAGCTATGGGTTGATCTTGCCGGAAATTCGCCTGACCGATGATTCCACCCTTGAACCGGGCAGTTACCGGATTCGCATTCAAGGCGTCGAACAGGCCAAAGACACGCTTCACCCCGATCAGGTTCTGGCACTGCTGACCGGCGAAGATGTCGGCATTCCCCCCGGCGGCGATGTGCGCGAACCCGTCTACGGCGCCCCCGCCCGCTGGATCCCACAAGACGCGCAGGACGAGGCGGCGCTGGCCGGAGCCACCGTAGTTGGCCCGACCGAGGTGTTGGCGACTCACCTGCTGGAGGTGCTCAAACGCAACTTCGCCCGGCTTTTGTCGCTGAAATCGCTGCGCCGCCTGCTGGAGGAAAGCACCAACCTGGCCGACAGCAGCCGCGCCGAGGCGAATCGCAAGATGTTTGATGAGTTGATCCCCGATAAGGTGCCGATCGATCTGCTGCTTGCGGTTCTGCGACTGTTGCTTGAGGAGCGGATTTCCATCCGCAACCTGCCGCTGATCCTCGAATCCATCGCCGAGGGTCGTGGTTTCGGTGCCGCGGAACTGGTGTGTGAACATGTGCGCAGGCGGCTTGGCTTTCAGCTTGTCGCCGACCTGAAGCGTGCCGACGGAACCTTGCCCTTGCTGCAGCTTGCCCCGGAATGGGAAGAGACGTTCCGCACCCATCAGGTCGAAGGTGAACGTGGTGGCTTTGACGTGGCGCTGCCGCCAGAAAAATTTAACCGGCTGGCCACGAATGTTGCCGAAAAAGTCGCACGGGCGGGCGAAAGAGGGATTTTCCCCGCCGTCATAACTTCGGCCCGCCGCCGTCGGTTCCTGAAGACGGCACTTGGGGCCAAAGGCATCACTGCACCGGTCCTGTCTTATGAGGAAATCGGGAGCGAAGCGCGCCCGGCGATTGTTGGGCTGGTAACCCTATGACCGAACAGTTTCAGGCCTTGTTCGACTATGCGCGACTGAACCTGATCACCGCAGCCGTCGTGTTTTTGCGTATGGGTGCTGCCATGGCTTTGCTGCCCGCCTTTGGGGAACGGGTGGTGCCCACGCGTATCCGGCTGGTGCTGGCCCTTGCCTTTACCGCCGTCGTGGCCCCGGCTGTGACCCCCTCAGTGCAACCGCTGACCGAAGACGCGGCCAAATTCGTGATGGTTTTGCTATGCGAAACCCTAATCGGGTTGGCGCTTGGGGTGGTGTTGCGCCTTTTCATCCTCGCATTGGAAATCGCCGGCACGCTGGCGGCACAGTCCAGTTCACTGTCGCAGATGTTTGGGGTGAGCGGCGAGCCGATGCCGGCGATATCGCATCTGCTGGTCGCGGCAGGCCTGTGTCTGGCGTTGATGAACGGGCTGCATGTGCGTCTGGCAGGGGCTTTGATCCTGTCCTATGACGCCCTCCCGCCCGGCGTCTTTCCGGCGGCCTCCCTGATACGCGACTGGAGCCTTGGCCATATCGCGCAGGCCTTTGCGCTGGCCTTCAGCCTGGCCGCGCCCTTTGTCCTGGCGGCATTGATCTATAACGTGGCGATGGGCGTCATCAACCGCGCCATGCCATCG
>JANMDM010000152.1:0-16263 GCA_031376305.1 Pseudomonadota bacterium | reverse complement strand
TGGCGTATCGCGTTGGGCACTCGCGGCGCTTGATGACGGCCCGTTGTTCACTCCGATGCTAACGGCCCCCGACAGTCTGTCCTGGTGCAAAGATGGGCGCTGGCTGGCGTGCTGCCTGGGCGAGGGCGGCATCAGCGTCATAGAGGTTGCAACGAATGACCTCCGCCACCATGATAACTTCCCCTCGCCCGTCCGCACCGCCGCGTTCAATGCACCCACCAATAGTGTCGTGGCGTCAGGCGCGTTCAGGGTGGTTGCCTGGTCGCTTGACGAATCGGGCAACGCAATTGCCTCGGGAAAGCCCGGTCTGGTGTTGGTGGATGCCGTTGCGACCAGCCCGAATCGGCCACTGGTGGCGGTTGGCTATGCCAACGGGCTGCTGAGTCTGGCAGAAATTGGCCGACCCGATGAGATGTTGCTGCGTGAAAACACCGGTGCGGGCATCACGGCCCTAACCTGGTCCGCAGATGGCAACTTTCTCGCTTTGGCCGGAGCGGACGGGTCCGCCGCTTTGGTCGAGTTTCCCGACAGCATGTTCAAATCCTGAAACCCTAGACAAGAAAGTCTGATCATGGCCGCTGAGCTGACCGCAGAAGAAATAAGCAAAGACGCATTTTTTCAACGCATTGCGTTGATCGGCGAGGAAATGATTGCCGCCCATGGCCGCGAATTTTCCACCGGGGCTTTCGTGCTGGCAGCGCGCTGGATCAGCGAGGGCAGGATGGGCGCCAAGGTAGAGCAGCGCAGCCAGGTCCGGCCAAGCTGACCGTCCGATCTGTAACAGATCGTTACAAGTGATGCTCCGACACCCCGCTACAAGTTAGAGCGATTCAAAATCGGCGGGTTATGCTAACGTTTTTTTTGCTTCGCCGCATGAATACAAATCAATCAGCGAACACGACAGGAGTGCGCATGGACATCTTTTCCAAGGGGCGGGAGACGCGGCCCGAAGACGAGCATGCCAAACGGCATCTTCAGCGGAACTGGGGAACCATCGAAAAACTTGCTGATACGTTGAGCGGCGGCAAGTATTCCGCCGACAAGGCCAAAAAAGCCGCTCCACCGCCGCAAGCCAAAGGGCTTATAATCGTTGATCAGGCCCGCCCCAGCATGCCTGATATCCCAGTCCCCTATCTGAGGATCAGCAGCAATGGCCGTGTGGTGATCGCCGATACCACCTCAAGCCGACAGATGCACTTTCTGGGCCAGCTCAAACGTCTGGACGGCGAAAACAGATTTGTAATCGCCACCGCAGAAAACGGTTTCTTTACGCCGCTGGACCCCGACCTTCACCACAAGATCGCGGATCTGGAAAACCGGGTCATCAACCGCAGTTATACCGAAGACAATCTGGCACAAGACATAAAAGCCCGGCTCCAGATCGACTGAACCTACTGACTATGCCCACCCTGCAAATCCTAAGCCGCATGCAGGCACGGCAGAGCTACCAAAAAGGCAATTAAATCCACGGGAGGGGATTTAATGATGAGTTCAGATAACCGTGGCCGCGCCGGCAGCGCCCGACCCGCATTTGATTTTGCGGATGTGGATCCGCGGGAAACGTCCAGAGCCTGGAACAAGTTTCTGTCCAACCGCGACGCGCCCAGCCTTCCGGTCACCGGCGTGCGTTCGGTGATCTATCAAAGCTGGGTGCGCTCCAACACAACCGGCATCAAGCCAGACCAGTTCGCGGCACCAAGTTTGGAGCGGACTGCGATCATCACCAAATCCTCCCATGACAATGCAGAATTGCGCCGCGCGACGCGGGCCTCGCTAACGCATATTGGCGAGCTGCTTTCGAATGCAGAAGCGATGCTGATCCTGACCGACCGCGACGGGGTGATCCTGGAAACCGTCGGTGATAATTCCACCCTGACGAAAGCCTACAAGATCAACCTCAGCGTCGGCGGGGTCTGGAGCGAAACTGCCTCGGGCACAAATGGCATCGGCACCGCGCTGTGGACCGGACAACCCACCTATGTGCATGGCGAGGAGCATTTTTGCGAAGGCATGAAGGCCTGGAGCTGTGCTGCAGCACCGATCCGCGATCCGATTGACCGCTCAATCATCGGCATCATCAATCTGTCGGGCCTGACCTCGATCTTTCAAAAACACAATGCCGCCTTCGCCGCAACTGCCGCCCGCGATATCGAAGTGGCGCTGGAGCAGGAACAGGCTTTGCTGAACCTCAGCCTGATGGAAGCCATCATCGACAAACTTCCGTCGCGGCAACGAAGTTCTTCCGATGGTCTGGCCATTGTTGATCGGTTCGGCCGTCTGATCTTTAACCGCGATTCCGGCTTGCAGATCGCGCGCTCTGGCCGCGATCTCGGCCTTGGCACACGTTTTCTCGACCTGCCCGACGGGATCTCCGAGGAGAAAATTCTGGCTTCGCTTCCCGCCGAACATGGCTGCTTTGACATCAAGATGATCGACATCGACGGTCAGGTGAAGGGCGCAGCTCTGGTGTTCAAATCCACCGTTCCCAATGCGGCCCGCCCGCCATCGCACCGGGCCAGAGCAGCACATACCCTTCCCGGCGTGGTCATCGGCGACTCCGGTCTGAAGATTGTCGGCAAAAGCGATGCAATCCTCGAAGCGCTCGATACCGCCGACCGCATCGCCACCGTCAACACTCCCACCCTGATCGAAGGTCAGACCGGGGTGGGCAAAGAACTGTTCGCGCGTCTGATCCACTCGCGGATGGACCCCACCAACAGTCACCGCTTCGCCGCTATCAACTGCGGTGCGATCACGCTGCAAACGTTCCGTGACGGGCTGTTGGCTCCCCTTGAAACCGGCCATACCAGCCCGCTCTGTCTGGATGAAATTGGAGAAATGCCTGCCGAAATGCAGCCACTTCTGTTGCGCGCACTTGAGCAAAGGTTGACCGGCCTGCTTGGCCCCGAAGACAAAGAACCCTCGGCCCGCGTGTTGTCCCTGACAAACCGCGTGTTGCTGGATGAGGTGAATGCCGACCGCTTCCGCCGCGATCTGTTCTATCGGCTCAGCACCTTTATCCTGAGAATCCCGCCGCTCTGCGCCAGGGGCGAAGATATTTTGCTGATCGCCGAGCATTACAACCGGAAAATCAGCACCGAATCCGGGCGCGATCCGCTGATCTTGGGGTCGGATGTGCAGGAAGCGTTTATGGAGCACACCTGGCCCGGCAATGTCCGCGAATTGCGCAACGTCATGTCGAGCCTGCATTATCTGGCAAAATCCCGCACCGTGTTGCTGTCCGATCTTCCCGACGAGATCACGCATCCGGCTATCGCTCAACCTTCAACGCGGGTCATCAGCGGCGCGCAGGAACATCAACCGGCCAGCTCTGCCTCGTTGAAGATAGCCGAAGGCATCCTGATCGAAAATGCGGTGCAACAGCACCACGGCAACCTGAGCAAGGCCGCTTTGGCGCTTGGCATCTCGCGTCCGACGCTGTACCGGAAAATAGGCGCCTATGGCCTCCGATCGACGGCCGACAAGGCTGTCGTGACCCGTATGGATAACCCGCCGGTGCCCGACTAAAACCCCCACCCAAACGCGCTTGCGCCACCGGTGACAGGCGGCATCTTGGGCCGGTGAGCGCGCATCGCTCAATCAATTGAACGGGTTCTGATCCGCCTTCAACGCGCTGACACATTCGATCAATGCGCCGATCGACGCCTGTGATCCCGCCAATGAATAGGATTCGACCAGATCGCCGGTGGCATTGCTCAGATAAAGCGTGTTCCCGCCCATGACTTCCTCCATGAAACGAATGCCGTCATTGCTGTCGGGAATATCAAAGAACACACTTTGCAGATGCAGCTCGGCCGCCGTCAGGGACCAGGCCCCGCGGCTGTCGATCTCGACAGAAAGATCGGCGGTATCGCCTTCGCCCATATCCCAGCTTTCGTCATAAAATTGCAAATTCACCAGCTCGGTGGCATCCGACCACATCGAAAACGACCGGCTTGCGTCGGTCACCTGGGCCAGACAGGAAAAAGTGCCGTCGTCGAAGCCGACGATTTTCACTTCCCACGCCTTGTGGCTATAAATCACCTTCGATTGCGCCTCGGCATCGGCAACTGCGCCCGGCGCGGCAAACCCTGCGGCCATCGCCACAACCAAACCGATTTGGCGAAGACGCCGACCACGGTACTTGATTTCAGGCATCGCCATCGCCTCCTCCAATCCCAACATTATCCCCCTGCAAGTCTGCCCACCTATTCGGGCATTCCAACGGGTATTTTGTGAAAAGACGGTGTCAGCCCTGCCATTCCCATGCCGATGTGAACTGGCCCAGAAGTTGGCCGATCGCCCCTTCGTCAACCGGGCCATTTCGCGCCACCCGCGCCACCAGCCCGCGTTTTTTATCCTCGACCACCTCGACCACCCGCGCCGAGATTCGCGCCTCTGCCAAAGCCGCGTCATAGACCCGCTTGATTGCCATTTTGCGCAGATCGGGCTTGAAGATCTTGCCTACGGCGGTTTTCGGCAATTCCGGCACTATCTCGATATGCTTGGGCACGGCGGCGCGCTCCGGGATCTCAGCCTGCGCGAAGGCCAACAGCTCCTCAACCGTGACCGAAGCCCCTGTCATCAGCTCGACATAGGCGCAAGGCAGCTCGCCCGCGAAGGCATCGGGCTGGCCGATAGCCCCCACAAAACTGACGGCGGGGTGGCGGGCCAGCGCTTCTTCAATGCTGGCAGGGTCGATGTTATGGCCGCCCCGGATGATCAGATCCTTGGCCCGCCCGGTGATCCACAGATAGCCGTCGGCATCTGTCCGCCCCAGATCGCCGGTGCGCAGATAAAGCCCTTCGGCGAAAAGCCCACGGTTCTTGTCCACTTCGGTATAGGTTGACCCTGGGAAAACCCCAGGGTTCGACACGCAGATTTCCCCGACCTCGTCGGTGCCGCATTCCTTTGTCACGCCCCCGGCGCCGTCAGAATGCAGGATCCGCACGCGGCTGTAGGGAAAGGGAATGCCGACCGACCCCACCTTCTTTTGACCGTCGATCGGATTGCACGACACCAGACAGGTGGCTTCGGTCAGTCCGTAGCCTTCGGCGATCTCGACGCCGGTTGCGGCCTTGAAGCGGTTGTATAGTTCGACCGGCAGCGGGGCTGACCCCGAGATCGCGGATTTCAGGGTCGAGACATCGGCATTGACCGGGCGCTGCATCAGGGCGGCGATGGCGGTGGGCACGGTGATGATGAAACTGACCTGCCAGCGCTCGACCAGTTTCCAGAAATTGTCGAACACCCCTTCGCCGCGATAGCCTTGCGGGGTCGGCATGACCATATGGGCCCCCGACCCGATGCACGACATGAATACCGGATAGGCCGCCAGCACATGAAACAGTGGCAACGGGCAAAGCAGCACATGTTCGGGACCAAAAAGCAGCGTTGCCCCCAGCCAGCCGTTGTAAATCATGCCGGAATATTTGTGCTGCGCAACCTTGGGCATCCCAGTGGTGCCGCCAGTATGAAAATAGGCTGCCACCCGGTCGCCGGTGCTGTCGGTGAAGGTCAGATGATCTGTCGGTTGGCGGGCGCAGGCCGCCGCGAAAGGCAAGATGCGGGCGCTGTGGGTCGCCGGGTTCTTGGGGCGGATAAACGGCACGATCCAGCGTTTCGGCGGCGTCAGATAATGGTTCAGATCCACCTCAAGCAGGGTGTGAACCCCCGGTGCCAACGCCAGCGCTGCGGCAGCTTTCTGCGCCAGATCGGATTTGGGGAAAGGCATCAGCGTGACCAAAACCGACGCCTTGGTTTCCCGCAAGATCGCGGCAATCTGCTCTGGCTCCAGCAGCGGGTTGATGGGATTGACGATCCCGGCGACAGCGCCCGCCAAAAGGGTCACCGCAGTTTCCAGCGCATTGGGCAACAGATAGGCCACAACATCGGTTTCACCTACCCCGAGGCTTCGAAACAGATTTGCAGCCTGGGTAACGCGGCCATGCAGCGCCGACCATGTCAGCGTCTCTGCCTTGTCTGTCGGCCCTGACAGAAGCTGAAAGCTGATCGCGTTGCGGTCAGGGTGCGCCAGCTTCGTCCGCGTCAGGAATTCATAAAGCGTGACCGGCAGGTCGCGTTCACCGTATGGCATGGCATGTTCGACCGCATCGCGGTCCTCGACCGTGGCAAATTTTCCCATCGCAATCCTCCCCGGTGGCCCGATTGATCCGGGCGCATGGTCTTTGCGGTCAGGATGCGGGGAAAGCTGTTGCAGAGCAAGTGCAACGCGGCGGCAAACGCAGGCAACGCCCCGAATGGGAACAAGACTATCAAACCCCAGAATGGCTGGCGTGGCCGCCCTCTTTGGTCCGCAGCCAGCGCATAAGGTTATACGAGGCCGTAATGTCGCGCGAACGGATCCCAGGCAGGATCGCGATGCCAGTCGTATTCGCAACCGCGGGCAATGTCCTCAGCGACCTCGTCGCCTTCCATCGCCCTGATCGCGGCAAGGGCCATGTCCATCCCGGCCGATACCCCTGACGAACAAAAGACCTTGCCCTGTTCGGTCCAGCGCGCGCCTGCGACCCAGTCAACCGCAGGCCCGTGGCTTTTGGCCCAGCCGAAAACCGCCTTGTTCGACGTGGCGCGGCGCCCGTCGAGGAAACCCGTCGCCGCCAGCAGCGCGCTGCCGGTGCAGACGGACAGAACATAATCCGCCTGTCGGGCCGCTGCGGCAATCTAGGGAATCAGCGGATCGGTATCGACGCTGGTACGCGGCCCCCAGCCCCCCGGTATCAACAGCACATCGAAGGCCGTACGCTCCGACATGGCGATATCGGCACAGGCGGCAAGGCCCATGCTGCTGACAACCGGCCCCTGCGCCAGTCCGACCAGATGCAGCGAAAACAGATCGTCGCGCCAACCGAAAAGCTCCATCGGCCCGAACACGTCAAGAAGCTCGAATTTCGGATAGATCAGTGCGGCAACGCTTCGCATCACTTCGCTCCCCATGACAACCGTCTGTCAACCCGAAGCCTTTGTCCGCACCACCGCCCGATCAGCGACGGCCCCCATGGGCAGTTGCGGCGGAGCACAGTTCCAAGTCTGCCACGGTTCAAGGATCGTATCACGGGCAAAACCCGTCGTCACCTGGGGCCGGTTCGGCTAGGCAGCTCCGCCATCGGTGAACTGCAACCGCGCCAGCCGCGCGTAAAGCCCGTCTTCGGCCACCAGCTGGTCATGCGTGCCCTCAGCGGCAATGCGGCCCTGATCAAAGACCACGATCCGGTCGGCCTTTTTCACCGTCGCCAGCCGGTGCGCAACAATGATCGTCGTGCGCCCCGCCGACAACCGTTCGACCGCGCCCTGCACGGCCCGTTCGCTTTCCGCATCCAAGGCACTCGTCGCCTCGTCCAGAAGCAGCACCGGCGCATCACGCAAGATCGCCCGCGCAATGGCGATCCGCTGCTTCTGGCCGCCCGAAAGCATCACGCCGCGTTCGCCCACATAGGTGTCATAGCCATCCGGCAAGGCATTCAGGAACTCATGCGCCGCCGCCGCCCTAGCCGCCTCCACCACCTCGGAATCCGAGGCCTCGGGCCGCCCGAAGCGGATGTTTTCGCGCGCCGACGTTGCAAAGATCACCGGATCCTGTGGCACCAAAGCGATCGAACGGCGGAAATCCGAGCGCCCCAGATCCTTCAGGTTCATCCCATCCAGCGTGATCCGTCCCTGATCGGGGTCATAGAACCGCTGGATCAACTGGATCACTGTGGTTTTTCCGGCCCCCGAAGGCCCGACCAAAGCCACGGTTTCCCCCGCCCTGATCCGCAGATCAACACCTTCAAGTGCCGATTGGCTTGGCCGCGTTGGATAGTGGAATGTCACGCCCTCAAACGCGATCTCGCCTTTGACCGGATGCGGCAGGGCCACGGCATTTGTGGGGTCGCGCACCGTATCTTCGGCCCCCAGCAACTCCGCCAACCGCTCGGTCGCCCCCGCCGCCCGCTGAATCTCGCCCCAGATTTCCGACAGGGCGCCGGTGGATCCGGCCACCATCACCGAATAGATGACGAATTGCACCAGATCGCCGATGGTCATGCCGCCCATCCGCACATCCCGCGCGCCCACCCACAACACGCCGACCACGCCCGCAAAGATCAGAAAGATCACGATCATGGTCATCACTGCCCGCGCCCTGATCCGCGTCTTGGCAGATGAGAACGACTTTTCGGTAACCTCGCCAAAGGCCCGCCGACTTTGATCTTCATGGGTGAAAGCCTGCACCGTCTGCACCGAAGACAGCACCTCTGACGCCTGCCCGGACGAGGCGGCGATCCAATCCTGATTCTCGCGACTTAAAACCCTGAGCCTGCGCCCCAACACCACGATCGGCACAATAACCGCCGGCACGATCAGCAGCACCAATCCGGTCAGCTTGGCGCTGGTGAAGCTCATCAGCACCAGCCCGCCCAGCAAGATCAGCAGGTTGCGCAGCGCCACCGACACCGACGAGCCGATCACCGACAGGATCAGCGTCGTGTCGGTGGTGATGCGGCTTAGCACTTCGCCGGTCATCACCCGCTCATAAAACGCCGGGCTCATGCCGATCACCCGGTTAAAAACCGCGCGCCGGATATCGGCCACCACTCGTTCGCCCAAGCGCGTCACCAGATAATACCGCGCCCCGGTGCCCAGCGCCAAAGCCGCCGCAATGCCCAGCGCGGCAAGGAAATACTGATCCAGCAGCGTGGCGCCCTGATTGAAGCCGTCAATCACCCGCCGCACCGCCAATGGCAGGATCAGACTGACCGAGGCGGTAACCACCAAAGCCACGCCCGCCAGCGCCGCCATCCCCCGGTAGGGCCGCACAAACGGCCAAAGCGCCGCCAAGGATCCCACCCGCTTTGAGGTGCCGCGATCTTCGGTCAGGGTTTCAGGTCTGCGGGCCATGGTGCCTCCGGTCAGGGGTTGGCAGGGTTTAGGCGCATGGTGGGGGGCAAGCAAGGGGCGGGATGGTCGCAGGGGGACTGTGATCGGCTATTGCCTGAATGGCCGCATGCCCGCAATGTGAGTCCAGATCATCGGGGGCGGGCGGATGTTCGGCAACGGAAGCAATTGCAGATATCCGCGTGCTGCCAGTTGCGACGGGGTGTTGTTCTTAGACCCCGAGGCGGACGGGACGCTTTCGCAGAAGCGGGAATATGTGTTCACCGAATGGGACCCGACGGCCGCAACCGACATGGAGGCACTGCGGGCGTATTTCGACAGCAATGGCGATGGCAAGCTGACCGCGGCGGATACGGCGTTTGCGAACTTCAAGGTGCTAGTGACCAATGCTGATGGCTCGACCGCTGTCGCCACGCTGACGCAACTCGGCATCACCGAAATCAACCTGCCCGAGGATTCGACGCGGATCGTGCTTCCACGGGTAGGTGATCGAGGGCCAGACGACCTACAAGAAATCCGTTGGCTCGACCGGAACGGTAGTAAACAAGGCGTGATGGCAGACGCGGCGACCATGATCGGGCAAAGACGAGGTGTGTCGTCTTGTCGTAGGGTCGGGGGCAAATGGGTCAGCCATGACGCGCGCAGGAGTGAGTGACTTGAGGTTTCCGGGCTGCGCGCGATGCCGGGCGCGAAGCCGACGAGCCGTATGAGAGGGTCCATAAATCTTCCGGGGACTATGTGATCATCCGGGATGTGACAACGGTGAATGCAACGACGCTGGTACGCGCGGCGATGGTCTGGGTTTTTTTGCCCCCCAATTCGCGTCGTGTTGAGAAACCGGGAGAGTGAATGGGAAGGGACTGCAAGATGCGTACCGCTTGGGTGAGATACATACGCCCGCTCTTTTTGTTATTGCGATGTGGTGCGGCTTGAAATTACTGACCCTTGCCATTCCACCAGATGGGGGGGTTGGTTTTTTCTGGCGCGGGGCGAAATTCTTGGCGGATTTCGGGCTGATCCTATTGGGTATCGCGCTGGTTCTGGATTTTTTGATCGACAAATTAAAACGTAGCAAGCCGTAGCGTGGGCAATCTGCCCACGACATGCCTACGCCCGACTGGCCCTCGCCAAACCCGCGACCGCCTTGGCGAGCCATGCCACCGGGCCTGCGGGCCATGATGCCGCGGGCTTCGGGTCCGCCGGGTTCAAGTGCAATGTCGCGCCCCGGCAAGGTGGGGCACGCGAGCCCCTTGCAAAGGCGGTCTTCAGACCGCTATCTTGCGCGTAAAATCAACCATATTTGCTGCAAACGGCTGGCCGACTGACGCAGGAATGGAATTGCTGGCTGGTGCGGGTGCGGAACAGTGTTGGTTCTCCGTTGGGTAGGTAAGCGGAGTGGAGCCCTTTCCATTCAAAGCGGAGAAAGACGGTTGCGAAAATTTGTGCGGACAGGCCTTGGCTGGCTCAAAAATTGCGCTCCCCGGACATTCGCCCGAAAGGCCGCCTAAGATGCTAAGGTCCGTTCTGCTTCTGGTGTCCGGCAATGCGTTCACCGGGGTTTTGACTTTGGTGCGCAACCTGCTTGTCGCCCGCCTTATCGGCGTTGAGGATTACGGCATTGCCGCCACCTTCACGATCGCCATGTCGGCGGTGGAAATGCTGTCGGCGTTCGGCCTGCAACAACAAATCGTTCAGGCAAAAGACGGTGAAGACCCCCGCCTGCAGGCCGGCTTGCAATGCTTTCAGGCGATGCGCGGGCTGATCTCGGCAACGGTGCTGTTCCTTTCGGCCCACCTGATTGCGCGCTTTCTGGGGATCGGACATGTCGGCTGGGCCTTTCAGGTTCTGGCCCTTATCCCGCTGCTGAACGGCTTCATACATTTCGACGTGTACCGTCTGAACCGGACCTTCAGGTACCTGCCCGGCATTTTGACCACGACTGTCCCCGCAGCCCTTTCAACCGTCCTCATTTGGCCACTTTGGCTGGCCATGCCCGACTACCGGGTCATGCTTTACGCGGTCCTCATTCAGGTGGTCTGCACCATCCTCACCTCGCATCTTGTGGCCGAACGAAAATACAAACTGCTGTTCGACACGGCGATCATCAAGCAAGGCATGCGCTTTGGCTGGCCGATCCTGCTTGACAGCCTGCTGCTGCTGGCGGTGTTTCACGGCGAAAAACTGATTGTCGGGCGGGAACTTGGGATGTCGGCACTGGCAATATTTGCCATGGGCGTCACCTTGACGCTGACGCCCACGGTGTTGATGGACAAAAGCGTGCAAAGCTTCTTTTTGCCGCAGCTTTCTGCAACCCAGGATGACCCGGCCCGCTTCGCCCCCCTCGCGATGTCAGCCTTTCAGATATGTCTTGGCGTTGGCACCTTTCTGGTGGTGGCGATCCTGTTTGTCGGCGCGCCCTTCATCCATCTGGTCCTTGGCGCGAAGTATGCGCCGCTGAACACGATCCTGATCTGGCTGGCGATCCTTCAGGCGCTGCGGATTTTCAAGGGCGGCCCGGCGACAGTGTCGCTGTCCCGGCGTCAAACCGAAAACGCCATGATCGCCAATATCGTGCGGGTGGCGGCCTTGCCCCTGGCCTGGTGGGTCGCCCATCAAACCGGCGACATGATGCTGGTCATCTTCATCGGTCTTGGCGGAGAGGTGGTCGGCGTCGCGGTCGCGTTCTATCTGGCCCGCCTGCGGTTGCGACTGCCGCTGCGCCCGATGCTGTGGCCGATCATCTTCAGCATTCTGGTCCTGCTTGTCACGGGTCTGCATGCCTGGATGCAAAATCACCCGGATCACCGCGCCATTCCCCCCGCCGGGACAATCAGCCTTGCAGTGGTGTTTTTCGGGCTGTCGATCCTGACCATGCGCGACCTGCGCCATTACATCGCCGCACGCACCATGGTCCGGCACAGCGAGTAGCGCGAATGGATTCGATCCCGTCCGCTTGCAAGCGCGTGTTGTGTCAACGAATTCCTTGCATAACGCATCTGCCGACACGCCGCGCGCGGATCTTCATTTGCTGCCAATGACGGTGCTTTGGCCAGCCGTGTCTCGCTGCCATATCCGGTCCCATCGACGGCGGGTATTGCGCTCCTATAACCGGAACAAACCCGCGACAGCTCCAATTCGGTCAGGCGGCCCAGCTTCCCAAAAGCTGTTGTTGAAGGCGGCGCGACCGCTTCAACCACCCGGACAACCCCTGCGGGCTTTCCTTTTGCGCCTCGGGCACGGCATCGCGCCGATCCGGGTCGCCCGAAAAGATCGCGAATGCCCGTTCCTCGCCCGTCGCTGTGGTCAGGTAACCGACCAGGGCCGAGACGAAATTCAAGGTTCCGGTTTTGGCCAGAACACGCCCCTTTCCGGCCACAGATGTCACCTCGGTTTTGAGCTTCACTTCTTTCATCAAACCTGACAACCCGGCATCCGCACCAAGCTGGATCACCGCCTCAACCATGTCAGCGGCACTTATTCGTGACCTGCCACCCAGACCAGAATGATCAACAAACCGGGCATCAGATCGACCGATCTTGCCAGAGAGCCAGCTGGTCATCTGCTGTGCCGATGCCGCGTGATTGGCAATTCCAAGGCGCAAAGATGTTGCCATTCCAACGGCTTCAGCGGTCATGTTCGTGGAATACTTCATCATCTCGCGCAAGATTATCCAAAGGTTTTCACTGTCGTGACGGGCAAGCAGCCGCGCTTCGGGCAAGCGGTCCAGAATTTCGGGTTTCGACAGGTCAAGCCCGGTGGCGCGGCTAAGGGACTGGAAGACGTCGCCAGCATAGATATCCGGGCGGCGCACCGGCAACCAACGACTGCCGGCAGTGCCAAGAGCCGCTTTGGCAACCGTCCAGTTTTCGGTCGCGCCATGCTGTTCATAGGTAAAAAGCGGTGCCTCACGGTCGACGACCTGCATTTTTGCCATGAAAACCGCCGGGGCAAAGCGTTCTGCGCGGGCGTCAAATCCCAACTCATAGCCGTCTGACCCGCGCTGCCAGGTGAAATTCACCCGGTTGAAGTTCAGGTTAAGCCCCGCAACTGCGGGATTATAGCCCACCCAGTCGGGCTGATCACGGTCGATCTCGGCGATGTAGGGCAGCGCCCCCGCCCATACCTGAAACCGCCCCGCCACAGATTTCACCCCCAGCCGCGCAATGTCCGATGTGAAGTCGCCAAGAGTGTCGGTGGTCAGTGTCGGATCCCCACCGCCGACAAGCATCAGGTCGCCCTGCAATTGCCCGGCTGACACCGGACCATTGGCCAAGAGCCGGGTTTCAAATCTGTGGTCGGCCCCAAGGTGCGCCAGCGCATAAAGCGAGGTGATGACCTTGGCCGTGCTGGCGGGTGGCATCGGCAGGTGTGGCAAGCGCGCAGCAAGGACCTTGCCGGTTGTCATATCGGCAAGAACATAGCTGACCTGCCCGCCAAGGTTCGCCGCCGCTATCAGTTTGTCAGTTGCAGCGTCACCGTCGATTGCAGCCTTTACGCCCCGCAGCACGGGTCGCGGCGACGTCTGCGGCGCCTTGGCCCAAGCCCCGGTCGCAAGTCCGGCGGCCAGTCCTGCCAACGTGCCGCGTCGGGTCAGCCCCGCCATTTGCCTCCCTTCCAGTCCCCGCTTGCCCGGATGGCGGACGAAGACAGATCATTCAGCGGCATATCGAGAAAACACCATGCAGGCGCCGGCATTCCTGCCACCAGCCGCGCGGCCTCGGCGGGGACGCGAAAGCGTGCATATTCTTCGGCAGCGCGGCCACCGCGGGCCGCAAGCCGCGTTCCTGGTCGGGCAAAGACGGCAATGGGCACATGGGTGAAGATCCAGTCCCATTTTTGCCAGCGGTGAAACTGTGCCAGATTGTCCGCCCCCATCAACCAGACAAAGCGCACACCCGGATACTGCGCCAACAGTTTCTCCAGCGTTTTCGCGGTATAGCGTGTGCCGAACCGGGCTTCGATGTCAGTGATCACCACGCGTGGGTGCGCCATAACCACCCGCGCCCGCGCCATCCGTTCCGCAATCGGGGCCGGTGGGTCGGGTTTCAGCGGATTGCCGGGGCTGACCAGCCACCAAACCCGGTCAAGCCCAAGTCGTTTCAGCGCTTCGCGCGTCACATGAGCGTGTCCTTCATGAGCCGGATCGAAGGATCCCCCAAGAAGCCCGACCCTCATGCCAGGAAATGCTTTGGGAAAGCTTGCTTTCATTGCCGCGATTGCCGTCCACTCAACCATTGCTTCGCTGCGGCGGTCCAAGGGCGCCGCAAATGTTCGTGCGCCATGCAGCACGGAGTGGGGCATAATGTCCATGCTTGGCCGATGCGAATGTGCCGTTCCGAAAGCCGGAAGCGACGATGGGTCGGTCATGGGTCATAATGCGTCGCTGATGATTACAGGTCGGGAACCGCAACTTGCTTCATTGCATCAGTGCCGCCTAAGCTTCGCCCAACCAAAAAAGCCCAGATCGTTGCGCGATCAAGCCGCCATTGGTCCAGATCATCAGACCCCCGACAGTGAGAACCGAAATGAACCGCGACGAATTGATAAAACAACGCGAACTGGCAATCAACCTGACGACCAATGGCCCCCCCCGCCGCACCTCCAACCCATTCTTCGGTGTTGGCCCCATTACCGATGCAACCACGGATGAGGTTGACAGCCGCCTGCTCAAATTCGAATTTGAGGCATGGCTGGAGAAAAACTACCGCAAGTTTGACGACCGCGGCAACGACATCGGCGCCTTCACCGCCGCCGAAATGAGCCGGAGCATGCACCGCGGCTATCCGGCCGACAAAATCCTTGGCGACATGATGTGCGAGATTCATCGCTATTTCGAATTTCCCAAGGCCAACAAAATGGCTGTGGGGCTGGGCGGCGGTCATAGCGGCTTTACTGTCTGTCTGCTGCATATGATGAATCCTGCCGATCCCACCCAGCAGGTTTTTGTTGATACCCCAAAGCCCGAAACCGAAGGCGGCGCCTCGGGCGGTTTCTTCCGTCAGTCCTGGGGCGCACAGCTGATCGAATTGCATCGAAAGGCCAAGGGCGGCGACGAGAGCCGCCTGCATTTCACCGACACCGAAGGCACGATCCCCAGCGCCGACACGCTTGAAGCGATGGGCATCAAGCTGTTCGTCGGCGTCGGCCACGAGACGACGGGCGCCACGACCTACACCAGCGAGGATGTCGCCAACCTGCTGGACTGGCTGTCGCGCGATCCCGACCAGCATCACGCGGTTCTGGACGCCACTTCGATGCTGGGGGCCATGCCGTGGGGCGCGGCTGTCGTGCGCGCGGTCATGGCCAAGACCTGCATGTTCATGCCCTTCCAGAAGGCAGTCGGCGGCATTTCCGGGTACTTCGTGGCCTCGTTTACCCCTCAGGCCTTGGCACTGGTTGAAAGCAATCAAAAAGATCCGTGCTTTGCCATCCCCCGCCAATTGAAGATCGTCGCCCCCGTTGATCCAAAACGGCCGCTTTCAGGCGCACGGACGGTCAATGCCGGGCCAATCTACGACCCGCAACAGGACAAGATGTTGGGCGGGGTCATCAACACCTATTCGCTTTTGGCATTCGCCGAGACAACCTTTGGCCTGCTGCGGTCCGAACGCCGGCTTGGCTCCGTGTCCGAGCTGAACCGCCGGTCAATTGCCAACCGCACGGCGATTGACCACTGGGTTGACGGGCAGGACCTGCTGCAGCTTGGCGTCAACGAACCGGCGCGGCGGGGGGCGGCTGTCACGCTTTTGCGGGTCAATGATCCTGGCATCACCGATGCGGCGCTGCATGCGCGGATCATCGCCCGTTCCAAACAGTTGCTGGGCTACGAAGGCATCACCCATCCGAATGGCGACCGTGAACCGGGGCTGGACGTGGCGCGCTACGTCAACGCCTTTCCCGGCACACCCGGCGATTACCGCGCCTGGATTGGCGGCATCCGTGCCCCCGAGGACGTGACCGCCCTGCTGGAACACCTGTCCTATGCCTATTTGCGCGCCAAGGTCGCGGTGCTGGAAGAAGATTTGGCCAGCCTTGGCCAGACCTTTGCCGCGGCTGTATCACACGACGGTGCGCGCATGGACGACCCGACCCAAGCCTACACCGTCCTTATCGCCGATCTGGTCGGGTTGAAATACGACGCCAAAGGCCGACCCGACCATTCTGAAGTGCAGCGCCATATCGAAGCAAAGCACGGCGTTTTCCACGACGGCCCCTTGGTTGATCGCGCAAAACTGCAAGGCGGACGGATCCATTTCTTTTATCAGCCCGATCTCTCGACCGAGGCGGAACTGCTGCCGATCACCGATCAGGGCCAGTATGACGCCGTAATCGCGGCGGCAACGTTTTTGCCAAAGGCGTCGGTATTCC
>JANMDM010000128.1:0-2311 GCA_031376305.1 Pseudomonadota bacterium | reverse complement strand
CGGAAAAGCACCGAAACAGGCCATCACAGCAATCATGCGAAAGCTCATCGTCCTCGCAAACGCTCTGCTGAAAAAAGCCACGCCATGGCAGCCAAAGCTCGCTTGACCATCACGGATACTCTAGGTCGCGGTGTCGTGGGTTGGCACCCACCTGTGGGATAGATTTCGTCCGGCGGTTACAGGGGTTGTGCTAGCCTCGGCCACGACTCACCTGACGGAGGCTGCCGTGCGCCATCTTATCAAAGTTGTTCTTGCGACGTTGCCTTTGGCTTTTGCCTGCCCGGCGGCTGCTGAAACCACGCTCAGGATCATGAGCTACAATATCTGGGGCGGCGGCGGCAACGAAAGCAAAGGGGTTGAGGAAACCGTCGCGGTGATCAAGGCGGCAAATGCCGATATCATCGGGGTGCAAGAAACCATGCTGGAAGGCGAAACCTGCACCGCCGAAGCCTGCCCGCCACTGGGGACCTCGGTCGCCAAGGCAATTGCCGACAGTTTGGGTTTTTTCTATTACGATCAGACGCAAGTGAATGTGGCGCTGTGGGCCAATGCGGTGATTTCACGCTATCCGATCGGGGCGGCATCGGCCCATGATCTGGGCGTGCCGATTGATGTGGACGGGGTCACCGTATGGGCGTTCAACATCCACCACGATGATGAACCCTATCAACCCTACCAGCTTTTGGGCATCGAATATGGTCCGGCGCCCTTCATCAAGACCGAAGACGAGGTGCAGGACTGGGCGACAAAGACCCGCGGTCCGGCCATGGATCTTTTGTTTGAAGATATGAAACAGGCGGAAGGGGCGGCGGCGGTCTTCGTCTTTGGCGATTTCAACGAGCCGTCGGAATATGACTGGACCGAGGCTGTGGTGGCCGCCGGACAACAGCCGGTCAAGGTCGAATGGCCGACGACGCACCGCCTGTCAGCGGCCGGGTTTGTTGACACCTACCGCGCGATCTATCCCGATCCGGTGGCCAAGCCCGCCTATACATGGACCCCAACCGGCGACGAGAAAGCCACCGATGATCACCATGACCGTATCGACTTTGCCTTTGCCAAGGCCGACGGCCTGAAGGTGATTTCGGCAGCAATCATTGGCGAAACCGGGCCACGCACCGACCTTGCGGTTGACCCCTGGCCGTCGGATCACCGCGCGACCATGGCGGAAGTGACGTTTTAGAACCGGCTATCTGTGCCGAGAAACGGCGGCGCGCAACAAATGTGCCTTCTGCATCCCGAAATCGGCGGCGCGGCTATTCCCACCAGCGATCAATTTCGGCGATCTGTTCATCCGTCCAGCCGAAATGATGGGCCAGTTCGTGCACCATCACATGCGCGACCAACTGGCCCAAGGTGACGTCGCCCCTTTCGGACCATTCATCAAGGATCGGGCGGCGGAACAGCCAGATGGTGTCGGGGCGGTCCATCATGTCCATCACCGACTTTTCCGGCATCGGCACGCCGTCATAGAGGCCCGTCAGCTCGAACGGGTCGTCAACGCCCATGTCTTCGAGGATGTCTTCGGGGGCGAAATCGGCGATGCGCAGCACGATGCCCTGGGCCGGCCCGGAGAATTGCGGCGGCAGATCGGCAAGCGTGGCGCGGGCCAGTGTCTCGATCGCATCGAGGTCGGGGGCAGCGCGGCCTAGCCAGTCGTTCATCGGGTTCTCCTTGTCAGGCACTGATATGGACAAAAACTGCGTGTTGTGAAAGAGCAACCGCAACAGGAGAGCGCCATGACCATCACCCGTTTTGCCCCGTCGCCCACCGGCTATATCCATGTCGGCAATCTGCGCACAGCGCTGATGAACTATCTGATCGCCAAAAAAACCGGTGGGACGTTCATTTTGCGGCTGGATGACACCGATCAGGAGCGCTCGAAGCAGGAATATGCCGACGGGATCATGCAGGACCTTGAATGGCTGGGCCTGCACTGGGACCGGGTGGAAAAACAGTCCTTGCGGATGGAGCGCTACCGCGACGTGGCTGCGGGTCTGCGCAAGGGCGGACAGTTCTATGAGGTGTTTGAGTCACCGACGGAACTTGATCTGAAGCGCAAGAAGCAGCTGAATATGGGGCGTCCGCCGGTCTATGACCGGGCCGGGCTGAAGCTGACGGCGGTGGAAAAGGCGGCTTTGCGGGCGGAACGGCCGGGGTATTGGCGCTTTATGCTGGACCAGAAGCGCACCGAATGGGTGGACGGGATTCTGGGGCCGGTGTCGATTGACACGGCGAGCCTGTCGGACCCGGTGCTGATCCGGGCCGACGGGCAGATTTTGTATACTTTTGCCTCGTCGGTGGATGACGT
>JANMDM010000302.1:0-1632 GCA_031376305.1 Pseudomonadota bacterium | reverse complement strand
TAAAGCCCATCCGCAGGCAGCCGCCCGGTGACCAGGATCAGCGTCTGGCACTGCTGCACATGTTCACGGCCGGTATAGGCACAGCGAAACTGTGCCGTACCGTTCCCCTGCCCCGTCACGATCTGCGAGGGCAGCAGCGTCACCCCCGCCTCCATCAGCCGCGCCTGAACAAAACCCTGCTCATCGGTCATCACCGTCCAGCTGGAAACGCTGGCATGCGGCGTGATCAAAGTGACGCCATGCCCGGCCAAACGCAGCTTTTCAGCCAGCGCACCGCCCATGAAATAATGTTCGTCGTCATAGACAATCACCGGGCTGGTGATTGCAGCCCCGGCGAAAACATCCTCAGGGGTCAGCACATTCTGGAACGCAACGGGGTCCATATTCGCCACGCCGACCCCATCGCGCCGCCAGTGCGATCCGGTTGCCAGCACCACATGATCGGCGCCAAACTCCACAATGTCGGCGGCGGTCATGTCGCTGCCCCGGAACACCTCGACATTGGGCAGTTTGCCGATCATATGCGCCCGCCAGTCGCGCACCCGGATCCATGTCGACAGCCCCGGCAGCGCGCTTTCGTTCAACAGACGCCCGCCCAGTTCGGTGCTGCGTTCGGCCAATGTCACCTCCAGCCCGCGCCGCCCTAAACTCAGCGCCGCTTCAAGTCCGGCAGGCCCGCCCCCCACCACCAGCACCTTCTCGCGGCTGGGGTGGATGGCGATGCGTTCGGGGTGCCAGCCCTGCCGCCATTCCTCGGCAATCGTCGGGTTCTGGGTGCAGCGCAGATGTACCGCCTCGTTATTCGCCGCCCGGCAGATATTGCAACCGATACATTCGCGGATCTCATCGGCGCGGCCTTCGAGGATTTTCAGCGGTAAAAACGGATCGGCAATCGACGGGCGCGCGGCACCGATGAAATCCTGCACACCGCTTTTGATCTGCGCCACCATGGTTTCGGGCGAGGTAAAGCGACCGACGCTGACCACGGGCTTGCTGGTCAGGCTTTTCACAAAAGCCACATAGGGCTCCTGAAACCCCTCGGCGCTGAAACGCGCCGATTTGCTGTCATTGCCCAAGGCACCCGCGACATTCACATCCCAAAGATCGGGCAGCTCGGCCAGCATCGCCACAATCTCCCGCCCCTCACCGTCCGAGGTGATGCCGCGCGGGCCGTGCAGTTCGTCCACCGCCAGGCGCACCGCGACGGCGCAGCTGTCGCCCACCGCTTCCTTGGTGTCCTCGATCATCTCGCGCAGCAGCCGCACCCGGTTTTCCAAAGACCCGCCATATTCGTCGCCGCGATCGTTCGAGCGGCGCGACAGGAACTGGAACGGCAGGTAATCATGGCCCGCATAGACATAGACGATATCGAACCCTGCCTGTTCGGCACGGCGGGCGGCAGCGCGCTGCCAGTCGCGAAAGGCCTTGATATCGCTGCGGTCCATGGCGCGGGCGGTGGTCGGCAGGTGAAACATCGCCGGCTGCACCGACGGCGCCAACCCCGGCACCCTGGTCATGCGGTTCGAGGCATGCGCCCCGCCATGCCACAGCTCGATCCCAGCCAGGCTGCCATGGGCGTGGATGGCCTCGGCGGTCAGCGCCAGGGCGGGCACATCATCATCGTCCCAAAGC
>JANMDM010000083.1:0-5759 GCA_031376305.1 Pseudomonadota bacterium | reverse complement strand
AGATCAAAAACCCGGCTTAAGGTCACATCCATCTTTCCCGCCGCCGTGATCAATCGGCGCAAGCTCACACTGTCCAATTGCCCATCGGCCAGCGCCGCCCCAATCACCACACCGGCCAAGCCCGCCGCGCGCGCCGCTTCGATGTCCGCCAGCATCACAGCAACCTCGGCGTCATCATAGACAAACCCGCCCGCCCGCGGCCGGATCAAGGCATAAACCGGCTTTCCCGCCGCCGCCGCCATCCGCATCAGCCCCGCCGATGGCGTCCGCCCCCCCACCGCCAAAGCCGCGCACAGCTCAATCCGATCCGCACCGCCTTCCAGCGCCGCTGCCAGGCCCACAGCCGTATCGACACAAACCTCAAGCACCCCCTCACCCAAGGCCAAACTCCCCGAATCCCAAAAGCCCGGCTCCAATCAGCCCCGGCTCAACCCGGTGACGTGCACAAACCAGCAGCGGCCCCGCAGTGCGCCTGAGTATCCGCCCGCGAACCGCCGCATCCAAAGCCGCCACCAGCGCCGGGACGTTCGACAACCCGCCCCCGACCGGCACCACCGACGGCCCCACCACATTGATCACCATCGCCAAAGGTCCGGCAACCAGATCAAGCCAGGCCGAAACCGTTCGCACCGCCATACCTTCACCCGCCAGCCAATCCTCAAGGATCACCACGCTGCTGCGCTCTTCCCCGTTCAGATGCCGGTCCAACCGCTCCAACCCCCGGGCACTGCCCACAGTGTCGACACAGCCCGACTGCCCGCAGCCGCACGGCCAATGCGGGAATTCCACCGCCTCGCCCGCAGCTCTGCTCCGCAAGACCGGCCCATGCCCCCATTCCCCGGCATAACCGCCCGCGCCCAGATGAATGCGCCCGTCAATCACCAGCCCGCCACCCGCGCCGGTGCCCAGTATCACCCCGAACACCACCCGGTGCCCGACCCCCGCGCCGGTCCCCGCCTCGGCCAAAGCAAAGCAATCGGCGTCATTGGCGACAACCACCGGGCAGCCCAAAGCCCCGGTCAAGTCCCGCGCCAGAACCCGGCCATCAAGGCACGGAATATTCGCCACCAAAATCGTGCCGGTGTCGGGGTTCACGACACCGGCGATCGACACTGCAACACCGGCAGCGCCCGACCCGGCCAGCGCAACCGCCGCCCGCAAGACCGCATTGAATGCGTCGAAATCCTTGCCCGGCGTCGGCCAATCACCCAGAATTTCGACCATACCCGGCCGCTGCGCCCGCGCCGCCTTGATCCGCGATCCGCCTATGTCGAAGAGTACCAGCACCTGACAGCCCCTGTTTTGCCCCTCCATACCAGCGCCCCCACCCATGTCCAAGCCCGCCAGACTTCACAGCCCCAGACTTGACAGCCCCCCGGCCAAACAGCATGAGGTCGCAACCCGCCAACAGAAGGACCGCCGCCGATGGCCAATGCAAGCGACCGCCTGATCGTGGCCCTTGACGTGCCCAACGCCCTTGCCGGCCTCAAACTCGCTGAAACACTTGGCGATGCGGTCAGCTTCTACAAGATCGGTCTTGGCATGCTGACCGGCGGCGGTCTGGCGCTGGCCAATGAACTGAAGCAAGACCACGGCAAGCGCATATTCCTGGATATGAAACTGTTCGACATCAGCGCCACGATCGAGGCCGCCGTGCACGGCCTTGCCCAATACGACCTCGATTTTCTCACCGTCCACGGTGACCCCGCCGTGGTCACGGCCGCCAAAACCGGCGCCGGTGGCAAGGATCTGAAGATCCTCGCCGTCACCATCCTCACATCCTTGGACCGCGCCGACCTTGACGCCAACCTGATCCGCCCCGGCGATCTCGCCGAGATCGTCACCGAACGCGCCCGCCGCGCCTTCCTCGCCGGCGCCGACGGCGTCATCGCCAGCCCGCAAGAGGCCGCGCTGATCCGCGCCCTGCCGGAAGCTGCGGGCAAGCTGATTGTTACCCCCGGCGTGCGCCCCGCAGGCAGCGCCCTTGGCGACCAAAAGCGCGTCGCCACCCCGGCGCAGGCGATCCGCGACGGCGCCGACCACATCGTCGTCGGCCGCCCGATCTGGGCCGCGCCCAATCCCCGCGCCGCAGCACGGGCGGTGCTGGCTGAACTGCCATAGCAAAGGGGCGGGTAATCCCCCCAAGTCGAATATGCGCTGACATCCTTGGGCAAGGGCCTGATCGCCCGCATCGACCCGCTGCGCCAATGGGCGGTGCACCATCAAACCGAGGTCCGCACCGCACGTCAGGTGTTTGACGCCGCGACGCCTGACGACTCCCCCGCCTGACGCCGCCACGCCCCTTCACGCACCAGCGCTGGCCATCGCCACCAAAGCCTCGCGCCACAACCGCTGGGTCATTGGCCCGGCGGCCTCAACAGCGGTAATTTCGCCCACCCCCGCCCCGGCAGAAAGACAGGCTGCCTGAATGTTGCCGGTGTCCTGATCCGATGGCGGCGTATCGCAATAGCGCACGAAAGCCCCCGCCGCACTTTGCAGCACCACATCGCCTTCGCCGGGCCGGTTCGGCGCTGCCGGACAGCCCGCCGCCTCCCAGGCCTCAAAGGTCTCATTACGCAACACCCCGTGCATTGCGTAAGGCCAGTCGATATCAAAGCAATTGGTAAAAGCCGTGCCGCCCGCCCCGGCATCCACAAGCGCCTGCTTGTACAAGGGATGCGCCGCACTTTCCGCCGTTGCCACATAACGGGTGCCCAACATCACGGCCTGCGCCCCCTGAGCCAGGGCGGCAGCAATACCCCGACCCGACGCAATGCCACCGGCCGCGATAACCGGAACCTGCCCAGCCAAAGCCACCACCTGCGGCAAATAGGCAAAAAGCGGCGTGGTCGATTGCACATGCCCCCCCGCCTCGATCCCCTGCGCGATCAAAAAATCGGCCCCCGCCGCCAATGCAGCCTTGGCCCCGCCCGCCGAGCCAATCTGAATGCCAACCCTGACACCATGGCGCTGCGCGTCCCGAACCAGTGCGGCATCCATCCCCCATGAAAACGCAATCGCCGGTGGTTTAGCCGCCATCACCTCGCGCAGGCAGCCCAAGCCGAACCGCAGCACAAAATTGACGAAATAGGGCCGCTTTGCCGCATCAAGCTCGGCAAGCTGGCGCAGTGCCTGTTTGGCGGGGGTCCATGTCAGGGCCAATGACCCCATACCACCCGCCTGCCCAACCGCCCGCACCAGCGCAACCGGGGCGGCCGCGCCAATCGGCGCTTGCAGAATAGGCAGGCTCAGCCCGAACATGTCCATGAAAGCATTCGCATAGGCCATCGCCGCGCCTCCCGTCTACCTGTGCGCCCGGGCCAATCGATGCCCCGGGGATCCACGGTTTTCTCACACCTGCGGATCAGGCGCCGCTGGCCCGGATTGCCGGGGCAAAGCCGGGGCAGACCGCCTTAATTGTCGTTAATGTCGCGCTCCCAGATCTTCACCTGACCCTGCTGCGATCCGAACGCCCGCCGCAACCCGAACCACGCCATCAGCGATGCCAACGCGAACACCAACAGCAAGGTCGGAAGCGTGGCCCCCAGCAGTCCCAGCCAGATCAACGCCCCGGTCACAACTGCGCCAATGGCAAAACCCAAAAAGATGAACCCGGGCATGGCAATTTCAAGAATGCCCAACGCAAAGCCCGCAACCACCCAAACCCACCATGTCGTCCACATCATCCGCGCCCTTTCAGCATCTTAAACGCATCCCCGAAGGCCTCCAGCGCCTGCGCCGGAACGATAATCGTCTGCTTGCCCGCCCCCTGACCGACGGCCGTCAGCGCCTCGACCTGCTTCAAGGCCACCTGATACTGCGCCGCCTCAATGCCGTTTTCCTTGATCGCCACGGCTATGGTCTGCGTGGCATAGGCTTCGGCATCCGCCAACACGCGCCGCGCCTTGGCCGCCTGCTCGGCCGCATAAAGCTGCGCGTCGGCGTTCAGCTCTACCGCCCGCTTGCTGCCTTCGGCCTCGGTCACCTGCGCCCGTCGGGCCCGTTCGGCGTTCAGCTGCTGCAGCATCGCCGTGCGGGTCGCCTCGTCCAGATTCACATCCAGGATCTCGGCCCGCGTCACCTCGATGCCCCAGTCATCCACCAACAGCCGCACCTGCTCGCGGATATTGGTGGCAACCTCGGCCCGGTTCGACTGCAAATGATCCAGCTCCATCTTGCCGATCTCGCTGCGCACGATCCCCGCCACCGTCGTCGCAATCGCCGCATCGACATCGCGGATCCGGTAGACGGTCTTTTCCGGCTCGGTGATGCGGTAAAACACCGACGTCTCGACCTTCACCAGCACGTTGTCGGTGGTGATCGCGTCCTGATGCGCGGTAGGCAACTGCCGCTCCAGCACCGAGACTTTATGCGCGATCCGGTCGAGGAACGGCACCACAAAATTGATCCCCGGCCCCAACACCGCCCGCAAGCGCCCGAACCGCTCCACCACATGCTTTTCCGACTGTGGCACGATCCGCACCCCCAGCCAGATGCACAGGATGATAAACGCCGCAATCGCCAAGAACACCGCATTGCCGCCAATAAGCTGGTTGAAATCCATCGCACCCTCCAAAACCGCTGCCCCGCACTATGCCCGCTTGGCGCAAAGGTGAAAAGTCCCTATCGCCCCGCGCGCCCCAACCCCGCGCCCGCGCAACACCCCCCGGCCCCGCCCTATACTGCGCGCCCCTGAACCGGAGTGCCCCGATGCCCGACCCCCTCCTTGACCTCGCCCTCACCCAGATCGACGCCGACGCCCTGCCCCGCGACCGCTGCGCCAGCGATCCCGCCGCCGCCGAGGAACTCTGGCGCTCGATCCTCAAGTCCGGCCTGCGCCAGCCCGTCGAGGTCTTCGAAAACCGCGGGCCCCACGCCGCCGCCCCCTACGCCCTCATTTCCGGCCACCGCCGCCTTGCCGCCGTCCGCCACCTGCACGAGGTCATGGGCCTGCCCGCCTTCGCCACCATCCCCGCCTTCGTCCGCGCGCCCGCAACCCTGCCCGCCGCCCTCATGGCGATGGTCGAGGAAAACGACATCCGCGCCGAGCTTTCGCCATGGGAGAAAGGCCGCATCTGCGTCACCACCCGCGATCAGGGCCACTTCCCCACCATCGACGCCGCCATCGCCGCACTTTACCCCAACGCCGCGCCGACCCGCCGCAGCCGCCTGCGCGCCCTGGCGCTTCTGGCGGACGAGCTTGACGGCCACCTGACCGCCCCCGAGACCCTTTCTCAGAATCAGGCCCTGCGCCTCGCCGCCGCCCTGCGCTCCGGCTTCAGCGACCTGATCCGCCACGCCCTTGCCACCGCCCAGGCCAAATCCGGCCCCGAACAATGGGCGCTTTTGCAACCGATCCTGCTTGAGGCCGAAGCCTCCCTCCGCGACCCCACCCCCTACGCCCCCGGCCGCCCCCGGCGTCTCCTGCGCCCGCGCGACGATCTCGCCGTGCGCCGCGAACGCGCGCCCGAGGGCTGGGTGCTGCGTTTCACCGGGCCGGAGGCGACGGGGATGCTGATGGACAGCCTGATGGATGAGATTGAGCGGTGGGTGGGGCGGTGAGGGGTACGGTTTCACTTTCACTTAACCTGATCGCACTATATAGACGCTGTTAATATCGGGAGCACGACATGCAGAGCAATCTGACATCAATTGAGCTGTGCGCAGGTGGTGGTGGGCAGGCTCTCGGCATTGAGCGCGCTGGGTTTAGCCACGACGCTCTCGTTGAACTTGACGACTGGTCGCGCGCGACACTGAAG
>JANMDM010000046.1:0-1945 GCA_031376305.1 Pseudomonadota bacterium | reverse complement strand
GTCGGCGCCGGTATTGGCGGCTTGGCCGTCGCGGCGTTGCTGGCGGATGATGGCCACCGGGTCACCCTCTTTGATCAGTTTGATACCCCACGCGCACTCGGTTCTGGTTTGGTCATCCAACCGGTTGGTCAGGCGGTGCTGGCCAGGATCGGCGCCGCAGCGGCGGCGGCGCGGTATGGCAATCCCATTCGCCGGATGCTGGGGCATGAGGCCGGATCGGGCCGCGTGGTGTTGGATGTGCAGTATGACGCTGTCGGTGGCACCGGCCATGGGCTGGCAATCCACCGGTCCGGGCTTTTTCACGCACTTCTTGCGGCTGTGGCCTTGCGCCGGATCCCGATCCAGACCTGTGCGCGGGTGATCGCCGCTCCGGCACAGGGGTCAGGCCGGACGCTTTTGTGTGAGGATGGCGCACGGCACGGGCCATTCGCGCTGATCGCCGATGCTTCGGGAACCAAATCGCTGCTGTCACCGCTGCGGGGCCGCACCCTGCCCTATGGGGCGATCTGGGGAACCGTGGCCTGGCCCAAAACCAGCGCGCTGCCCAATGATCTGCTTAGCCAGCGGTATCTGCGGGCCAGTCGCATGGCCGGGGTGTTGCCGCTTGGGGTCCTGCCCGGCAACCCGGTGCCGCAAGCGGCGATCTTCTGGTCCTTGCGGCAAACCGACATGCCAACTTGGCAGGCAACCCCGATCCAAAGCTGGAAGACCGAAGCAACGGCGTTCTGGCCGGAATTTGCGCCCTTCCTAGGCAGCATCCGCCACCATGACGACATGGTGGCGGCGCGCTATAGCCATGGCACCTTGGCGCGACCCTATTCCGAGGCGCTGGCCTTCATCGGTGATGCCGCCCATCGCGCCTCGCCGCAGCTTGGGCAGGGGGCCAATATGGCGCTGCTGGATGCCTTGGCGCTGACGATGGCCCTCAGAGATCGCCCGGTGGCAGAGGCTTTGCCGGCCTATGCCGCGATGCGCCGCTGGCATGTGCGGGTGTATCAGGGACTGAGTTGGGTCTTCACCCCGCAATATCAATCCGACAGCCGTTTTCTGCCCTGGCTGCGCGACCGGGTGATGATGCCGCTCTCGAAGCTGCCGCCGGTGCCAAGGGTGCTGACACGACTGGTCTGCGGCGATCTTATCCCACCGCTTGCCGGCCAGGCATTTCCCTGACGGCTCTGGCCCCGCAGCGCCGGTGCGCTTGGGGTTTCCAAACTCCGGCTTTGCCTTCAGCGACACTGTCGGACAGATCGTTTTCGGCCAGGCGCGGCGCTCGGGTCAGGCCTTGCTGTCATCATCGCTTCCCCTATCCGCTGCCCAGCGGTTCAGCCAGGCCAGACCCGCCAGCGACAGGCCAAGGGCAAGGAACGAAAACACCCGCGTCAGGCCCGACAGGCCCGAGGCGTCGATGAAAAACACCTTGGCCACTGTCAGCGCGATCACCGCCATGGCGGCGCGGCGCAACCCGGTCGACCGGCCCGCAATGGCCTGATACAGCAGCGCCGCCCCCAGGATCATCAGGGCAAGGGTATAGCTGTAAAGCTCGGGCTGGGTGACGCCGGGCACCGACAGATCATCGCCCCGCCAAAAGCGGCGGATTTCCAAAGCGCTGTAAAGCCCGGCAAGGGCGCAACCAAGCCCGGTCAGGGCGATGCGCAGCCAGCGGGCCAGATGGCCAAGCCGGGTCAGCGCCGCCAGCAATAGTGCCGCAGGAAGGCCGTAAGCCACCAACAGCGTGTCCAGAATGTAAGGCCCGTACACCAACCCTTCAGCACTGCCGTAAGCAAGCCCGAACAGCGGGTTGGCGGGCAATGCCGCCGCCCCGATTCCCGCCAGCGCCAGCAATCCGGCCACAACCGCAATGCCCCAGCGCAGCCAGCGCAACGCCCCGCCCAGTTGCAGTCGGTAAAGCTGAACCAGCGCCAATATCAGCCAAGGCATGGCGTTG
>JANMDM010000009.1:0-3314 GCA_031376305.1 Pseudomonadota bacterium | reverse complement strand
TCGGCCGAGGTCAACCGTCCTGTGGATTCCGGACGCGCCATCAAAGGTGCCGCCGAATTCCGTGCCAAAATGGCGCATCAGATGAATGTCGGATCCCGCAAAGCGAAAGATCGACTGCCAGTCATCCCCGACCGCAAACATCCGCACGTCCGGATGCTGGGCTTTCAGCGCCTTCACCAGCCGGGCGCGGCTTTGCGAAATGTCCTGAAATTCGTCGACAAGGATATGGCGAAACGGGCTGACATACCTGCCGGTTTCCGCATAGTGGGCAGCCCGCAGGATCATATCCTCAAAATCGATCCGCCCCCCAAGGCGCTTCTGGTATTCGTCAAAGACAGGCGCAAACACGGCAAGGAACGCCTTGGCTCGCTTGCCAAGCTTCAGCCGCTCGGCCTTGGTTTCGCATTGCTGCAGGCTGTAGCCACCGCTCTTGTATTTTCGCAGGAATGTCCCGAGCATCTGTGAAAAGACGTCGACCTGCTTCAACTCGATGACCTGGTCGTAGATCGTGTCTGCAGGTCGGGGCTTTAGAGCCACATGGGGCGCGATCTTTTCCGCCAAGCCGGTCAGCAGGTGCCCCTCCTGCCGCTCGTAGCTGTAGGTTTCGATCAGGGTGGTTTCATGTTCCGCGTGGACCTTGCGCTTCCAATCCATGCCCGCCAGGTATTCTTCACGGTCCACAAAAGGTGCCGTGAACAGCCGCTCGCGGCCTTCGGGCATTTTCTGACGTCGCACCCCGAAGTGTTCGATGTAGACGCCACTTTCGGTCAGGCGGAAATCGGGCTGATAATCACGGCGCCCGGTTTCAGAAACCTTGTGCTCGTAGACGGGTTCATATTCGTACTCGACACCGTTTTCATAAAGCCAGTTGGCGATCTGCAGTTCCTCGTAACTCTTGACCTTTTCCCCCTGCAGCGTGCGCAAGTCTTGGCTCTCCATGTGGGTGTAATAGGCGTGCTTGGTCTCGAAATCCCATTCGGTCTTCGGCTCGACCAGGAAGTGTGCGAACCACTGAATGATCGCCCTGGAAACCTCTGACAAGCTGTGAACCAGATCCTTCAGGATCTGTTTGATCATGGCGGTGAAGGCTGCATCGTCTGTGGCATGATCGGCCAGCGCAGGCTTTGACCCCTCGACCATGCCGATGATGTCATAGGCAATCGCGTGAAACGTCCGGGCCACGATCGGCACGCCGGAGTGCGCTTCAACTCGTTCCGACATTTCCGCTGCTGCGTTCTTGGCAAATGCCAGCAGCAGGATTTCCTCTGGTTGCCTGATCCCGGCCTTGACCAGATAGGCCGCTTTCGCAGTGATCACGCTCGTCTTGCCGGATCCCGCCCCGGCCAGAACCAGTGTTGCGTCCTCATCCACCACCACCGAAAGGCGTTGTTCTGCTGTCAGGGGCTTGCTTTCAACCGTGTCGAAGAAGTCCTTCCAGCGGGCCAGTTCGGCGGCGACGAAGGTCGAGATGGCAGCCGTCCTTGCAGCAGCCGGTTCCGCGACAAACTTCCTGACCTGCGCAACCCGTTGGGTTTTATCGGGGCCGATAGCTTGGGGCTGCAGCTTTGACAAAAGCGTGGCGTCGAGGCTTCTGGCGTCGATCAACAGGGGCGTCATGCTGCAGGCGGCGGGATATCGGGTTGGCCGTGTCAAAGCCGCGATGGCCGCATGGATCCGTTCAAAGCGCCCGGCCTCCTTTTCAAATGCAGCCAGATTGAAGCTGATCCAAGCATCCTTGACGTTATCGGAAAACGTCCTGGCATCAAAGTTGGACGCACCTTTCAGAATGATGTCGTCATTCTCGCCCGACGAAAGGGTCAACATCGTTCCGAGCGCGCCTTTCCGAACCACTGGTGGTGCAGACAGTGCCTGCAACGACATCGAAGTGGTCTGGCCACGCTTGGTGATCCGAAACTGATGCCCATCGAGCTGAATGACCCGAGCAGCCGTGCCAAAGAGGTTCACAAGCAGTCCAATCAAGGGGCGTTGTTGCAATCGAATCAATGATCTGAGCCTTGTCATCTATTCCCGAAAGCTTGTGCCGTGCGTGACGTCGTCCGCAACCATGTTTGATCATCGGCCAGCACCAGACTGGCAATTGCGCAGCATTCACGTGGCTCAGCCTTGCGTGCGTCTTCATTATTACTTATCTTGAAGACAGAATCTCTGGAGGTCCCTATGTCACAGACCACGACCATGACAGTGCGCATCAGCGGTGCCTTAAGCGAATTCGTGGCATCGAACGTCGGCGAAAACGGCAACTATGAGAACATCAGCGAATATGTCCGCGACTTGATTCGGCGCGACAAAGAACGGGCCGAGCGGGAAGTCTTTGATCGGCTGAAGGCCGAACTGACGCGCGCTTTTGCAGCGCCTGAGGAAAGCTACAAGCCCCTGACCGCCACCGAGGTGATCGCCAGGAACCGGGTCTGACCAGATGGCCGTTCGCGTCCAGGAAGCCGCGTCCCTTCGGCTGGACGAGATCTACCGCTACACGCGTGACCGATGGGGGGCCGAACAGGCTGATCTCTACATCACCGACCTGTTCGCAGCTTTCGACCGGATCGCGGGCCACGGCGTGGCGTCGCGGTCAATCCCGGCCGAGTTCGGGGTCGAGGGCTGCTTCTTCCGGCACGAGCATCATTTTGTCTACTGGCGGCGGCTTTCGGATGGCGACATCGGTATCGTGACCATTCTGCACGAGCGCATGCACCAGACAGATCGCTTCCGCGATGATCTTGGCGGCTAATTTCACCCCCCAAACGCAAGAGGCCCCTGCTTTTCAGGGGGGACTCGCAAAACGTTGACTCAGCGTTGACAAGAATTCCAAATGCAGAAACCAGACTGTTTATGTCGTGTTCTATCTATTTGATATATTGTGATAATTTGGTTGCGGGGACAGGATTTGGCTTATGCCGAACTGAATTCAACCTGGTCTGCTGCCGGCTTCGTGGACGGCGAGTTAAGCTAGCAACTGTGTCTACGTAATCGGCTTCGCCTGCCATTCCTTTCAGATGAACTGTGCTGGCGTGAGACCTTTGAGGGTCTTGAGCCTTCGGGCGTGGTTGTAGGTGTCGACGAACAAATCAAGGTGTCGGCGCAGCTGATCGTGGTCTTCGTAGAAATACCGTTTGACGGTGGCTTCCTTGATTGTGCGGTTCATGCGCTCAACCTGGCCATTGGTCCACGGATGGTTGGGTTCGGTCAGACGATGCTCGATCTCGTTGGCGTGCAGATCATGTCGAAGCGGTGCACGCGCAGCTTGGCCATCCAGCCATTCCGGTTTCGCGGTTGGTCGGCGAACTGGATGCCAT
>JANMDM010000007.1:0-2566 GCA_031376305.1 Pseudomonadota bacterium | reverse complement strand
ATCGACCCGCCGCGCCCGGATCGCTGCGATCCGGCCTCGTTCCAGCCGGCCCTTGACGCTATCGTTGCGGCGGGCCGGGCCACGGGGAAGCCGGCGTTTCCGGTAGCATCGCTGCCGGAGAATTTTGATGAGGACCGCGCGGTCCGTCTGATTGCCGATGGGGTCGCCCCTTTGATGGGGCTGCAGACCGCCCTGGGCGCGATCAAGGCGGCGCAGACCCCCGCCGGGCGCCCTGGTTGGCGGCCAGCGGCTGCGCGCCCCGAGCACCCGTCGCGGCTGCTATCGGAGGCGGACGCCAAGCTGCTTTTGACCGCAGCCGGGGTTTTGGTGCCTGTCGGTGTCTCGGGGGTTACTCTGGCCGAGGTGCAGGCGAAGGCCACGGGTCTTAAGGCGCCGCTGGCGCTCAAAGGTCTGGGCTTTGCCCATAAGACCGAAGCGGGTGCCGTCCGGTTGGGGCTGAGCAGTCTGGACGGCCAGGCCGAGATGGCGGGGGCTAGCGGCTATCTGGCCGAAGAAATGGTCACCGGGGCGGTTGCCGAGATCCTGCTGGGGCTGCGCCGCGATCCGGTTTATGGAGTCAGCCTGACCATCGGCATGGGCGGGGTGACGGCAGAGGTTCTGGCCGATACCGTGACCATGGTGCTGCCCGCGGATGCGTCGGTGATTCTGGCGGCAATGCGCCGGTTGCGGCTTTGGCCACTGCTGGACGGCTACCGTGGCCGGGTAAAGGCTGACACCCAGGCTGTTGCGGAAATCGCCGCGCGACTGGGCGCGTTGATGCTGGCGCGGCCAGAGCTTGAGGAAATTGAGATTAATCCGATCCTCGTTCGCGCCACGGGCGCGGTCGCGGTCGATGCGCTGATAAGGGAAGTGATCTGATGATGACCATGCTGACGACAGGCCCGATCCGCACCCGGCGCGAGGGGGCGATCCTTGAGATCACCCTTGATCGCCCCAAGGCCAATGCCATTGATCTGGTCACCAGCCGGATCATGGGATTGACGTTTCGCGATTTTCGCGATGATGACAGCTTGAGTGTCTGCATCCTGCGGGCCGAGGGCGAGAAGTTCTTCTGCCCCGGCTGGGATCTGAAAGCGGCGGCGGGGGGCGATGCGGTCGACGGTGATTACGGGGTCGGCGGCTTTGGCGGCTTGCAGGAGCTTCCCAACCTGAACAAACCGGTGATTGCGGCTGTGAACGGCATCTGCTGCGGGGGCGGGCTGGAACTGGCGCTGAGCTGTGATTTGATCCTTGCGTCGGACAATGCGACCTTTGCGCTACCGGAGATCCGTTCAGGGACGGTGGCCGATGCTGCATCGATCAAGCTGCCCAAACGCATTCCCTATCATGTGGCCATGGATCTTTTGCTGACCGGGCGCTGGTTTGATGCCGAAGAAGCATTGCGCTGGGGGATATTGAAGGAAATCACCACGCCCGCGACGCTTTTGGCCAAGGCCTGGGATCTGGCGCGGCTGTTGGAATCCGGCCCGCCGCTGGTCTATGCGGCCATCAAGGAAGTGGTGCGTGAGGCGGAAGCCTTGCGCTTTCAGGATGCGCTGAACCGCATCACCAAACGGCAGATGCCAACCGTTGACCGGCTTTATTCCTCGGACGATCAATTGGAGGGCGCCCGGGCTTTTGCCGAAAAACGCGATCCGGTCTGGAAGGGCCGGTAGTCCGCCACCGAACCAGACGGTTCTTATTCGCCGCGCGGGAACCGTTTGCTGTCTTCGAGGATATTGAGGTCCATGTGATTGCGCATATAGCGTTCTGAGGCGTCGCGCAGCGGCTGGAAATCCCAGGGGTAATAGTTGCCTTTGCGCAGCGCCTCATAGACCACCCAGCGGCGGGCCTGACTTTGGCGCACGTCGGCATCGAAGGCCGCCATGTTCCAGTGAGCCCGGACCCTGTGCAGGAAGTCGCTGACCAGACCGGCATGGGCCGGGTCTCTGGCCAGATCAGTCAGCTCATGCGGATCATTTGCCAGATCAAAAAGCTGCGGCGGATCCAGTTCGCAATGGTTGAACTTGTAGTGCCCGTCACGAATGGACACCAGTGGCGCGTAAGAGCCTTCGGCGGCATATTCGAGGGTGACGGGTTTTGATCGCTTGGCACCGGCGCAAATCGGAACCAGACTTTCGCCGTCAGTCCAGGGGGTGATCTCGCTCATATCAACGCCGGCAAGGTCGCACAGCGTTGGCAGAATATCGACGTTCGACACCGGATCATCAACTTTACCCGGTTTCAGACCCGGGGCGGCAATCATCAGGGGGACGCGCGACGCGCCTTCGAAAAAGCTCATCTTGAACCACAGGCCGCGTTCACCCAGCATGTCGCCATGATCCGAGCAAAACACGATGATGGTGTTTTGTGTCTGACGGCTGTCCTCCAAGGTTTTCATCAGATCGCCGATCTGGTCGTCAAGGTAAGAGATATTGGCGAAATAGGCTTGCCGGGACCGGGCGATGTCGGTGTCGGTAATGTCAAAGCTGTGCCAATCGCAGGAATCGAAAATCCGCTTGGAATGGGCGTCGTGGCGGTCGTAGGCCATGGCCGGAACATGCGG
>JANMDM010000382.1:0-8432 GCA_031376305.1 Pseudomonadota bacterium | reverse complement strand
GAAGTGGCCGACGCCATCGAGCGCCAAGCCTGGGATGAGCTGGAGGGCGAGTTGGGCGATCTCTTGCTCCAGACCGTCTATCACGCGCATATCGGCGCCGAGGCCGGACACTTCACCTTTGCCAGCATCACCCGCGCCATTGCCGACAAGATGGTCGCCCGCCACCCGCATGTTTTCGGCGATGAGAACCGCGATAAAACTGCCGAACAGCAGACCCGCGACTGGGAAAAGCTGAAGGCGGTTGAGCGGGCGCAGAAGGCCGACGGCGGCGTGCTAGATGGTGTGGCGCTTGGCCTTCCGGCGCTGACCCGCGCGGTCAAGCTGCAGAACCGCGCAGCCCAGGTGGGGTTTGACTGGCCCTCGACCGATGAGGTGATCGACAAGATCACCGAAGAGGCGCGCGAATTGAACGAAGCCCGCGCCACGATGACCGCGGCCGAGGTTTTCGAGGAGTTCGGCGATTTGATGTTCGTGGTGGCCAACCTGGCCCGCCACCTGAAGATCGACCCCGAAGCCGCGTTGCGCGCCGCCAACACCAAGTTCACCCGCCGCTTCCGCGCGGTCGAAGCGGCCCTGCGCGACCGTGGCAAACGCCCGGAAGACAGCGATCTGGCGGAAATGGACGCGCTTTGGGATCGGGCCAAGGCCGATGAGAAAACCCTGAACCGCTGATCTGCTCGCCAAACGCCCAAGCCGTTTCTTTTGCGCGCGTCACTGGGCTGTGTTAATCATCCATCCATAAAATGGGCCGGTCAACGGCTTAAGGGCAGGATGCGCGCGACAGGAATGGACCAGCCACAGATCGGACCCACACTTCTTCACCGCACGCTCATGGCCGGGACTGGCGGTGGCCTCACTTGGCTTGACGCCTTGCACTGGCCGACTCCAAAGACCAACCACCGTGAAGTCCGGGTTTTTTTCCGGACCGGCACCGAAGCTCAACACTTTGAGCGAACCCACCGGCTGGGCTGCACCCACATCACCGAGCTGCGCGAGGTTTCGGGCGGCGTGATGCTGGTCGGCCATCAGGCTGACGACGGGCCACTGCTGGTCGCCTTGTCCGCAGCCGAAGTTGCGATCCCCGCCGCAGTGCCAGAACATGCCACCCTGGCGGGGCGCAACTGCCTTTTGGCGATGCGCACCGCCGAAACTCCAGAGACGGTGGCCGATTGGCTTGCCTATCACGCCGAACATCACGCCGCGACCGGAGCAGTGATCATCAACCGCGCGCCGCCGCCGCAAGTGCAATTCATCGCCGCCCTTCAAAACGCGCTGCACCGATCCGAAAAGCTTAAAGGTCGCGACCTGCGGGTTGTGGTGATCGATTGCCCGCTGCCCCTTGGCAAATCCGATCTGGGGCCGGAAAACCATCCGTATCTGGCCCCGGACGCGCCGGGCAAAGACCGGATGGCCCGCCCCGCCCCGGATCCCTGGTTTTCGCCGTTGGGCGAGGCCTTGATCTACGAGATTGCCAAATGGCGGTTTTTGGCGGGTGCGCGCGCGGTTCTGACACTGGATTGTTGCGATATATTGTGTCCGCGCGACAATGCGCTGAACGCCTTTGATCTTTGTGCGCAGTCCCAAAGCGGCGTTGTCATGCTGGTCGGCCGCCGGATCTACCCGTGGCGGGTTCGCAAAGGAAAGCCCGAAGCCTTTGGCGACCATATCTGCCGCCAGTTCGACGCACGGCGCGGCATTGCCCGCTGGGGCGTCGCCCCCGACCGCGCCGGACTTGAAAACACCTGGCGCGGATTGCGCGTCTCCTATGCGCGACCCGATCCCGGCCAGACCATTCCCTTTTGGCGGGCGATGGCGCTGAAAGTACCCGGCGTCAAAGCGTCACAACTGGTGCCAAAGACCTCCCTGATCGCGGATCCGGAACTGATCGACGTGGCGGTGCGACTGTTCCAGACCCATCCGGTGCGCCCGCCGGTTTCCGCGACCCGCGCGGCAGATACCATCACCCCCACGGCCGGGCGCACCTGCATCGTCACCACGATGAAAAACGAAGGCGCCTTCATTCTTGAATGGCTGGCCTATCACCGGGCCATCGGCGTTGATGACTTTTTGATCTACTCCAATGACTGCACCGACGGCACCGACACGCTGCTGGACGTGCTTCAGGAAAAAGGCCTGGTCCAGCATCGCGCCAACCCGTTCCGGCAAATGCCCGGCCTGAAACCCCAGCATGCAGCCCTGAAAGTTGCGGAAGCCGAACAGGTGGTGCAAAACTGCGGCTGGGCGATCTGCATGGATGTCGACGAATTCATGAACATCCGCATCGGCGACGGGACCTTGGCGGCGCTTTATGCCGCCATGGGCGGCGCCAATATGATCTCGCTGACCTGGCGGATGTTCGGCAATGCCGATGTGGCAGAGTACAGCGACAATTTTGTGATCCAGCAATTCCCCCTGGCCGCGCCGGAACTGATCCGCAAACCGCATCAGGCCTGGGGCTTCAAGACGCTGTTTCGCAATATCGACATCTACAAAAAGCTGGGTGTCCATAGGCCAAAGGGGCTGAAGCCCGACCTGTGGGATCAGGTAAACTGGCTGAATGGTTCGGGCCAACCCATGCCGCGCGAGGTGTTCCGCAATGGCTGGCGGTCGTCGACGGAAACCTACGGCTATGACTGGGTCAGCCTGAACCACTATGCCTGCCGCTCAGCCGAGAGCTTTTTGGTCAAACGCGACCGGGGCCGCGTGAACCATGTCGACCGGGATCAGGGGATGAATTACTGGTTTCGCATGAACCACAACGCCGCTCAGGACCAGTCGATCCACCGGATGATCCCGGCGCTGACGGCCGAATGGGACCGGCTGATGAACGACCCGCAGATCCGCGCCGCACATGAGAATTGCGTGGCCGCCCACCGCGCCAAGATCGCGGACCTGCGGGCGCGGCCAGAGCAAGACGCCTTTTACACCGAACTGACCAGCGCGCGGCTGCGTGCCCTTAGCCGGATATTGCATGTCTTCGGCGCGTCGGTTTTCGCCGCCGGGCCATCATGTATCCCCTCCGACCTGCCAACTCGCAACTTGCCGCAGGGCTTCTTCTTCACAGTGGATCATCAAGGCGATGCCGAACACTAAGCAACGACATCTGGCAATCCTGACGCTGCGCAACGAAGGCGCCTTTGTGATCGATTGGCTGGCACATCACCGCTCCATCGGGTTCAGCGATTTTCTGGTGTTTTCGAACGATTGTCAGGATGGCACCGATTGGATGCTGGACCGGTTGCAAGCGTTGGGATGGCTGACGCATTGCCGCAACGAAGGCCCCTATAAAGAGGGCCCGCAATGGTCGGCGCTGAAGGCCGCCGATCTGCACCCGCTCAAAGCCGCCGCCGATTGGGTGATGGTTCTGGATATCGACGAATATGTGAATATCCATACTGGTGACGGCACCCTTGCCGCCCTGCATGCCGCTTTGCCAGACGCCACGGCCATCCCCTTGACCTGGCGGCTGTTCGGCAATGGCGGCGTGGTCCATTATGAGGACCGCCCGATTCCGGAAATCTTCACCCGCGCCGCCCCGGCAATCATGGGCTGGCCGTGGCGGGCGGCAATGTTCAAGACCTTGTTCAAAAACGACGGCTGCTATGCCAAACTTGGCGTCCACCGCCCCCGCCAACCTGATGCCACCCGGTTGCCGGATCAACACTGGTTCGACGGTTCCGGGCGGCCTTTGCCCCACGCCTTTCACCAGGACCGGGTCTTTAGCCCCTTCGGGCAGGACAACTACGCCCTGGCACAAGTGAACCACTACGCCCTTGGCGCAATGGAAAGCTATGTGCTCAAATGTGATCGCGGCCGCGCCAACCGCAGCGCTTCCGCCTTTGATCTGTCTTATTGGGTTGAACGGAATTTCGTAGCCGAAGAAGACAGATCGCTGGCCGAACAGCTTGGCACAAGTCCGGCCAACCGGGCAGGTCTGCGGTCGGACCTGACCCTGAGCAAGTTGCACGCGCAAGCCGTCGCCTGGCGACAGCGGCGCTTTGAGCAACTCATGGGCGAAGAAGCCTATCGCGGCCTCTTCGGGCGGTTGTTGATGGCGCCGTCAAGCCGTGTGCTCGCGCCCGCCGAAAGCCGATTCCTTCTCAAATATGCGGCACAGGATCAAGACCGGCCAAAACCCGAAACAAAGGCGAAACCGAAAACACATTGATCTGGCAGGGCGAACATTTGCACGCAGCCGGTCAAAATCTCCCGCAGGAATGCCGGGTCAACATCACTGGGGTCTTGCACCGCCGGACCCGGCCTGTGCAGAATGGCAATCAAGGCGGACGACGGCAATCGTAACTCCGCGCCCGGGGTGGATACTTGAAAATCGAGGATATCGTGCTGAAGGGCCTTCGGTCTTCGTCAGACAGTGACTGGTTCGCCCGGATGGAAACTCTTGGCGCGCGCGAAGGGTCATTTACCCGGCTCGGCAATCGTCATTCCGCCCTTTTCATCAACCGCAAACAGACCCTGATTGTAACTTTTGAAACCGCAGACAGTATCCGCCGCCGCCCTGAACAATTGCCGCTGGGCCACGCCTCGTCAGCAGCGCGCGGCTGGTCACATCTGTGCCTGATTGCCCATTCGCAGACCTGGTTTCGTGATCCGGCCGTCTATGCGCATTTCGACAGTTTGGTGGATGAGGCGTTTTTCGAAGATTTCGATCAGGTGGTGTTTTACGGCGCGGGAATGGCAGGTTATGCCGCCGCTGCCTATTCGGTCGCCTCGCCCGGTGCCTCGGTCATCCTCGTTCAGCCACAAGCCACCCTTGATCCTGCTGTAGCTGGCTGGGACCCACGCCATTCCGAACATCGCAGGCTGTGTTTTACCGATCGTTACGGCTATGCCCCTGACATGACCGAAGGCGCAGCTGCCGTCTATGTGATCTACGATCCCGAACAGACGCTGGATGCGATGCACGCTGCCCTTTTCAAGCGCCCCTTTACGACAATGCTGCCCTGCCGCAACCTTGGTTCCGACATGGCTTTGGCGCTCAGCGAAATGCAGATCCTGCCGTCCGTCCTGACCTCTGCGGCAGCGGGCGCCTTTGATGCCAAGCTGTTTCGCAGCTTTTATCGCGCCCGACGCAACCACCTGCCCTATTTACGCAAGCTTTTAAGCAAACTCGAAGCCGATGGCCGCCCGTATCTTGGCGCACTTTTGGCGCGCAACGTTGGCGAGCGGCTGAATGACGACAAGTTTCGCCAGCGCGCCGCAGACCTGACCGCCCAGCTGGCAATGGCAGGCGTCGAGCTGCCACAAGAACCGGCGCGTTAGCCGCCCTCAGGGGGTGACACCACGCATTGCAGTCATGCCGAACTCAACATCATCCAGCCCCGAGCCGGATTTGCTGGTGAGAGTTGCAATGCCAAGTGTCGGAAAATAGGAAAATCCTTGGCCTTCCCAACCATTTGCCCGCACGAAAGTCGCCCGCACCGGCACAACATCATAGGTGCAACCGCCCAAATCGACCTGGGACCTGGGACCAAAGACATAGGCTGCGGTCTGCGCCTCGGTCGCCCCGTCCGGGAAGGCGATGGTGACCTCCCCGACCCAAGGGTCGGTGCCGGACTTGGGCTCGCGCAGATCGGATCCCGCATAGGTATAACTGACCCGTTGATCGGGTGACGCGGCGCCGTCCACCAAAGCCGCGGCCTCAACATCATAGACGCCAAAGCGGCTTAGAAACCGCAGATCGCCACCACCCGCGGCACTGCCGGCTTCCACCACTTCGATCAGCCCGTCGGGCAGACGGCGAAACTCGCCCGCCGAACCATCGTTGTAGTCAACACGAACCCCCGCCTCCAGATCAGCTGCAGAGACGCAACTGTCGGCAGCTGCCAAGGTGGGCATGCCGATCAAGGCACATCCAAACCCGGCCAACAGCATCCGCGACGCTCGGTCTTTGTTCATCTGGGTCACAGGCATCATCTCCATCGGTAACGTCCTGCGTCACAGATGCACGAAGCGCCGGGTCGGGCAAGCTTGCGTCCCTTGCGTCAGGGCCCGCAGTGATACGCAACCGCATGCAGCTGATACACATCTGCCCCTGGCGTCGCCTGATCAAAGACAATCGCATTCGCGCCCGCAACCCGGGCCTCGGCCATGACCTTGTTGCGTGCATATTTTAGGCCCTGGGTCGCCAACTGCCCGTAAACCCCCGGATTCATGGAGATATCTGAGATGTATTTGCACTGGGCACTTTCTTGAGCCGTTATTTCGCGGACACCGGAAACTCCGGTAAACCCCGGATCACTGGTACAGGCCGCAAGGCTGATACCTCCGATAAGTGCGACCAGAATCCACCGCATGTTCTGCCCTTTCCTCAATCTGGCGATCCATGCCGCCCTGGCAACAATCCTGCGCCCGGGGTGCCATCGGTGCAAGCACGGTCGCCGCCCGCTGCAACGATTCGGCGAAAGCCCGCCGCCCGACCCACAGCCTTTTAGCGGGACCGCCCGTCATAGGCCGTCACCGGCAGGGCGCGCGGCTCAACTCCATCAAGACAGTTGCCGTCAATCGCCGCCATTTCGGTGCCGTCCGGCCCGGTGCCATAGCCGAAACTCTGGATCCCGCAGGTCTTGCAAAACAGATGGCGGATCGTCCCGGTGTTGAACCGGTAATCCGTCAGCTCTGCCGCGCCCTGCAACAGTTTAAAATCCGCGCGCGGCGCGAAGACCAGCACCGAGCCCAGCTTCTGGCAACGCGAACAATTGCAGGTGATGGCATGGTCAAGCCCGCAGTCCACCTCATACCTGATCGCGCCGCATTGGCAGCCGCCAGAGAAATGCGCCATCCTGTGCCCTCCCGCTAATTGACTTGCGCCCAGACTAGCCAAATCGTTGCGCGTTACAAGATTTTCGGCAGCCGCCGCCAGCTTGGCGATGGAAAATCGCGCGCCGACAGTGTAGGGCCAAGGGCATGACCCAAAGCCTCACCCTTCGCCGCCCCGATGACATGCATCTGCACCTGCGCGATGGCGCGATGTTGCACGCCATCCTGCCCGAAACCGCGCGTCATTTTGCGCGCGCTGTCATCATGCCCAATCTGCTGCCGCCAGTGGTGACAGCGAAAGATGCAGCCGCTTACCGCGACCGCATCCTGGCGGCCCTGCCGGCGGGCATGTCCTTTGTTCCCCTGATGACGCTCTATCTGACCGAGGCGACAGACCCTGCCGATGTCGCCGCCGCCCATGCCTCGGGGCTGGTCAAAGCCGTGAAACTCTATCCCGCCGGGGCCACCACCAATTCTCAATCAGGCGTGACCAATTTTGACGCGGTGCGCGGGGTTCTGGAAAAGATGGCCGAAATCGGCCTGCCGCTCTGCGTGCATGGCGAGGTGGCCGACCCCGCCGTCGATATTTTTGACCGCGAAGCGCTGTTCATCGACAAGGTGCTTGACCCGTTGCGTCGCGCCACCCCCGGCTTGCGCGTAGTGATGGAACATATCACCACCGAAGAGGGCGTCGCTTATGCGGCCCAGGGCGACGCCACACTCGCCGCAACCATTACCACGCACCACCTGATCCTAAACCGCAACCACATCCTGGCAGGCGGCATCCGCCCGCATTACTACTGCCTGCCCGTCGCCAAGCGTGAAAAACACCGTCTGGCGCTGCGCAAAGCTGCCACCTCGGGGGCCGCCCGCTTCTTTCTTGGCACCGACTCCGCCCCGCATATTGATGCGCTGAAAGAACAGGCCTGCGGCTGTGCCGGATGTTTCACCGCGCCCAACACGCTCTCGATCCTGGCGCAGGTTTTCGAGCAAGAGGCGGCGCTTGACCGGCTGGAAACCTTCACCTCGCTCAACGGCGCGGCTTTCTACGGCCTGCCCCCGAACGCCGCACGCCTGACCCTTACCAAGGGTGATCCCGTCGCCTACCCCGCCAAGATTGCCACCGGCGCGGGCCCGGTTACCGTTTTCGACCCCGGCTTTCCGCTCTTGTGGCAGGTCACGGATTGACCATTCACCTTTGTGCAAATATCCCCGCCGGAGGCTCCAAACGCCGACTGCGGAAGCCTCCGGCGGGAGTATTTTGACAAAGAAAAACCCGGCAGGAGGCCCGCGATGATTCCCAGCTCATTCCCCCCGAAAGTGGAAATCGCCCGGCTGACGGCGCGGATGCTTTTGGAAATCAAAGCCGTACATTTCAATGCCGACACCCCCTTCATTCTGGCCTCGGGCCTGCCCTCGCCCACCTATATCGACTGCCGCAAGCTGATCTCCTACCCCCGTATCCGGTCAACCTTGATGGATTTCATGGCGGTGACGGTGATGCGCGATGCAGGCTTTGAGGCCTTCGACAATATCGCCGGGGGCGAGACGGCGGGCATTCCCTTTGCCGCGATGGTGGCAGAACGGCTGGCGCTGCCGATGACCTATGTGCGCAAAAAGCCCAAAGGTTACGGTCGCAACGCCCGCATTGAAGG
>JANMDM010000273.1:0-3356 GCA_031376305.1 Pseudomonadota bacterium | reverse complement strand
GAACGCGCGATATTTTGCGGGAAAATAAGCTGGTGACGGTCTGCGAGGAAGCGGGCTGCCCCAACGTCGGAGAATGTTGGTCGGTGGGCCATGCCACCATGATGATCCTGGGTGATATTTGTACGCGCGGGTGTTCATTTTGCAACATCGCCACCGGAAAACCGTCAAATATTGATACATTCGAGCCGGGCCGCGTGGCCCATGCGGTGCTGACGCTTGGGCTTAATCATGTGGTGATCACCTCTGTGGACCGCGACGATCTTGAGGATGGCGGGGCGGAGCATTTTGCCCAGACGATCCGGGCGGTGCGACACCGGTCCCCAGGAACAACCATTGAAATCCTCACGCCGGACTTTCTCAAATGCGCCCCCGAAGCGCTGGAAAAGGTCGTCGAGGCCCGCCCCGACGTCTTCAATCACAACCTTGAAACCGTGCCGGGCCTGTATCCGACCGTGCGCCCCGGCGCGCGATACTTCGCCTCGCTGCGGCTGTTGCAGCGGGTCAAAGAACTGGATCCGGCAATGTTCACCAAATCGGGGATCATGGTCGGTCTTGGCGAAGACGCCCAGGGCGTGCGGCAGGTGATGGATGATATGCGCGCCGCGGATATCGACTTCCTGACCATCGGCCAATATTTGCAACCAACCCCCAAGCACCACCGGGTCGACCGCTTCGTGACCCCGGACGAGTTCAAAGGCTATGAGACGGCGGCCTATGGCAAGGGCTTTTTGATGGTCTCAGCCACGCCATTGACGCGGTCGTCCTATCACGCGGGGGATGATTTTGCGCGGCTGAGGGCGGCGCGGCTGGAAAAGCTCGGCCGCGTCTGAGCCAATTGCGGCGCCTGCGGCGCCATGGCTTTTTCTCGCCGTCCCCGATAAATCGGGGATCAGCTCGGCGGGCCTCCGGCGGGGATATTTTTTGCGAAAGTGAAAGCGGCTTGCTGTGGATGCGTCGGGCGGTTGTCTTGCCGATCGTGCAGATGCAGAAACCCTTGCTGGACAGGGGGGCAGGCGGGCGATAAACCGATTGGGCTGATTTTCGCCGCCCTGAGGAGCTGCTTGCCCGATGCCCAGTCTGAATGATATCCGCTCGACGTTCCTCGAGTACTTCAAGCGCAATGGCCACCGGGTGGTGGACAGCTCGCCCCTGGTGCCGCGCAACGATCCGACCCTGATGTTCGCCAACTCTGGCATGGTGCAATTCAAGAACTGCTTCACCGGGGTGGAGAGCCGCGATTACACCCGCGCCACCACGGCGCAAAAATGCGTGCGGGCGGGCGGCAAGCACAATGATCTGGACAATGTGGGCTACACGGCGCGCCACCACACCTTCTTTGAAATGCTGGGGAATTTCAGCTTTGGCGACTATTTCAAAACCGATGCGATCCCCTATGCCTGGGAATTGCTGACCCGCGATTTCGGCATTGATAAATCGAAACTGCTGGTCACGGTCTATCACACCGATGACGAGGCCGCCGCGATCTGGAAGAAGGTCGCAGGGCTGGGCGATGACCGCATCATCCGCATCCCCACCGATGACAATTTCTGGCGGATGGGTACGACCGGGCCGTGCGGGCCTTGCACCGAGATTTTCTATGATCATGGCGATCACCTCTGGGGTGGCCCGCCGGGATCAGCGGATCAGGACGGCGACCGGTTTATCGAGATCTGGAACCTGGTCTTCATGCAAAACGAGCAATTCGCCGATGGCTCGATGACGCCCTTGCCGAAGCAGTCGATCAACACCGGCATGGGGCTGGAACGAGTCGGCGCGCTGTTGCAGGGCAAGCATGACAATTATGACACCGATCTGATGCGGTCGCTGATCGAGGCGTCGGCCCATGGCACATCGTCTGATCCGGACGGACCGGGCAAGGTCCATCACCGGGTGATTGCCGACCATCTGCGGTCCACGTCTTTCCTGATTGCCGACGGGGTGATGCCGTCGAGCGAAGGGCGCGGCTACGTGCTGCGCCGGATCATGCGCCGCGCCATGCGCCATGCGCATCTGTTGGGGGCGACAGACCCGCTGATGCACCGGCTGGTACCGGCTTTGGTGCGGCAGATGGGGGCGGCTTACCCGGAGTTGCAGCGGGCGCAGGCGCTGATCGAGGAGACCCTGCGGCTGGAAGAAAGCCGTTTCAAGCAGACGCTGGAGCGCGGCCTGCGGCTTTTGGACGACGAACTGGCGCGCCTGGGCGAAGGCCAGGCGCTGCCTGGGGCGGCGGCCTTCAAGCTATATGATACCTTCGGATTCCCGCTGGATCTGACTCAGGACGCCTTGCGCGAACTGGGCCGAACCGTCGATACTCAGGGCTTTGATGCGGCAATGGCCGAGCAAAAGACCAAGGCGCGGGCGGCATGGTCGGGGTCGGGGGAAACCTCGGATGCGGCGATCTGGTTCGATCTGGCCCAAAAGCAGGGCGTGAGCGAGTTTCTGGGCTATGACACCGAAAGCGCCGAGGGGCAGATCGTGGCGCTTGTGGCGGCAGGTGCGGAAACCGCATCGGCGGCGTTGGGGGATAAGGTGCAGATCATCGTCAACCAGACGCCGTTTTATGCCGAAAGCGGCGGGCAGGTGGGGGACACCGGCCAGATCCGCACCGATACCGGCACCGCCACCATCACCGACACCAGGAAATCAGCCGGCGTCGTCCTTCATATCGCCGAAGTGACCGAGGGCAGGATCGTCCTTGGCCAGCCTGCGAAGCTTGAGGTGTCGCACCGCCGCCGCGCCTCCATTCGCGCCAACCATTCGGCCACCCATCTTCTGCATGAAGCCCTGCGCCGGGCTTTGGGCGACCATGTAGCACAGCGCGGTTCGCTGAATGCCGAAGACCGCCTGCGGTTCGATTTCAGCCATGGCAAGGGGTTAAGCCCGGCGGAACTGACCGGGGTTGAGGCCGAGGTGAACGAATTGATCCGCCAGAATACCGCCGTCGATACCCGCATCATGTCGCCCGACGATGCCCGCGCGCTTGGCGCCCAGGCGCTTTTTGGCGAGAAATACGGCGATGAGGTGCGCGTCGTCTCGATGGGTCGTCTTGTCGGCTCCGGCAAGGGGGCTGACGGCGCCACCTATTCGCTGGAGCTGTGCGGTGGTACCCATGTGGTGCGCACCGGGGATATCGGCGCCTTCGTGGTCTTGGGCGACAGCGCCTCTTCCGCCGGTGTGCGGCGGATCGAGGCCTTGACCGGCCAGGCGGCGCTGGCGCATCTGCGCGCGCAGGACCAGTGGTTGATGGAGGTGGCGTTGGCGCTGAAGGCGCAACCGCAAGAGGTGGCCGAGCGGGTCAGGGCCTTGCTCGAGGATCGCAAAAGCCTGACGAATGAGGTGGCGCAGCTGCGCCGCGA
>JANMDM010000240.1:0-9471 GCA_031376305.1 Pseudomonadota bacterium | reverse complement strand
CCGCACCTTCCCGTTATTTGTGGGGTTGGCACTGATTTGCGCGCTGGTGGCAGGATGGCAATTTTCCAAACCTAAAGCCTAATTTGTGTTGCTTGGCAATTTGTCCGGCAAGGTCGCCGTGGCCCCCGGTACGCCGCAAAGCCTGATTGATGCGGTGCGCTTTGGCCAGTTCCCCGATGCGGGCAAGGACGAGATTGCGCTCAAGACCCTGAAAGATGTTGATGCCGCGCTGGCGGCGCTGCAGGCGGGAGAAGATGTCTCTGCCGCCCTTGTGCCGCTTTCGCGGATGCCGCAGGGGGCGGTGCCAGTTTGGCAGGCGCAGGCGCTGCCGGACGCGGCCAAAGCGGCGGCGGCGGCGTTCACTGTTCTGACCCTGGTGATTGGCCTGCTGACGCTGGGGGGTTTTCTACATCTGCGACATCCTTTGTCGGTGGGGGCCGAGTTCATTATCGACACCATTCGCGGCATCCCGATGCTGGTGATCGTGCTTTACATCGGCCTGCCGCTCAGCGGCGCGATCAAGCAATCCACCGGCGGTTTCATCGACCCGCCGAACCTCTTGCGCGGCATCTTCGCGATGGCCTTGGCCTATTCCGCCTATCTGGCCGAGATCTTCCGATCTGGCATCAATGCCGTGCCGGTGGGCCAGCTGGAAGCCGCCCGCAGCATGGGGCTGACGCGCTGGCAAACAGCGCGGCTTGTGGTGATCCCGCAGGCGTTCCGCATCATCATCCCGCCCTTGGGCAACGAGTTCATCGCCATCCTGAAGGACACTTCGCTGTTGTCGATCCTGTCGATCCGCGATGTCACCCAGCGCATGCGCGAGTTTCAATCCGCCAGCTTTCTGCCATTCGCCCCCTATAACTCTGCCGCGATCTTCTACCTGTTGCTGACGCTGGTCGCGGCCAGCCTGATTGCCTCTGTCGAAAGGAAATTCCATGTCAAACACCGCTGAGGCAAAACGCCTGATCCTCCGGAAAGCCCAATCTCTGCACTTGCCGCGCAGCTTTGTCTTTGGCGGGGCGACCTCGGCCTATCAGATCGAAGGCGCCTGGGATGCTGATGGCAAAGGTGAGAGCATCTGGGATCGTTTCTGCCGCCAACCTGGCGCGATCATCGACAAAAGCTCGGGCGATATCGCCTGCGATCACTACCATCTGTGGCAAGATGACATTGCGCTGATGCAGAAGATGCAGCTTGATGCGTATCGTTTTTCGATTGCCTGGTCGCGGGTGCAGCCATTGGGTGCGGGGGCTGCAAATGCGGCGGGTTTTGCATTTTATGACCGGCTGATCGACGGGCTTTTGGCCGCCGGGATCACCCCGTTCCTGACGCTGTATCATTGGGATCTGCCGCAAGCGCTGCAAGACAAGGGTGGCTGGTATAACCGCGATACCGCCCATCGCTTTGCCGATTATGCCGATCTGGCCAGCCGGACGTTTGGTGACCGGGTCAAGCATTGGACGACGCTGAACGAGCCTTGGACCTTTTGCTGGTCGGGCCACGCCACGGGCGAAGATGCCCCCGGCCTGCACGACGGTGCGCGGGGCGGGTTTGCGGCCAGCCACCATGCGTTACTGGGTCATGGGCTGGCGGTGCCGCTGATCCGCGCTAATGTGGCGGATGCGCAGGTGGGCATTGTGCTCGACCTCAACGTGGCGGAACCGGCAAGCGCCGCTCCGGCCGACCTTCAGGCGGCGCGGAATTTTGATGGCGTGCAGAACCGATGGTATCTTGATGCGGTTTTCAAAGGCAGCTATCCGGTTGATATTCTTCAGCTATGCGCCGATATCCTGCCCGATATCCAACCTGGCGACAATGCGATCATTGCGGCACCGGTGGATTACCTTGGTGTCAACATCTACCGCCGCTCGGTGATGCAGGCGGGCGCAGAGGTGCCGCCGCTGAACTTTCAGCGCCTCAACCCGCCCGGTGACTATACCGCAGTCGGTTATGAAATCTGGCCACAATGCATCCATGACATCCTGATGTATGTGCATGAGAACTATGCGCCGAAGGCGATCCACATTTCGGAAAGCGGGATGGCAACGGCGCAAGAAACCCCCGACGCGAATGGCGAGATCGTCGACCTGCAGCGCGCCGCTTACTATGTCGATCACATCGAGCAGATGGCGAGGGCGATGGACAAAGGCGCGCCGGTGCAAGGCTATTTCGCCTGGACGCTGACCGACAATTTCGAATGGGCTTACGGCTATACCGTGCCCTTCGGCATCGTGCATGTCGATTTCGAAACCCAAGCGCGGACGATGAAATTCTCGGCCGAAACCTACCGCGAGGTGATCCGGGCGAAGTCAGCCAGCTGAGGTCAGCAGGCGATTGCCCAAGCTCAGGAAAACCGCCGATGTCCAGGCAAAGGCGGGGTCATGCAGGCCAGCCCCGGTCTGCGCATCATGGTTCTCGGCCATCCCGGAGGCAGTGCACATCGTGCAGTAGCGCCGGGCAATTTCTGCGGCGAGAGCGGGCGCGCCCGATCGCTGCAAAGCATCAACAAACAGCGCCGTGGTCGGCGCCCAGATCGGGCCGCGCCAATAACCGTTGGCGCAGTAAAGTGGGCTGTCGGTGGCCTCGGTCGCCAGCCCGTGCGGGGTCAGATAGCGTTCCGGCTGCTGCAACCGCGTCAGCATTGCCGCGCGCATTTCGACAGGAAGCCGGTCGCCCAGCAGCAGCGGCAGGAACACCAGCAGCGGCTGCCCTGTCTGCACGACGCAGCCATCGGCACAATGCCGGGCGACAAAGCCAGTTCCGTCCCACAGATCGCGGCACAAGGCGTCACAAAGCCCGTCCGCCCGCGCCGTGGCATCGGCAGCCGCCTGCTCTTGGCCAAACTCTTGATGAATTGCCGCGATTTCATCGAGTTGCAAGATAAGGAACGTCGCGAGATCCGGCGCGACCAGCGGCCCGCCTTCGGCAAAGCAAGTGGCGTTGTCCCAACCGGCATCATTGCCGTGGCGATAGGCGGGCAATGCGCCACGCCGCGGCCCCGCCAGCCAGAATCCGACCTGCGCCTCCAACCAGCCCAGCACTTTCGCCATCCGCTCCGGCCCGTAGGCCGCGGGCGCGAGGGCGCGCAATTGCGCGAAGGTCCAGCCGTGCACCGGGGGCTTGGTGAAAGACCAATAGGCGTAGCGGTCGTTGATATAGTCGGGCAGGCGGCCCGAGGGGCTTTGCGCGTTGAAGATCACTTCCATCTGCTCGAAGGCTTGTTCGGGTTGGGATTCAGCAAAGGCCAGCGCCACAAAGCAATGATCCCAGGACCAGATATTGGTCATCCAGTTTTTCGACATGTAGATTGCGGGTCGGCTAAGCGCACCTTCGGCGGGAACGTATGCCGACCACAGGATGTAGCAGGCAAGCAGGCGGCCTGCTGCGAACTCGGCGGGAACCTGTGGCATTTGGGCGCTGAATTCGGCAAATTCCACAGCAGTTTGTGTCTGCGCAGCGGGTTGTGGAATTGGAAGGCTGTCGCCCGGTGTGATGCGGAACAGATCAAGCGTTGCGGCAATCGTGCCGTCTGCCGGCATAAGGTCGATCGCGATGGCATCAGACGACAAGCCGTTCCACGGCGCGGTTAGCGAGATTTGGCCGGTGCTTGCGGTGATGTCGCAGCGCAGATCCTGGGTGGCGATGCAGACATGGATATGGTTGGGGGCGGCTTGGGCATAGTTGTATTTGCTGGGCCCCGCTTGCAGCCGCAGGCCAAGGCTGTTTGCGGCAAGGCTGATCTGATCCGGGCCGTTGAACGACAGATGCAACATGCCCTTACCGGTGCGGGCGCTGAGGCAATCGGGCGTGATGCGCCAGTCGGCTTCGATTGGCAGGCCTTGGGGGCTTAGCACCTGAAGCCGCAGCATCCGGCCCAGATCGGTGTGTTCGTCACCGCCACGCAGGTTGCGCAGCCAGAAGGCGCCATCCTCGGCCAGCCAAGAGATCGCGATGAAACTGCCGCGCCGCGAGAACGGTACCTTATGTGGATCAAACAGATCGGCGCGCCAGTCTGGCCAATCCGCCATGCGCTAACCCTTGATGCCGGAGCTGAGCGAACTGTCCATGATATAACGTTGCGCGGTCAGGAACAGCACCAAGGGCGGCAGGCAAAGGATGATCGTCATCGCGGCAAGCGCGGTCAGATTGGTGTCATGCAGCGTCTTGAACCGGGCCAGACCAAGGGTCAGCGTATACAGGCTTTCGTCGTTCAGAAAGATCAGCGGGCCAAGGTAATCGTTCCACGCGGCCAGCACTTGGAAGGTGCCAACCAGCACCAGCGCGGGCAGCATCAGCGGCAGGTGGATCTTCCAATAGATCTGGAACATATTGGCCCCGTCCATCTTTGCCGCCTCGTCCAACTCACGCGGGATCGACATGATGAACTGGCGCAGCAAGAAGATGAAGAACGGCGCGCCGAACCACGCGGGCACAATCAGCGGTTTCAGCGTGTTGATCCAGCCCAGCCAGTTGAACTCCATGTAAAGCGGGATCATCGTGACATCCCATGGGATCATCATCGCCGCCAGAAGCACCATGAACAGGAAATTGCGCCCCGGAAAATCAAAGCGGGCAAAGCCAAAGGCCACCAAGGACGACGAGAGCAGTTGACCGATGGTCGAAAGCAACGTCACCAGCACAGAGTTTTTCAGATAGGTGCCAAACGGTTGCGCAGCCCAGGCGGCGGCAAAGTTGCCCCATTGCGGCTTGGCGGGCCACCAGACCGGCGGCCAGGTCAACAGTTCGGGCTTGGCCTTGATCGCGGTGACAAGCGTCCAGTAAAACGGGAACAGAAACAGCAGGGTCACCCCCAGCAACGCGGCCCATTTGGAAGCCAATCGGAGTTTGGATTGGCCTTCAGTCATGGCTTCTCACCTTTCACTTCGGTCTCGTAGAACACCCACATCGACGAGAATTTGAAAATCGCCACGGTCAGCGCGATGATCAGCAACAGCATTAGCCACGACATCGCGGCGGCATAGCCCATGTCGTGATATTTGAAAGCGTTGTCATAGATATACATCGCCAACATATAGGTCGATTTTACCGGCCCGCCCTTGGTCAGCAGCAGTGCCAGCGTCAGTTGCTGGAATGCCGCGATCACCGTGGTGACCAGATTGAACAGCAACACCGGCGACAGCAGCGGCAGGGTGATCAAGAAGAATTGCCCGATCTTGCCAACCCCTGACAGGCTTGCGGCCTCGTACAGTTCTTTCGAGATGCCTTTCAGGCCCGCCAGAAAGATCAGCATGGTGCCCCCGACGCTCCACAGGCTGACCAGCACAATCGAAACGGGTGCCCAGTTCGGGCTGCCCAGCCAGTTAATCTGCGCGATGCCAAGGAAAGACAGCATGTAGTTGATCACGCCGTATTCATGCGACAACAGCCACGACCAGATGGTGACAAGCGCCACGCCCGAGATGATGGACGGCACGTAAAAGGCGGCGCGAAAGAATCCGCTGGCGAACATCGGCTGATTGAGCAGCATCGCCAACAGCAGCGCCACGATCAGGTTGGCGGGCACGAACATCGCGGCGAATTTCAGCGTGACTTTCAGCGAGCGGATGAAATCGGCATCGTCGGTAAGGATGGTTGTGTAATTCTTAAGGCCGCTAAATTCCGGCTCGCCCACCAGCGGCCAATCAAAAAAACTGATGTATAGCGAGAACAGCAACGGCCCAAGGGTGAAGGCAAGAAAGCCAATCATCCAAGGGGCAATGAACAGATAGGGTGTGGCAGCCCCCGGCCGAAATCGGGAGGAAAGTCGGGTCGCGGGGGCTGCTACGGGGCGCATTACTTGGTCAGCGCCTTATCGGCACGCAAAGCTGCGTCATCGAGGATCGCCTGAATACCATCAAGATCAACATAGATCTGTTGGATCGCCTCGGCGACGACTTCCTGCGCGCGTCCCCAGTTCGGGTTGCGCAAGAAGGCGGGAGAGTTGGTGCCGTCAGCGGGAGGCAGCATGGCAAGGAAGGGGGCGAATTTCGGGTTTGTATCCATGCCTTGGGCCTTGGCCACCGAGTTCAGCACCGGGATATCATTCTTGCGCATCGCCACGGCCTCGGGACTGGCGTAGAACTTGACAAACTCCCAAGCCAGATCGGGTTCTTTGCTGTCTTTGGCAATCGACAGCGAGGAAATCCCAACGTTGCTATGCACAGGTTTTCCGGCGAATGCGGGCAAACCGACCACACCGAAATTTTTACCCGCAGCCTCAAAATCCGGCATCGGCCAAGTTCCAGAAATCACCATGCCCAGCTTGTCGGCGTTAAAAAGCTCGCGGTAGCTGCCGTTGTCTCCGACGCCAAACAGCACGGCCTCGCCGCCTTTGACCATGTCGACGAACATCTGGAACACTTGTGTGGTCTCCGGTGCGTTCAGATAGCCGGATGTGGTTTTACCATCGGCACTGATCCAGGAAGACCCGTTGCTCCACAGATAGGTTTCAAAATCATAGGGGTCGGGGTTGCCATCGACGCCAAAGCCGTAAACCTTTTCATCTGGTTTGGCGAGTTTGGCGGCTGCGGCGCGCAGATCATCCCATGTCCAGCCTTCGGCAGGATAGGCAAGACCTGCGGCATCAAACATGTCTTTATTGTAGTAGGTCACAAAAGTGGTGTAGCCCGCCGGAATCCCCAACGTGCTTGCGGTACCATCGGCATTGGTGATCCGGGCATAGGGCAGCAGGCCTGCGGCGAAATCGGTCATGTCCAGCCCGTTATCCCCGGCAAGGTAGCCATCCAGTGGCAGAAGCGACTGGGCATAGGCCGGGAAGTTCCACATGTACATCACGTCAGGCGCGTCACCCGCACCAAAGCCAGCGGCAATTTTGGTGTCATAGCCGTCGCCATAAGCTTCGACCTGCACGGTAACGCCGGGGTGGGCGGTTTCGAAAGCGGCAGCAATGGCCTTTTGAATCTCGAGGCTTTCGTTGCTGTCCCATGTAGCAAAACGCAGGGTCTGATCGGCCAGTGCCCCTGTCGCGCCAAATGCCAATCCGGCCGCGAGTGCCAGCGGTATGACTTTATTCAACATTGTCGTCCTCCCTTGTTGATATGTGGCAGTTTTCCCGCCTGCCGGGTCGCGGTTTCAGATTTGCGTCGGTGCCACGAGGTCAAGATCGACCCTTGCGCCGTCGCGGTCAAAGAGGTGGATGTGGGCGGGATCAATTGCCAGGGTCACAGCGTCGCCGTCGTTTACCTGCAAGGAGCCGTCGGCGCGGACCACCAGATTTTGCCCCGACCCGGTCCGGGTGAACACCAGGGTTTCGGCCCCCAGACGTTCTACGGAAATCACCTTGGCGGCCAACCCGGCCTGCCCCTTGACCACGATCTGAATATGCTCGGGGCGCAGCCCGGCCTCAACGGGGCGGGAAAGATCAGCACCGGGGGCTGGGCGTATTGGCATGGCAATTTGCTGACCTGCCAGATCAAACTGCAAACCGCCGCCTGCGCTGCCCCGCACCGCTGCTGGCATGAAATTCATCTGCGGCGTGCCGATGAAGCCTGCGACAAAGCGGTTGGCCGGGCGGTGATAAAGTTCCAGCGGTTGTCCGGTCTGCTCGACCCGGCCTGCGTTCAGTACCACCACCTTGGTCGAAAGCGTCATCGCCTCGATCTGGTCATGCGTGACGAACAACATGGTCCGGCCCAGCTGCTTGTGCAGGTTGGCCAATTCATAGCGGGTTTGGGTGCGCAGCGCCGCGTCGAGGTTCGAGAGCGGCTCGTCAAACAGGAATACGCTGGGATCGCGCACTATGGCGCGACCGATCGCCACCCTTTGGCGCTGCCCGCCCGACAGCTGGCGTGGCTTGCGGTCAAGCAATTGATCAATGGCAAGGATGCTGGCGGCTTCGTTCACCCGACGATCTATCTCGGCACGTTTCATGCGTTGCAGGCTTAGCCCGAAACCCATGTTCTTGCGCACGTTTAGATGCGGGTAAAGGGCGTATGACTGGAACACCATCGCCAGATTGCGATCAGCGGGCGGCACATTCGTCATCGCGCGCCCTTCGATGATCACCTCGCCCGAGGTGATGCTTTCCAAGCCCGCAATGCAGCGCAGCAAAGTGGATTTGCCGCAACCAGAAGGCCCAAGCAGGCAGATGAATTCCCCCGCATCGGCACGGAAATCTATACCGCGCAGCACCTCGACGGCACCGTAACTTTTCTTCAGGTTGCGAATCTCCAGCACGGTCATCGGATTAACACCATGCCGGGAACAGCGGCGGCTGACAGACCGACACACGTCGGACAGGTAACGCATTCATAGCCATGGCAACGCCCCGCTTTCGGCGAAAGGGATCAGGATCCCGATAGAGGTCATTTACTAAAAAAACGTTTTTATGTAAAGATAATTGTCGTAACCCCGAAGAGGACCGCTTGTTATGCCAAGCTCTGACGAATATGCCCCGAGCCGCGCCAAGGCGCGAAGATTGGCGCTGGTGACCGGGGCAAACCGCGGGATCGGGCGGGAATTCGTGCGGCAACTGCCCGCAGCGGGTTATGATGTGGTGGCCTGCTGCCGCGCGCCCGAAGCCATGGATTTTTCCGGAGCTGCAGGGCAAATTGCGTTGTTGCCGCTTGATGTCAGCGACGCCGCTTCGGTCAACAAGCTGGCCGTGGCGTTGCAGGGCAGGGCGATTGATCTTCTGATCAACAACGCGGCGATTCGCGGCGCAACCGGCGGGCTGGATGATCTGGAGCGCGAGAGCTTTCTCGAGGTCATGGCGATCAATGTGCTTGGCCCTTTGCTTGTCACCCGGGCTTTGCTGTCGCATCTGCGGGCAGGGCGCGGGCTTGTAGCCAACATCAGCAGCCGCGCAGGCTCCATGGCCGAGGGAGCGGATCCCGAGGGCGATTACGCCTATAAATGTTCGAAAGCGGCGCTGAACATGGCGACGGTCAAATTGGCCGATGACACCGGTTTGATCGTGCTGGCACTGCATCCCGGTTGGGTGAAAACCGATATGGGCGGCGCCGATGCCGAGATCAGTGCGAAGGACAGCGTGACGGGTATGGTGCGGTTGCTGGCGGCTGCTGGCCCGGCTGACAGCGGCAGCTTTCGCGCTTATGACGGCACGCCGGTGGCTTGGTAGATTTTCAGGATTGCAGGGGGAACGGATCGCATGGCTGTGACATCGACCGAGGTGGCTGAATTCCTGCGTGAACAGTTTGGTCTGGTCGGCAAGGCCACGGCCTTGCCCGGCGAGCATGATCTGAACTTCCGCATCACCGCCACGACCGGGGTGCAGTATCTCTTGAAACTGCATGCGCCCGACAGCGACCTTGGCTTGCTCGACATGCAGGTGGCGGTGTTGGATCATCTGGCGCGGGTGGCGCCCGATCTGGCGGTTTCGCGCCAGTTGCGCTGTCGCAGCGGGGCGGTGCTGGCGGGATGTGGCACCCCGGCCTATCATGGCCGCCTGCTGGCTTGGCTCGAAGGCGATCTCTGGGCCAAGACCGT
>JANMDM010000227.1:0-3303 GCA_031376305.1 Pseudomonadota bacterium | reverse complement strand
CATCAAGGCCACGGTGGTGGCCACCGCTGTGGCCACACTTGCCACCAAAAGCGATACCTGCAGCGCATCCAGCAGGTTGCGGTTGGCCAGCGCCGACCCGTACCATTTCAGCGAAAACCCGGTCCAAACCGAGGCGAGCCGATTTTCATTGAACGAATAAAACACCACCACCACAATCGGCAGATACAGGTAGACAAAGAATAGCGACGTGAACAGCCCAGCCCCCGGATAGCGTCTTACATCCCGCGATTTCGCCATCACTGCGCCTGCCGTAGGTCAGAGCGCGCGGCGCGCAGCCCGTTCAGGGTCAGAAAGATCATCACCAGCACCAGCAGCGTGATGGCGATTGCCGCCCCGAACGGCCAGTTGCGCCCACCGCCAAACTGCGTCTGGATCAGGTTCCCCATCATCATCTGCTTGCCGCCGCCCAGCAACACCGGCTCCAGCACCGCCCCGAGACAGGGCACACACACCAGACTTGCCCCCGCCATCAGCCCCGGACCGGCCAATGGCAAGATCACCCGCCGCAGCGTAACCCAGCGATTGGCGTAAAGCTCATGGCTGGCCTCGATATACACGCCATCCAGTTTTTCGATGGAGGCGAACACCGGCAGGATCATCAGCGGGATGTAACTGTAGACCAGCCCGGTCAGCATCGCCCCATTGTTGAACAGCAGGCTGTCGATGCCGTCGACCAGCCCGGTGGCATGCAGGGCTTTCTCGATCACCCCGTCATTGCCCAGAATGATGATCCACGCATAGACCCGGACGATCATCGATACCCAGAACGGCAGGGTCACCAGATAGATCAGGATGGCCTTGGTTTTTGCCGGTTGCAGCGCGATGAAATAGGCCACGGGAAAGCTGAGGATCATGCAGATCAGCGTCGTCAGCCCCGCCAGCCACAATGTGCGCCCGATAATTTGCAGATATTGCGGATTGAATTCCATCCCGCCGGACCAGCCTTGTGCGAACAGCAATTGCACATAGGATGCCCCGGAAAACCCCCAGGCGAAGCCACCATAAGCCCCGCGCGTGGACAGCGACACCAGCGCCACAATGCCGATTGGCACCACCAAGGTCAGGGCCATGATGATCCATGCCGGGGCCAGGCCCCAGATGCGGAAATCAAGAACTCTCATTGGCCAAGCACCCGCGCCGCAGAATGTGCAAAGCCCAGTTTGATGGTGCTGCCGGTGTCATAGCTTGGACCATGCGAAACGGCGTTGCGCTTGGACGCGCGCAGGTCAATCGCGCCAACCCTTATGGTGTAATGCGTGTAGCCGCCCATGTAGTTCTTGTTGGTGATGATGCCGTCCATCATCTGCCCGGCGGCCTGATCGCCCAATCCGATCTTTTCGGGGCGCAACGACAAGGTGGCCCGGGTGCCGACACGGGCGCCCTTGTGCAAGGCGCTGACCTCAAACCCCATGGGCGTGTGGACTGTGGCGGTATCCCCCTGCACCGCCGTCACATCAACCTCGAAGAAATTGGTCTCGCCGATGAAGTCTGCGACAAAGCGGTTGGCGGGATCTTCGTAGATCTCGGCCGGGGTGCCCAGATGCTGAATTGTGCCTTGCCCCAACACACAGATGCGATCGGACATATCCAGGGCTTCTTCCTGATCGTGGGTCACAAAAACAAAGGTGATGCCGGTCTGCCGTTGCAAGATGCGCAATTCGTCGCGCATCGCTTGCCGAAGTTTCAGATCCAGCGCCGAAAGCGGCTCGTCCAGCAACAGCACTTCAGGTTTCGGGGCAAGGGCGCGCGCCAGAGCGATGCGTTGACGTTGGCCGCCGGAAAGCTGGCCGGGTTTGCGCCGCGCGAAGGCGGTCATGTGGACCATTTCCAGCATCTCGGTGACGCGGGCGTGGCGGCGGTCTTTTTCCCAGCCCTGATTTTCAAGACCAAAGGCAATGTTGGCCTCAACGCTCAGATGGGGAAACAAGGCATAGGATTGGAACACCGTGTTGACCCGGCGTTTGTGCGGCGGCAGGCCCAGAATATCGCGGCCGTGCAGGCGGATCATGCCGGTGGATGGCAGCTCAAAGCCCGCCATCATCCGTAAAAGCGTGGTCTTGCCACAACCCGACGGGCCCAGAAGCGTGAAGAACTCATTGTCATAGATGTCGAAGCTGACCGATTCCAGAGCCTGAAACGAGCCGAATTTCTTCGAGACGCCGATGACTTCGATCGCCTTGCCGCGTGTACCATTCTCCATGTGATCCCTGTGCTTTCTGTGCAGCGGCAATTTCAATCGGTGGCAAGTTCCGTCACTTCGCGCCGGAATGGCAGGGTGTCGCCAATATCGGGCATGTCCAATTCGCGGGCAAAACGGTGGCCGGCATAGGTGGCCCAGGCAATCGGTCCGGGGGCGGCCGCATCGCCAATCAGCTTGACCGACCGTATTCCGGCATCCGCCCAATCTGACTGCCTGTCCATCAAAGCATGGTAGACCGTATCGTCCGAGCGCCGGGAGGCGACCATGACCACCGCGTCACACCCCAGATATCCACGCGCACCGGTGTAGACACAAGCGGTTTGCACGCCGTCGGCCTGCAAACTGGCAATGCCGGTGTTGAGGGTGATCGTCACACCCGCCGCCACCAGACGGCGATGAATGGCGCCTTGTTCCAACGTGTTCCGCGTCCAGTCCGACACATAGGCCGCAGGTGTGAGCAGCGTCACGTCGCAGCCCTTCTGCGCCAACAGCTCGGCTATCACCCCGCCCATATAGTAATGATCATCGTCAAACAGCACGACACGGCCCGCAGGCAGCCGCCCGGTCATGATGTCATCGGGCGTATAGACCGGCATTGCGGCTTCCGCGGGCATCGGCACCACATGCATCCGCGACACCCCATCGGCGCGCCATGTCGCCCCGGTGGCAATCGCCACATTCTGAAAGCCGAATTCCAGGATTTCCGCCGCACTCAACTGGCTGCCGAAATAGGTCTCTACATTCGGGCGCTGGCTGATCTGATACTGGCGGTAATCCACCACGCGGCCCCAGGCGGATAGTCCGGGCAGAAGACGCTCTCGCGCCACCCGTCCGCCCAGCACATCGCGCGCCTCGGCAAGGGCTACATCATAGCCGCGCAAACTCAGTGCCCGTGCAGCCTCCAGCCCCGCCGGACCGGAGCCGACGATCAGCACGTTTTCGCTGTCGCCTTTGGCGTTCATCCGTTCGGGATGCCAGCCCTTGCGCCATTCCTCCATGAACGCCGGGTTCTGGGTGCAGCGGGAAATGGATTGCGTCATGTCGCCGGTAATGCAGATGTTGCAGCCGATACATTCGCGGAT
>JANMDM010000170.1:0-3283 GCA_031376305.1 Pseudomonadota bacterium | reverse complement strand
CCGCCACAAAGCCCCCTGGCATGTGGTGCGTGTGGGCGCGCGGGTGGAGTTCATCTGCGCGCCCTCGCCGCTGCGGAACGGCAGCGAATCCGACACCGCCCATAAACCCGAGCTGGAAAAGGCCATTCACGCCGCCCTGGTCAACCGGGGCTGCCTGATCGCGCCTTTCCACAACATGATGCTGGTCAGCCCGGCCACCACCCCCGCCCAAGTCGACCGGCTGATCGCCGCCTTCGACGCGATCTGTCAGGAGATGTTCGCATGACCCCCCACAGCCCCTCAGGCTCCACCACCGCCGAAGCCGAAGCCTTTCTGGCTGCCCATCCGGACATCGAGGCCTTTGATATTGTGCTGCACGACGCCAATGGCATCGGCCGTGGCAAGATCATCCGCCGGCATGAGCTGATGAGCATCTACACCGGCGGGAGGCATATGCCGATTTCGATCCTTGGCCTCGATATCTGCGGCGAAGATGTGCATGAAACCGGCCTCATCTGGGATCAGGGCGACGGCGATCTGCGCGCCTGGCCGATCCCTGGCACGCTGGTGCCCTTGCATGGCACCAGCCCGGCGCGGGGCGAGGTGCTGATGTCGCTTTACACGCTGGACGGGGCACCGATGACCTCGGACCCGCGCCATGCCTTGCAGGCCCAGGTCGATGCGATGGCCACTGAGGGGCTTTATCCTGCCGCCGCATTCGAGCTGGAGTTCTTCCTGCTGGACAAGGATCGGGACGCCGATGGCCGGGTGCGTCCGGCGGCGGCGGTGCTGGATGGCCGCCGTTCGGACAAGACCGAGGTTTATTCGGTCGATCACCTGCATGGGATGGAGCCACTGTTCTCAGAAATCTATGCGGGGGCGGCGAAGGCCGGGATCAAGGCCGAAACCGTGATTTCCGAATACGCGCCGGGGCAATATGAGCTGACACTGAACTACCGAACCAATGTGATGCAGGCCGCCGATGATCTGGTGCGGCTGAAACGCATCGTGCGGCTGACGGCGCGGCGGTACGGCGTGACCGCCTGTTTCATGGCCAAACCGATCGAGAAATACGCAGGCTCCGGCATGCATGTCCACGTCTCGTTGCAGGACGGCAAGGGCAGCAATCTCTTTGCCGAAGCCGCAGAGGGGCAGTGGAACGACACCATCCTGCACGCTCTGGGCGGGATGCGGGCGACAATGGGCGAATCGATGCTGGTTTTCGCACCGCATGCCAATTCCTGGCGGCGCTTTGCCAACCAAAGCTATGCGCCGGTGTCGACAAACTGGGGGGGCAACAACCGCTCGGTGGCCTTGCGCATCCCGGCGGGGGCCTTGGCGGCACGGCGGATCGAGCATCGCCCGTCGGGCGTCGATGCCAACCCCTATCTGATCGCGGCGACGGTTCTGGCGGCCATCCGTCACGGGCTGAAGCACAAGATAGACCCCGGCCCGGAAACCACCGGCAATGGCTATGAGGATGACGAGGCGGCGACGATCCCGCGCGACTGGCGGTCGGCGATCGAGGCGGCGCAGAAGTCGGTGTTTCTGAAAGAAGCGCTGGGTGCAGACATGCACCGCACCTTTACCGCCGTGAAGGCGGCTGAATACGCCCGTGTCGCGCGCACCATTGCTGATGTTGACTACGATCTCTATCTGCACACGGTCTAAGGCATTGTCTGCGGTCCCTACGGGCTGTTCGCGGCGACAATCGGGGTCGCTCTGCCGTCGATACTCAGCGCAAAAACCGTAAGTTGCCCGTAAGGGCAGCGGGGCTTACTTTGAAGCGCCGACCTCCTGCACAAGTGGTGTCAGGCACGCGCTCACCAAACGCAGGTCCTGATCCTCAGGGGCCTCGGCGATGCGATCATCCAGTTAGGCGCGTGCATCGTCGAGCCTGCCCGCCTCAATTGCGGCTTTGATCGCCTTGACGCGCGGGTCCGCCGGAGCGAGCCGCGGCGCTATCGCCCGCGTCGAGCAGCGTCAGTCCGGATTGATAATACTCTTCAGCACGTTCTTCTGCAGTCCTTCATCCCAAGAGGGTCAGAGCTGCACATATGAGGATCAACGGGCGAAACATAAGGCACAACTGCTTTGCATGGGATCGGGTCGTGGGTGAAACTTCTGCCGACCAAAAAGAGGCGGCACATGTCAGACAGGACCAGATTGCTGTCAGGATTATGCACAGCACTTTTCGCGCCCCGACTCCAGCGCGCAATCGACACCGGGCCAGGCGTCACTGTCAGGTGCCGCAAAAGGTCTTGCGAACTTCCTCATCGGGGGCCGGTGGCAGGGTAAACCCCTCCATTCCGGGCTGATCGTCGAAAGGGCGGGCCAGAAGGGTGTTGAGACGATGGAATGGCGCATAATTGCCGGTAACCGCCGCGCGGATTGCCGCTTCGATCTGGTGGTTTCGGGGGATATAGGCCGGGTTCGCGGCTTGCATCACCGCTTTGGGATCGGCCTCGCGCGACAACCGCACCTGCCAGTCGCGGGACCAGCCGTCAAACGCCGTGGGGTCTGCAAATTCGGCGCGGGCGTGACCGCTGGCCAACCCCCGGAATGTGCGGGTGAAATCGGCACCCGCTGCAGCCATGCGCGTCAGAAGGGTTTCGATCAGTTCGGCGTCGCCCGCATCTTCGGTCGCAAGCCCAATCTTGGCGCGGAAAAGCCGCAGCCACTCTGCCTCATAGATATCCGCAAAACCGTGCAGACTGGCGGTCAGCACCTCGATCGCCGGGGCCTCATCGCCCATCAACGGCAGCAGGCAGGACGCCAGCTGCGAGAGGTTCCAGACCGCGATATTGGGCTGGTTCTGATAGGCGTAGCGGCCAGATTGATCGATGGAGGAAAACACCTTTTTAGGGTCATAGGCGTCCATGAAGGCACAGGGGCCATAGTCGATGGTTTCACCGGACACCGCCATATTGTCGGTGTTCATGACGCCGTGAATAAATCCAAGGCTCATCCAGCGGGCGATAAGGCGGGCTTGGGCGGCGACGACGGCATCAAACAAGCCTAGCGGTCCTGCGGCGCCGGGGTAGTGGCGCGCGATGACATGCGCGGTCAGCAGGCAAAGGGCTTCGGTATCGCTGCGCGCCGCGAAATACTGGAAGGTGCCAACGCGGATATGGCTGGCGGCCACGCGCGTCAGCACCGCTCCTGGGTGTGGTTCTTCGCGCCAGATGACCGCGCCGGTGGTGACGGCGGCCAGCGCGCGCGTTGTCGGCACACCCAGCGCTGCCATCGCTTCTGAGACGATGTATTCGCGGATCACCGGCCCAACCCAGGCGCGGCCATCGCC
>JANMDM010000150.1:0-6941 GCA_031376305.1 Pseudomonadota bacterium | reverse complement strand
CTTCATGCCGGGCAATTCGGAATTCTACAGCCATTCGCTGAGGCTCTGGGAGGGGCTGGAGGCGGAGCTGAACTACAACGTCATGCATTCGCAGCGCGGCGCATTGGTGCTGTTCCATTCCGACGGACAACGCGACGTGGCCGCCCGACGTGGCAACACGATGATCAATCAGGGCGATGACGCCGAACTGCTGGACCGCGAAGGGGTGCGCCGTCTGGTGCCCTACCTTGATTTCGAGCAGACCCGCTTTCCGATCTATGGCGGCTTGATGCACAAGCGCGGCGGCACCGCCCGCCACGACGCTGTTGCCTGGGGCTATGCCCGCGGTGCCGATATGCGTGGCGTGGATCTGATCCAGAACTGTGAAGTCACCGGCATCGACATCAAGGATGGCCGCGTCACCGGCGTGCAGACCACCCGTGGCCCGATCCGCGCCAAAAAGGTGGCGATGATTGCGGCGGGGCGATCAAGTCAGGTGGCGGCGATGGCGGGCATGCGCCTGCCGATCGAATCCCACGTCTTGCAGGCATTTGTCACCGAAGGGCTTAAACCGATTATCGACCATGTGATCAGCTTCGGCATGGGGCATTTCTATATCAGCCAGTCCGACAAGGGCGGATTGGTCTTTGGCGGCGACCTTGATTTCTATTCCTCTTACGCGGCGCGGGGCAATCTGCCGATGGTTGAGCATGTGATGGAAGCGGGCATGACGCTGATGCCGATGATCGGCAAGGCCAAGGTCTTGCGTTCCTGGGGCGGGATCATGGACATGACCCCCGACGGATCGCCGATCATCGACAAGACCCATATCGACGGGCTGTTCATTGACGCAGGCTGGAACTACGGCGGCTTCAAGGCTGTGCCCGCAAGTGGCTGGTGCATGGCGCATCTGATGGCCACCGGCGAGCCGCACGCCGTCGCCCGTCGCTTTACCCTCGACCGTTTCCGCACCGGCCATCTGATGGACGAAGAAGGCACCGGCAGCCAACATAACCTGCACTGAGGGATTAAGAAGAATGCGCATCACATGTCCCCTCTGCGGCCCGCGCGACCGGCGCGAGTTCTACTACTATGGTTCGGATGACTATCTGAACCGCCCCGCCACCGATGATCCCGAGGCCTGGGACAATTACCTGCACCTGCGCGACAACCCGGCAGGCCAGACCCGCGATCTGTGGTATCACGACATGGGCTGCGCCGCTTGGCTGGAACTGACCCGCAACACCGTCACCCATGAGATATCATCCGTGCGGCTGGTGGCAGAGCCGCCAACCGCCGACCCTGAGGCCACCCCTGAACCCACCCCGAAGAAAAAGGCGAAACGCGCATGAGGATCGCCGGCAAAGGCATCATCGACCGCGCCCAGACCGTTGGCTTTCGCTTTGACGGGCGCGACTACACCGGCTTTGAGGGCGACACCCTCGCCTCGGCCCTGCTGGCGGGCGGCGTACGCCTGATGGGCCGGTCGTTCAAATACCACCGCCCGCGCGGGGTGATGACCGCCGGATCCGAGGAGCCGAACGCGCTGATCACCGTCGGGCAGCGGGCAGCGTCGGTGCCTAACGTCCGCGCCACCGTCCAGGAGATTTTCTCGGGGCTTGAGGCGCGCAGCCAGAACCGCTGGCCCAGCCTTGGCTTTGATGTGATGGAGGCGAACGACCTTCTGGCGCCGTTCCTCAGCGCTGGCTTTTACTACAAGACCTTCATGTGGCCGAAAAGCTTCTGGGAAAAGCTCTATGAACCGGCGATCCGCCGTGCTGCGGGCCTTGGGGCCTTGTCAGGCCTGCACAATGACGAGACCTATGAAAAAGCCTTCGCCTTTTGTGACCTTCTGGTCATCGGCTCCGGCCCCGCCGGGCTGATGGCGGCGCTGTCGGCGGCGCGCGCCGGGGCCGACGTGATTCTGGCGGATGAAGACAGCCGCATGGGCGGCCGCCTGCTGGCGGAAATCGAAGACGTGGGCGGTCAACCCGGCCATCTTTGGGTCGAAGGCGTGCTGGCGGAACTTGCAAGCTTGCCGAATGTCCGTTTGATGACCCGCACCACGGTGACGGGGGCCTATGACGGCGGCACTTTCGGCGCGCTGGAGCGGGTCGGGTTGCACTTGCCCAACCCGCCTGCGGATTTGCCGCGGGAATGCTTCTGGCGGATCGTCGCTAAGCGGGCGATCCTGGCCAGCGGCGCGCTGGAACGCCAGATAGCGTTCCCGATGAACGACCGGCCGGGGGTGATGACGGCAGGCGCGTTGCGCGCCTACCTCAACCGCTGGGGCGTGGCACCGGGCCGCACAGTGACGATCTTCGCTAATAACGACGATGCCCACCGCACGGCGCGCGATCTCAGTCAGGCCGGGGTGCGCATCGCCGCCTTGATCGACGTGCGCGAGGGTGTGGCGCAAACCGGCGACTGGCCGGTGTTTGCAGGCGCACAGGTGATTGGCACCAAGGGCCGTCTTGGCTTGCGCGAAATCACCCTGCGCACCGCGTCAGGGACAGAAGAAAAGATCGAAACCGATTGCCTGGCGGTCTCGGGCGGCTGGAACCCGGCCCTGCATCTGGCCTGCCATACCAACGGCCGTCCGCAATGGCGCGACGATATCGCGGCCTTTGTGCCCTATTCCGGCATGGTGCCGGGGCTTGAGGCAGCGGGGGCCGCCAATGGTGCCATGTCCACCGCCGCCGCTCTTGCCGAAGGCCTGCGCAGCGCCGAACACGCCCTTGCAGCGCTGGGGCTTCAACCCAAATCCCCCGACCTGCCGCAAGCCGAAAATGGCGGAGCGCGCCTTCAGGCCTATTGGGAGGTTCCCAATGCCGAAGGCCGCGCCTGGTTGGATTACGCCAATGACGTAACCACCAAGGACGTGCGCCTTGCCGCGCAGGAGAACTTCCGCTCAGTCGAGCATATGAAGCGCTATACCACCCAAGGCATGGCCCCCGACCAAGGCAAGAACTCCAACATCGGCGCCTTGGCGGTTCTGGCCGACGCCACCGGCCGCGGCATCTCTGAGACTGGTACCACCACCTTCCGCCCGCCCTATACGCCGGTATCCATCGCCGCGATGGGTGCAGGCGGGCAGGGCGCGGGCTTTGCCCCGCAACGCTTCACCACCTCGCACAAGGCTGCCGCCGAGCGCGGTGCGCCGATGATCGAGGCGGGCCTGTGGTACCGCCCGTCTTATTTCCCGCGCCCCGGTGAAGCGAGCTGGCGGCAGTCTTGCGACCGTGAGGTTGGGCTGGTGCGCAACCGGGTCGGCATCTGCGATGTCTCGACGCTGGGCAAGATCGACATTCAGGGCAAGGATGCCGGTCGCTTCCTTGATTTCGTCTATACCAATACCTTCTCGACCCTGGCAGCCGGGCGGGTCCGCTATGGCCTGATGCTGCGCGAAGACGGGCTGGTGCTCGATGACGGTACCACCGCGCGGCTGGCCGACACCCACTACCTGATGACCACCACCACCGCTGCCGCCGGTCTGGTCATGCGGCATCTGGATTTCGTCGCCCAGGCGTTTTGCGCCGATTGGGATGTGCGCAGCATTTCCGTCACCGAGCATTGGGCACAATTTGCCGTCGCGGGTCCGCTGGCGCGCGAACTTCTCAACTCGCTCCTCGACGCCCCGCTTGATGACGCGGCGTTTCCTTTCCTGTCTTGCGGGCGGGTGCTGATCGGCGGCGTCGCGGCCCGGCTCTACCGCATCTCCTTCTCGGGCGAGCTTGGCTATGAAATTGCCGTGCCAGCGCGCTACGGCGAAGCGCTTTACCGCGATCTGGTGGCCCGTGCCGAAAGCTTTGGCGGATGCGCCTATGGGATGGAGGCGCTGAACGTCCTGCGGATTGAAAAAGGCTTCATCACCCATGCCGAAATCCACGGGCGGATCAGTGCTTTTGACATCGGCCTGCAAGGCATGATCAGCCAAAAGAAAGATTGCATCGGCAAGGCCAGCAGCCTGCGCCCCGGTCTGACCGGGGCCGAGCGCGAACAGATGGTCGGTTTGCGGCCGCTGGCCGCCGAAAAGGCCTTTGGGGCCGGTGCGCATCTGTTTGAACCCGGCGCCCAACCGGTGTCGGCCAATGATCAGGGCTATGTCACGTCGGTCTGTTGGTCGCCGACACTGGCCTCGCATCTGGGTCTGGCGTTTCTGAAGAACGGCCGCGCCCGACATGGGCAGTCGGTGCGGCTTGTCGATCACTTACGCGGCACTGATATTCTGTGCGAAGTCACCAACCCGGTGTTCTTTGACCCCGAAGGAGGGCGCGCCCGTGGCTAACCTTATCGCCAAATCCGCCAGCGACGGGCTTTTGCCGCTGCAAATCGGCGGTCTGACTCTGACCGATGCCACGCCAGCCTGCATCACCGCTGTCGCGCCCTATCCTGGCCAGCAACCGGCAGTCGCGACAGCGCTGAAAAAACTTGGCCTTGACTGGCCTGCCGCCAACTGCGCGAGCCGTTCTGCCAAAGCCCTGTGTCTGTGGAGCGGGCGCTCGCAAGTCTTTGTCATCAATGTCGTTCCCGCAGGGCTGGAGCGCGCCGCCGCGCTGACCGACATCAGTGATGGCTGGAGCGCGCTGGCGTTGGAAGGACCGGCGGCTGCGGCGGCGCTGGCCCGGCTTGTCCCGCTGGATCTTGGGGCGGCCGCTTTTCCCGAGGGCGCCAGTGCCCGCACCAGCCTTGGCCATATGCAGCTTTTGCTTCACCGCAGCGCAACACAGCGCTTCACGCTTTACGTCTTTCGCTCGATGATCAAAACCGCCGTGCATGACCTTGAAACAGCGATGAAATCTATCGCGGCGCGGGCCGCAGCAAGATGAGTATTTAGGCAAAAGAAAAGCACATCCGGCTTTTTCTTTGTGCAAATACTCATTTCCCCCTGTCTGCCAGACGGGACGCCCAAGAGGCTTGCCCCGCGTCCGGCTTGCGCAGATAAACACCTCATGAGCCTGCCGCCGGGATTCCTTGAAGAGTTGCGCAACCGTGTCCCCCTCTCGCGGGTGGTGGGGCGCAAAGTCACATGGGACAATCGCAAGTCCAATCAGGCCAAGGGCGATCTGTGGGCTTCGTGCCCCTTCCATCAGGAAAAATCCGCCAGCTTCCACGTCGATGATCGCAAGGGGTACTATTATTGCTTTGGCTGTCACGCCAAGGGTGATGCGGTTTCCTTTTTGCGTGAAACCGAGAACATGAGTTTTTTGGAGGCGATCGAGGCATTGGCCCGCGATGCTGGCCTGCCGATGCCCGCCCGCGATCCGAAAGCCGCCGAAAAAGCCGATCGGCGCAGCCAGCTGGCCGAGGTGATGGAGGCCGCCGTCAGCCACTATCGGCTGCAACTGAAGACGGCGGCGGGGACGGCGGCGCGCGGCTATCTTGATACCCGCAAGCTGAGCGACAAGGCCCGCGACCGGTTCGAGATCGGCTTTGCCACGGATCAGCGTCAGGGGCTTTTTCAGGCCCTGACGGCCAAGGGCATCGCCGCCGATCTGCTCATTGACGCCGGTCTTTGCGCGCGTCCCGATGACGGCGGCGCGCCTTTTGACCGCTTCCGCGGCCGCATCATCTATCCGATCCGCGATGCACGCGGTCGCTGCATCGGCCTTGGCGGCCGGGCGATGGACCCAGACGCGCGGGCCAAATACCTCAACAGCCCGGAAACCGAGCTGTTCGACAAGGGCCGCAGCCTTTACAACCACGGACCGGCACGCGAAGCCTGCGCCAAGGGGGCGCCGCTGATTGTGGCCGAAGGCTATATGGATGTGATTGCCCTGGTCGAGGCGGGATTTTTGGGGGCCGTCGCCCCGCTTGGCACGGCGATCACCGAAGATCAGTTGCGGCTTTTGTGGCGGCTGCACCCTGAGCCGGTCATCATGCTTGACGGGGACACAGCGGGCGTGCGCGCGGCGCTGCGGCTGGTGGATCTGGCGCTGCCGCTGCTGGAAGCCGGGCAAAGCCTGCGCTTTGTCACCCTGCCCGGCGGGCAAGACCCTGATGATCTTTTGCGCGCCCGTGGGGCGGCGGCGCTGCAGGCGCTGCTGGCCGAGGCGCGGCCGATGGTGCAGCTTTTATGGCAGCGCGAAACCGCAGGCCGGGTGTTCGACAGCCCCGAACGCAAGGCCGGGTTGCGGAAATCTTTGCGCGATGCGGTCAGCCGCATTAAGGATCCCGACATCCGCCGGTATTATGCGGAAGGTCTGAAGCAGCTTGAGTATCAGCAGTTCCGCCCCGAACCCTGGACGCCGGATTTCAAGAAGCGCGGCACGAAAGCCCACGGCCTAAGCCCGCGCACCAAGGCGACCCTGCTGGCACGGGGGGAGGTGATTGATGCCGTTGAATTCATGCGCGAATCCGCAATCCTGGCGCTGTGCCTGCGCCATCCGCAGATCATCGGCCGCTTTGAAAGCAATCTTGCAGCACTGGATCTTGCGACTGCTGAAAACCGCGCATTCTTGCAGGCGATCTTGCACAATTATGCTGGCGATGACAGCGGTGGGCTTTATCGCCATGTCTGCGAGGCGGTCAGTCAGGACACCGTTGAAAAGTTGATGACCAGCGCCCATATAACGGTTCTTCCGGCGATCAAACCGCACGCTACCGACGAAATGGCGATCTCGACGCTGGCAGAGGAGCTGGCCAAACTGCATACCGAGCGGGCGCTGCGTAAGGAGATCGAAGAGGCCGAGGAAGATATGGAGGGGCTAGTCGACGAGGGGCTGACCTGGCGGCTGACAAAGGCGGCCGAGGCCCGCAACCGGGCCGTCAAACTTGATCTCGATGAGATGGACGAGGCCGGAGAGGACCGGACAGAGCTTTCCGCCCAACTGCAAAGCCTGATTGATGGCGAGGTCTGGATCAAGAAGCGCCAGCCTGTTCTTTCCCGCTCCGGTCTTTCCCGCCCTGTGATTCGCGCCAATGATTCGATAGAAATGCCCGAAATTGATTCGCTTGACGGC
>JANMDM010000141.1:0-18201 GCA_031376305.1 Pseudomonadota bacterium | reverse complement strand
CTATGCCCGCCGCCCCGCAATCCGACACCTCGCCCGATTGGCCTGCAGGCACGCCAATGAAGACGATGACGGTGCGCGAGGCCCTGCGCGAAGCCATGGCCGAAGAAATGACCCGCGACGGCGACGTCTACCTGATGGGCGAGGAAGTCGGCGAATATCAGGGCGCTTACAAGATCAGCCAAGGCCTGCTCGATCAGTTCGGGCCAAAGCGCATCATCGACACGCCGATCACCGAACATGGCTTTGCCGGCATCGCCGTTGGGTCAGCCTTTGGTGGCCTGCGCCCGATCGTCGAATTCATGACCTTCAACTTTTCGATGCAGGCCATCGATCATATCATCAACTCGGCCGCCAAGACGCTTTACATGTCGGGCGGCCAGATGGGTTGCCCCATCGTTTTCCGTGGCCCGAACGGCGCTGCGGCACGAGTGGGCGCCCAGCACAGCCAGGACTATGCCGCCTGGTATGCGCAAGTACCGGGGTTGAAAGTGGTGATGCCCTATTCCGCCGCCGATGCAAAGGGCCTGCTGAAGACCGCGATCCGCGATAATAACCCGGTGATCTTCCTTGAAAACGAGATCCTATATGGGCGCGCCTTCGAAGTGCCGGATCTGCCCGATTTCACCGTGCCATTCGGCAAGGCGAAGATCTGGCGCGAAGGAACGGATGTGACACTGGTCAGCTTCGGGATCGGGGTCAGCCTTGCGCTCGACGCTGCCGAAAAGCTGGCGGGTGAGGGGATCAGTGCTGAGGTCATCGACCTGCGGACCCTGCGCCCGATGGACACCGCGACGGTGATCCAGTCGGTGATGAAGACCAACCGCTGTGTCACCGTCGAAGAAGGCTGGCCAGTGGGCTCAATCGGCGGCCATATCTCATCGGTGCTGATGCAGGAGGCCTTCGATTACCTCGACGCGCCGGTGATCAATTGCACCGGCAAGGATGTACCGATGCCCTATGCCGCGAACCTCGAAAAATTGGCGCTGATCACTTCCGACGAAGTGGTCGCTGCCGTGAAAAAAGTCACCTACCGCTGAGGAGGATAAAGCATGGCAACCGAAATCCTGATGCCCGCGCTGTCTCCGACGATGGAGGAGGGCACATTGGCCAAATGGCTGGTGAAAGAAGGCGATACGGTCAAATCCGGCGATGTCCTGGCCGCGATTGAGACTGACAAGGCGACGATGGAATTTGAAGCGGTCGATGAAGGGATCGTGGGAAAGCTGCTGGTCGCCGAAGGCACGACGGGCGTGAAGGTGAATACCCCCATCGCGATTATGGTTGAGGCCGGAGAGACAGTTTCCGCAAAGCCCGCCGCCGCTCCGGCACCGGCCTCGGTCGTCATGGCGGCCATCTCGGTCGCCTCATCGCCGGTTTCGGCCACAGCTCCTGCCCCGCGTGCGCCCGCAGTTGGTGCACGGGTGGTTGCCTCGCCTTTGGCGCGGCGTCTGGCCAAGGAAAAGGGCGTCGATCTGAGCGCCCTGAGTGGTTCTGGCCCTCATGGCCGTATCGTGAAAGCTGACGTCGAAGCCGCCACCCCGGCGCCAAAAGTTGCAGTCACGGCGACGGCTCCTGTCGCCGCCACACCCTCTGCACCTGCCGTGTCGATACCTGCGGGGATGACTGCGGCAACGGTGGCCAAGCTGTACGAAGGTCGCGCGTACACGGAAGTCACCCTCGATGGCATGCGTAAAACCATTGCCGCGCGCCTAACCGAAGCCAAACAGACCATCCCGCATTTCTATCTGCGTAGGGATATTCAACTTGATGCGCTAATGGCCTTCCGCGAGCAATTGAACAGGGGCTTGGAAGGCCGGGGTGTCAAGCTTTCAGTCAATGATTTCATTATCAAGGCCTGTGCTTTGGCGTTACAGATGGTGCCAGCTGCTAATGCGGTCTGGGCAGGTGATCGAATTTTCCAGCTAAAGCCGTCAGATGTGGCTGTCGCCGTTGCCATAGAAGGCGGCTTGTTCACACCTGTGCTGAAAGATGCCCATCTTAAGTCGCTGTCGGCCCTGTCGGTCGAGATGAAAGACCTCGCCGGGCGCGCCCGTACCCGTAAACTTGCGCCACATGAATACCAAGGTGGCAGCTTCGCAATTTCTAATCTTGGCATGATGGGGATCGATAATTTCGATGCGGTGATCAACCCACCTCAGGCTGCGATTCTAGCCGTGGGCGCCGGGGTAAAGAAGCCGGTAGTCATGAAAGATGGCCAGATTGGTGTCGCGACAGTGATGTCGGTAACCCTGTCGGTTGATCACAGGGTCATTGACGGCGCGCTTGGCGCCGAGTTGCTGAAAGCCATCGTCGACAATCTCGAAAGTCCGATGGCAATGCTGGCCTGAATCCATCGCCTGAAATTGTAAAAGGCCGGGGCAATTGCTCCGGCCTATTTGTTTCACCCGCTATTTAGACATCATCCGCAAGCAATTGATCCATACTCAGCGACGGCTGCGCACAGCCCGCTTCACCGACAACGCGCGCAGGGACTCCCGCCACTGTCGAGCAACGCGGCACATCATGCAAAACCACTGAACCCGCCGCCACGCGAGAGCATTCTCCGACGGTGATGTTACCAAGAATCTTGGCACCCGCCCCGATCATCACGCCATCACCGATCTTAGGATGACGGTCGCCGTCCTCCTTGCCGGTACCACCCAAAGTCACCGAATGCAGCATCGACACGTTGTCACCCACAACGGCCGTCTCGCCAATGACGATGGAATGGGCATGGTCAATCATAATGCCTTTGCCAACCCGCGCGCCGGGGTGAATATCCACCCCAAAGGCTTCAGACACCCGCATTTGTACAAAATATGCCAGATCACGACGTCCGGTGACCCACAGCCAATGCCCGATCCGGTAAGCCTGTACTGCCTGATAACCTTTGTAAAACAGGATAGGCTGCAAGAACCGATGGCAAGCCGGGTCACGATCATAAACCGCGACACAATCGGCGCGCGCCGCCTGCCCCAGTTCCGGCGCTTCGGCATAGGCCTCGTCGGCAATTTCCCGCAATATCTGCTCGCTCATCTCGCCCGATGCCAGTTTCAGCGAAAAACGGTAAGCAAGCGCGCGTTCCAGCGTCGCATGATGCAAGATGCCAGAGTGGAAATATCCGCCAAGAAGCGGCTCGTCGCGCACCGCAGCCTTCGCCTCTTCGCAGATATGCGTCCATACCGGATCAACTTCCGCGAGTTTTCGTTTTGACTCGGCCATGGGTTGCCTCCTAGATTATCTGCCACATACCCTATCAGATAAGTGCTCAAAAGAAAATCGGAAGAGGCAGGATCAAACTCTGACATTTTGTCTGTTGCGCCATTCCAATATGGCATGAATTGCTTCACTGGTCGCCTCAAGAAATGCTGTTTCCGCCCGCATTGGCCCCGGCACAGGCGCCTTTGCACATTCAAAGACTGCCGCCAGACTGCCATTGCCCCATATCGGGTGTATCCGCCCGAAGTGCTTGCGGTATTGATCGGCGGCATGGGCTTTCGTTAACGCCCGTCGCATTGCCAATCCCCAATCCTCACGCGGCAGCATCCATAACCGCCGCGCGGCTGCGTTAACATCAGCTTGAGTAACTGCCCGCATGGCTCAAAGATCCGGTAGGGAGATATCCAGAAAATGAACCGCAATCCGCACCGTACCGCCAGAAAAACTGCCGCCCGTGGCATCAAGCTGCATCGGAGTTGCGGCATAAAAAGCTGTCGGCTGCCCCAAAACACCCCGCGCAAAGGCATTGCTTCCCTTGCCAAGGCCCGCGCCATAGCGGCCAACCGCCCCTGGATTGCCCAATTGCCAGCTGGTGAGTGTTCCGGTGATTGCTGAAACCACTCGTGCGGTGGCCCCGATAACTACCGCGTTCGGCGGAATCAAACTTGCCGTCGTTGAAACAGTCCCCCCGCCGATCACATGGTCAATTTCAGCCACTTTTAACGCCATTCCGGCGTTATGGGGCGACAACGTCACCATGCCCGACCGCCAATACGCACCGTCATGCAGGGCCTGCACGCCCTCATCCACAATCAAAGCCCGCCAGCCACGTCTGGGCGTGGCAAAGTCCCAGCCTCCGTTGCGGGCAATCGCCAGATTACCGTCCTGCCCGGACCACTCATTGATGGCTCCCAGTGGCACCCCGTAACAACTGCCTTCGGTTACGACAAAGGGCGGTGTGGCAAGGCTTTGTGACTGAATGCTCAAAAGCACCAGCCCATCAAGTCGCGCCAGCGCTTCATTCACCGTCACATGCTTTTGCGCCTGCGCCGCCTGGACAAGCGGCAGACCAAGTTGAGTGGTATCAGTCATTTACAGTTATCCTTACAAAAGGCCCTGCCCCAAAGGCATCAGAAATCTGGGCAATATGAATCTCAAATGGCTGCGCCAGTATCCCGTCGATGCTTTGCAGCGCCCCTGGATAGATCCACTGCGGCACGCCCAAGGTCAGTTCCCGCAGAACCACCGCTCCCACAACGACCCGCAGCTGGTACAGCTCCCTCAACTCTCCCAAGGGCACCTCGTACGCAGACCAGCTGTCGCCATCGATCCGGGTCCTGCGGATCCAGCCGATGCTATAGTCGCCAGATGCCTGACGCCTTGCAGTCAGGTGACTTACCGACAAGGGGCGCAGACCGATCCCGGAAAAAGCTTCGACGGAATGGGTGAACGACGGATCGTTGTAACCACGTTTTGCAGGCCCGATCCGGTAGTGTCGCGCCAGCTCACGTTCGCTTGGCGCCAGTGATATCTGCTTAGGCGCGCCGTTCATCAGCACAACTGTGCTGCCCGCCGGCCAAGACGTGGATTGCCTTGCGTCGGTTCCGGCCTGCCCCCGCAAACGCCACGACAAATCATAGGTCTCTGGCGCCACCAATGTGGCCGTCATGAATTGGAACAATTCCCAATTGGCAGTGCTGCCATCGCCAATTGCCATCAGATTGGCACCATTCAACAGTTGATCCGCCCCGACAGACGACAACGCACCTCCGCCAACCTTCACTCGCAAAGGCTGGCCACGGTCCCATAGTCCTTGTCTTGCCGCATCTAGGGTTGACAGTGTCTCTCCCATCACTGATCGCGCCGCAATCAACTTGTTCACCTGATAACCTGCGTCTTGATCGGATGAATAGATTGCGACCGAGCCGGGCCAAGGCGTTGCCGTGACCGCCAGATGCGGCTGGTGTGGTACTTCCTGACCACTCATCAGCGGCAGGTCCAGAAACACAGAATGCACCGGCACCGGCACCGCAAAACTGCGCGGCGTGATCCGTTCCTCGGCTTCATCAGAAGGTTCAAAGACCGCGGGTTCGACCCGCACCGCCTCGACGGCAATTGCACCAGCCCGGTCAACACGATCAATGCGGTAGGAATGCACCGCCCCTTCGCCAAGCCGAACCACATCGCCCGCGCCCAGATACCCAAACGACGGCGGCAACGTGAACCGCGCGCCGTCCCGCGCCACTCGTGCTTCGGTCAACCAGCGCTCGACAATCCGCTGCCCTTCTGCCCGCGTCAAAGACAAAGCGAGCTCAGATTGCGAGACACCTACCGTCTCTTCATCCGGGAAAATCGCCTCAACCGCGCGCGCTTCAAAGTCGCCCTCGGCCTCGATGAAGTTCAGCCGCACGCGTCGGGCCGTTTCGGCCTCCATTGCCCGCACGGTCTCGATCCAGCCAGTGGTTTGCTCGCTCACAGCCAAATGATCGGCGCTGATCGTGGCATCCGTACGCCCGTCGCGCATCCGAAACACCAACGTCCCCTCGCGTTCCAGCGCTTCAAAGCCATAGGCCAACATCAAGGGCTGCAACCCGGCGCGTGCCGATCCGTTGTCAGCCACCGAATAGCCCCGCACAATCCCGTAAAGCCCCGAGACATCGAAATCTGTGAGCCCGGTGCTTGCGCAAATCTCTGCAACCACACTCGACAATGGCTGCGCTGTCGTGCGGCCACCGATCCAGTGGCCACGCGGATAGTTCGCCCCATCCGCCCAGACTACACTATTGGCAGGGAATTGCGGAAACGGCCGTGCATCCCAGGCCCAGACATGGGCGCGGTCCATAGTCACCATCGGCGCGGCATAGACCGAAGACACCGGGTTATTAGAGGGATCGCGCCAATAGTCGATCATCGCGCGCAGGTACTGCATCTGGATCAGATCATCGCGCCGCCCGTTCGAATAGCGCGGCAGGGCCGATTCCGACGACTTGGGATCCAGAAACTTGTTCGGCTCATTGGTGCCTTTATCGATCGCCGCACAGCCAAATTCCGTGAACCACACGGGCTTGGAACCGGGCACCCATAGGCTCGATACCGCCTGCCTGACGCCATTCACCCGGTTATGATGTGCATTCTCCCACCAGCCGCGGATATCTTTCACCCGCCAGACCCAGGGCTCCCCGTAAGCGCCATCGGTGATCGGCGTCCTGATCTGCGCCTCCCGTTCTTCGGGCGAACCATAGTACCAGTCGTAGTATTCCCCCCCCGCGACGTTGGCCTTAAGGTAGTCAATATTGTAGATCGCCCCCCAGCCCGCATCGGCATGGTCGTCCTGATCACGCCAATCCGACAGGGGCAGGTAGTTGTCGATTCCAATGAAATTGATGTTTGGATCTGCCCACAGCGGGTCAAGATGGAAGTAAAGATTGCCACTTCCACCGTTGTAATTGGCAAATTCCGACCAATCAGCGGCATAGCTGATCTTGGTTGTTGGCCCCAAGATACCGCGCACATCTGCTGCAAGTTGCTTAAGGGCCGCAACCACAGGAAACACATCCCCTGCCGCCCGGATCTGTGTCAAACCCCGCAGCTCAGATCCGATACAAAAGGCATCGACCCCACCCGCAGCTGCGCAAAGATGGGCATAGTGCAGGATAAACCGCCGGTACGACCATTCCGCCGGACCGCCATAACTGACATCCCCACCCAAGCGAGAAAAATGCGCGGGCTGCGCCGTACCGAAGAACACCGCAGTTTGTCCGGCCGCAGCCGCAGTCCGGTCTGGCGTCCCCACGCGCCCCGGCGCCACGGAAAGCGTTATGCGCCCGCGCCATGGAAGCACAGGCTGGCTCGCCGCGCCGCTCCATGGGTCAACCTTGCCGTTACCAACCAACTGATCCATCAAGATAAAAGGATAAAACATCACCGCCTTGCCATCGGCATGCAAAGCCGCAATCGCCTCAATCACCGATGCATCCGACGGCGTGCCACCATAAACAGGCCGACCCGACAATTTTACCACCTCATCAGCAGCCGCGCGGGTGATCCCGCCTGCCCGCCACGGCATCGGCACCCCGTCGAAAGACCGACTTTCCACTTTGGGTTTGACTTGGCATGACCCGCAACGCAGATCGTCCCCGAACCAACTCACCACCAAGGACACTGACTGACAGGCCGGTAACTCTTCGCGCAATGCTTCCAGCGACACCGCTAAATCCGGCTTGCCCGCCGGGCTGCTGATATTGGCGGATACGTTTTGCCCGATGCCATAAGCGAAATGAACCGGCGTCGTGGCCAAGGCATATTCGCCGGTGCCGGGTATCAACGCCACACCGCTCACGCCCCGCGTCAGGTCAGTCACCGCATCAATTAATGCACCCTGCGCGGGGCGCACCACTTCAAAGCTGAACTGCGGCAAGCGGTTGCCGAATTGCCCGAGTTCAAGGTCTTCAAACACCACGTAAGCAATGCCGCGATAGGCGGGAACCAGGCCGGACCCCTCGACAGCTTCTATTTTTGGGTCTGGCAACTGGTTTTGTGCGCCTGCATAGACGCGAATGGTCACATCGTCGCGGGCCACCTCCACCCCATCGGCCCAGATTCGGCCAATCCGGGTGATCTCGCCCTGACACAGCGCTAGGGCAGCGCTCACCGAATAAGAAAATTCAGTCGTCGTTGTTTTCGGCGTTGGCGGCGCCCCTTTGCCCCCCCCGGTAGTCGTCGTGGTGGTTTTTTCTAAAAACCGCGAGGCCCAGATCACTTGGCCGGCAACCCGCATCCGCCCCCAGACCTGCCCGACAGGTGCGCCTTCACTGGCCGCCGTCAGCCGAAACCGGTCGACATGCCCGGTTTCAACCGCGCTAGATCCCGATCCCATCAAGCGTTGGTCAATGACCCGGCCCAGCGTCGCCCCGATCGCCCGGCCGATAACGGCTCCGGACAGGCCCAGAACCGAACCGCCAAAGCCTCCGCCGATTGCCGCACCAGCCGCAGACAGTAATATCGTCGCCATTCCGGCACTCCTCAGGGAAACGCAAAGCGCGCCACAACGCGGCGCTGCCAAGGGGCAGAAAACGGACTTTCCACCACCCCATGCCCGCTAAAGGCATGAATGAAATTCAACTGACCTGCCTTGTGCGCGGTTAACCCCAAATGCTTGGCCACCGCGCCTGCGCGCATGCGAAACAGCACAACCTGCCCCGCTTGCCACCGCGCCTCGGGCGTAACTGGCTGCATATGCCGCAAAGCCGCCTGCCAAAGTCGCTCCATGCCATCAGGTTCAGACCAGTCGGGCGTGTAGGCCGGCACCGGCTCAGGTTCTTCCCCGTAAAGCCCGCGCCAGACGCCACGCAACAACCCCAGGCAATCCGCCCCCGCCCCTTGGACCGAGGCTTGATGCTGATAGGGTGTGCCAATCCAGCCGCGCGCAATTGCGACAGCGCGCTCGGCAGCATCCGTCATCGTTTCAGGCTCCCGCCATCTTTGATGGCAGCATTGATCGGATAGGCCATCAGCCAATCCTCACCGGGAATATCGGGGAAGCCACGGAAATTGACCAGATTGGCAAATTTCAACCGGCAGGTATCGTCGCGCTTATCGCACCCCGCCTCGATGCGCACGATGTCACCAGTTGCAGGGGGTATGCCCAAAGCCTGCCACAGTTCCACCGTCCGCAGCGTCGCCGAAGTTACTCGGTCATTCTTGATCACGCCCACCAACCCGGCGGCCGACCCGGTGAGCACCCGGAAACGGCCTTTTTCAAAGAAACGGTCATCAAACCCGGAAAAATTGACAAAACGGAAAACCCGCGCCCCTTCTATGATTTCGGCAGCGCGTTCTTCTGAATAGCCCGGTTGGCTCAGATCGACCCCGCAGTGGCTATCCCCCAGAACCGCCGAACAGCGGGCATGATATATTCGCCCCTGCGGCTGGTTAAGCCGCTCGGACAGCCCACGCAGCTCCGCCGAAAACGCCCCTCCCGACCGGGTGATTTCCCCAAGAGAGCCGCGGAACTGCAGCGCACGCTCGGACACATCAGCCCAATTCACCAACCAGGCCTTGACCTCTGCCCCGTCATAACGACCGGCCAGAATATCTTCTTCAGTGATCGCATCCGACCGCAGCGCCCCGATAGCCTCGCTGTTATCCACCGCAAGACCCGTGCCCATCTGCAAGGCTTTCGCGGTCAGCCCGGTTTCGGCACGAAACGTAACCCCCTCAAACACCAGATCGCGGTCATGGTCGGTAAATCCCATCACCAGCCCATCCTTGCGCGTCACCGCAAAGGCTCGCGCCAATGTGGTGCTGCCGCTTGCCAGATGTGCCTTCAACTCTGCCGAATAGCTCACAACCGCACCTCCACGACCGGCACATTGGGCACATCCCCGGCTTGGAAGGACGCGACCGAAACCTGAATCCTGTCCGTGTCAAATCGCACCGGCACATCAAATTCGAACCCCGCCGTTACTTGTTCACCCAACGCTGGCGGCGACGCGAACGTCATAAACCCCGTCGCCCAATCGACATCGAAATGCACGCCAACCGCCTGTTCATCGCCCTGAAGCCCGACGCGCACCGTGCCCAACACCGGCTTTGCAATCCGTCGCAGCTGCGACGCAGGCCCCGAAACATAGGTCTTGTTCAACTGGAAACTCAGTTGCACCCCGTCGCCGATCCCGATCACTTGATCCCGAAACCCCACCACTTGCGAGGCACGGCAGGACTTGAAATCGGCCCAGTCCTTCCAGCGGAAGGCATGCAATTGCCCCTGCCGCGCCTCGAAAAATGCGATAAGCTCCTCAATATCATCCAGACTGCGCAGACTGACCCCAGCATCATACCGCCGCCGTGCCTCTGCCCAGGGGGTGTTGCGCTCCTCAAAGCCATTGGTCAGCGCTACCACTTCCGTGCGCCGCTCCGGCCCACCCACCGATCCAAAACTCAGGTTCGCGGGAAACCGCACCTCATGAAATGCCATATGAGCCTCCTCAGCGGTTTCTGTCGCCGCGTGCCAAGGCACGGGCCATTTGTGCCGCGATCTGGCTTTGGCTTCGGGCAAAGCCCTGCACATCGGGCGTGGTAACATTCACCGTCACATGCGTTGCCCGTCCGCCACCGGAGTTTGCCACCCCCAAGCGCCCATCCGCACCGCGTGCCAAAGGCATGATCGCCTCGGGTCCAGCTTCCCCCATCAGTCCCCGCCCACCCCGCATCGGGAATGTGGTGGGCGCGCTGACCACGCCGCCCCGTGCGAAAGGCATGACCCGGCCTTGCGAAAATCCGGCGCCATTGGCAAAAGGGAAAAGGCCGCTCAACAGGTTGTTCATCCCTCCGGCAATCGCACCGCCAATCGCGTTCTGCACCGGCTTCAGGGCCGCCGAATACACATTGTCGATCATCGACTTGGCCACGGTTTTCAAAGCATCCGACAGCTTCAGCCCGTCAAAGATCAGCCCATCAAATGCGCTCCTCAGCCCCCGCCCGATCCCCGCCGAAAGCGTATTCACCTCACGCCCGGTGAAAATCATGCTGTCGCGCATGCGCCCCAGTTCCGCATCAAAGGCCGAAACCACAGCCTGGGCGCCGCCAAGACTGGCCTCCAACGCACTTACTTGCTGCGCAAACCCATCCACACTGTCCGAACTGCCAAACCCGCCTGCTTCAGCCATATCCTTCATCCTTCTCTTTATCCGGCCAGGCGCGGCGCAATGCCTCAAGACTGCTACGCCCCATCGGCCGCACCGCCGCCGGATCGCCCAGCATCAGTGCAAATTCTGCCGGCGTCAGCCGCCAGAACTCAGCGGGTTTCAGGCCCAGCCCCGCCATCCCCGCCCGCATCAGCCCCGGCCAATCCAGCGCCCGACGGCTCACTCCGGCGGCTCCGGCACCGTGAAGGCGCGCGCCAGCAATTCCGCCGCCACCCGCACTGCCTCCATCGGCCCGCCGCCAATTTCCACGCAGCGCAAATCCTCCGCCACGCCGCGCCAGCCACCACCACGCAACCCCGCCACGATCAATGCCATCACATCACGCGTCGAAAACCGCCCGCCCTCAAACCGTTCCACCAGATCGATCAGCGACCCGCTGACCAGCACCGCCTCCAGCTCAGCCAGAGCCCCCAGCGTCAGCTTCGCCACATGCCGTTCGCCATCCAGCACCAACCCCACCTCACCTGCCCAAGTGTTCACCATCAGATCGCCGTGAAGGTCAGAACGCCGGCCGAGGCCAGGCTCAGTTCGTAAGTTGCCTCGCCATTATAAGTGCCCGCATATTCAATCGAGGTGATCTGGAACGGCCCTTCGACAATGCCGAAATCCGGGATGATCACCTGAAACGCCTCAACCGTGCCCGAGAAAAAGATCTGCCGCGCCCGATCATCAGTATTCGAATCCACAAACACGCCGGATCCGGAAACAGCGGCGGACCGCACCCCGGCTCCGCCCAGCAGTTCGCGCCAGCCACCCTGGCTTTCCAGACTGGTCACATCGACTGTCTCGGCGTTAAAACTGATCCGCGTCGCCCGCAGGCCCGCGATCGTGGTGAAAGTGCCACCGCCTGTCAGATCAAGCTTGATCAATAGATCCTTGCCGTTTTGGGCAACCATGTCCATTCTCCGATTTGTGATGGAAATTGGGTGTCATTTTCCGTCTGACACCCATAAGTATTCGATTTGTATTAGTTCAGCGCAGCCCCGGATCTGATCCGCGACCTCTTGCCCCTCGCCAAACAGAAGACTGGTATCGCACTCAATCTTCGACCCGCGCCCGAAACGACAGATCAATCCGCCGCACATCAGCGTCTTCAACCCGCCGCGCCCGCGCCCGCTGAAACCACAACCCCACCAGCCGTCCGCGCGCCAGGATCAGCGTCGCCCCGGTCAGCGCATCCGACACGGCCGCCGCCACCGTCTTGGCATTCTGGAACCCGGCGGCATCGGTGATCACACTGACGGTGAACTCATGAAACGCCCCGCGCCCGACCTGATCGGACGCATCGCGCACTGTCTCCGGCCCGATGGACACATAGGTTCCCACCGGCGTTCCCGGCGGCACCGCATCATAGATCGCACTTCCGATCAAAGCGTCCAGCGCCGTGTCCGCCATCAACCGCTGATAGATCGCTGCCTGCAAGGCCGCCGCCACGCCATAGCTCATGACAAGACCTCTTCTTGCGCGAAACAGGTCAGATAGTGACCTGCCCCATCAGCCTCGCTCACCCCAGTGATCCGAAACAACCGCGCCCCATCGCGCAGCCGTTGTTCGGGCCTGGGGCGCGACGCGGCCGCCAAAGGTGCAGCGCGCACCGTGATCTTGTAGCCCACGGTGGATACCGTGACCGACTCGCCAGCGTGTTCACGCCCAGATCCGGCAGCAACCGCCGCCCACAACGTGCCCAGCGCCACCCAGGTCTGCGCATATCCCCCTGCACCATCCGGCGCGCGTTGCGCTTCCTCCAGCACCAGCCTGCGGTTCAACCTTGGCGCGCTCATGCCGCACCCCCGCCCAGTACCCTTACCGTGCGCCAGCGCTCAATTAATGTCATCACCCCGAAGGGCAGGACTGACGGGCGCTCACCCGCCTCATGGCGGTTCTCATGGAACTGCGCTGCCAGCAGGAACACCGCCTGTGCCAGATCCACCGGCACCGCACTCCACACCGCACCAAACCCCGCCGTAAAGCTGATCTCAACCGTCCCACCCGTCGGAATCCCCGGCAAGCTGCCGCCCGCCGCCACGATCTTCGGGCGATGCGTATCGCGCTGCAACCTATAGCGTGATGCCGCAATCAACGTCGCCACGCCGTCGCGGTCCAGCAGGTTGACTGTGCCGATCACACTCACCGGCGCCACCGGAAAGGCCTGTGCCTCATCCGTCCGCCAATCGGTAAGCAACAACAGGAAATCCCGTGAAATCAGCGCCTTGCCGATCCGTCCTTCAATTGCCGCCATGGCCGCCCGCAGATAGCCTTCCGCCAACGCGTCCTGCACCCCGTCATCGGCAAACCCGGTGCCAAGCCGCAGATGGTCTTTGAATTCCTGCACCGGCAGTGCCGCCGATGGCACGCCAGTCTGCTCGATCAACATCATGGGTCTACTCCGAAATTTCATGGCGCCCTCCCCGAAAGGAAACGGCGCGGGCCAGCCCCGCATTGCTCGGACGGAGGGAGCAGCTAGACAATACCGGGGGAAAACCCGGCCCGCGCCTCTGGGCCGGGGCCATTACACCCCGACCCGATCCGCCCCTCTTACGAGATGGCGAATTTCAGCAACTTGATGGCGTTGAAATCAGTAACGTCGCCGCCGACACGCTTGGTTGCATAGAACAGCACATTGGGCTTGGCCGAAAACGGATCGCGCAAGATGCGCAGATCCGGGCGCTCCACCACCGTGTAACCGGCATGGAAGTCGCCAAAAGCAATCGCATAGGCGTTCGCACCAATGTCCGGCATATCTTCCGCCACCAGCACCGGATAGCCCATCAGCCGTGACGGCTCGCCCAGCGCCAATCCGTCCGACCACATGAAGCGCCCATCGGCATCCTTCATCTTGCGTACCGCGCCCGCGGTTTTCGAATTCATCATGAAGGTGCCGTTGGCGCGGTATTCAGAACCCAGAGAGTAAACCAGATCAACGATCGAGTCTGACGCATTGGTCGCCGCAAAATCCGCCGCAGCCCCGGTCGGCACATAGCCCAACTGCCCCCAGACCCAGGAGCCGTTGGTGATCTTGTTGTAGAACAAGAATCCCTTGGGCTTGTCGATCCCATCACCGCTGACAAAAGCCGTCGCCTCGGCGCGGGCAAACCGGTTGGCAATCCGCTCGGCAATCCAGCCCTCAACATCAAAGGCCGCATCATCCAACAAGCGCTGGCTGGCCTTGGGCATGGCAGCCAGCTCGAACAGCTTGATCGAAATCCGCTCGATCTGCGGGGTCGCGGTTTCGGCAAAGGCCGCCAGTTCGGTAGCCCAGCCAGAGCCAAGATCAGTGCGGTCAATGACCAGATCGAACGAGGTGGAATCCACATTCACCACATTGGCCACGGCCCGAACCGAAACCGTCGACCGCAGCACGCTTTGAATGCGCTCCGACATTTCGGGGTTGATCAGATAGCCACCGTCGGCGCTGACCTGCGTGTTCAGGGCCTTGCCCTCCAACGTCAGCCCGCGCAGCGCGTCATCGTCGCCCGACCGCAGATAGGCTCCAAAGGCCTTTTGATGCGGAGCCCCCTGGTCGATGTTGGCAGAAAGTACCGGGCGTCCGGCGGCGTATGATTTGCGATCCAGCATGGTCAGTCGCTCTTCCTGTTGTTGCAGCTTGATTGTCATGTCGTCCTGAAATCCTATGAATTCGCTCATGAAACCCGCGATCGCGGCCTTCACCTCCTCAGCCGGAGCGTCACGCACGCCTTCCCCGGCCCGAGCCTTCGTCTCGGTCGTCGTCATACCCATCACCTCAAGTCAGGGGTTGCGTCAGGCCTTGTGCTGTCCGCGCAAAGCCAGCGTCCGGCGGGCGTCCTCGAAGACCGCCGCCAGTTCGCGCAAGGCCGCGTCCGCAGGCAGATCGCCCTTGGCCCCGACCCGCGCCTCGGGAAGCATCGGGACGGTGACCAGGGACACCTCCCAAAGCTCCACCTCACGAAGCAGCCGCTGCCCCTTCGCGTCCTTTTCCGCTGTCACCGTGCGGTAACCGATCGACAATCCATCAATCGCCCCCGCCGCAATCAGCGCCGCCGCCTCGCGGCCTTTTTCGACGTCCGTCAGGATTCGCCCTTTGACGCGCAATCCCCGCCCATCCTCACGAACCTCATCCCAAACGCCAATGGGCTGCGCCGGATCATGCTGCCACAGCATCTTGACCATCCGCCCCTCCGCCTGCAGCCGCTTCAGGGACCGCGAATAGGCCCCCGCCACCACCACATCGCCGCCCTGATCGGTGACCCCGAAGACCGAGGCATAGCCTTCGATACGGCAACCTTCGGTCACGGCAATATCCTCGCCCAATCGGCAAAACTTCGTCTCCAACCCGTAATCGCTTGTCATCATCTTGCGTTTTCCTATTTCGGACCGAATTGCAAAAGCGACTGCACCGCCTGACTTACGATCACGCCCACAACCCCGAACACCATCATCCACAGCCGCTTTTCGACGCCGATGATCATCGCCTCAATCCGCTCCAGCCGCCGCTCGACGGTTTCGAACTGCAAAGCCATGATCTTTTCCGTGGCCTCAAAACGGTGCTCATGCGCGCATTCAAACGGCTCTTTCAGATAGCGCGACCCCGCGCCGCGGCTGCCCATGCCTCACTCCTCATCCGCCAAACGCGGCAGCCCCAGAATCGCGCGCTTTTCCGCATCGGTCAGAAAGGCCGCCTCGCCCACCCGCTTCCATTGCTGATCCCGCTCCACCGCCAAAGCCGGCACCTGATCCAGATCGGGTTTCAACTCGACCACCTCGCCCAGACGGGTGGACAACCAATAAGACACCGCCGCCGTCACCCGCGTCGCCAAAGGCAAGACCGTCAGCCGATAAAAGGCGCGATTCGCCTCCTGATAGTTGGCGTAAGTTGCATCGCCCGACACCCCCAGCAGCATCGGCGGCACGCCAAAGGCCACGGCAATCTCTCGCGCCGCCGCCTCCTTGGTCTTCTGAAACTCCATGTCAGACGGGCTGAACCCCATCGGCTTCCAGTCCAGACCCCCTTCCAGCAGCATCGGCCGCCCGGCATTGCGGGCGCCCTGATGATGCATCTCCATCTCGGAAATCAGCCGCTCATACTGGTCGCCCGACAGATGCCCATTGCCGTCCGCGCCCTTGTAGATGATCGCCCCCGAAGGCCGCGCGGCATTGTCCAAAAGCGCCTTCGACCAGCTTGAGGCGGAATTATGCACATCCACCGCCACCGCCGCCGCCTGCATCGGCGACAGCCCATAATGGTCGTCTTGCGGATGAAAGCTCTTGATATGGCAGATCGGATCCACCGGCCCGGCCATATCAAAGCGGTGCTTCCGACCACTCACCGTATAATCATAGGCCACCGGCCAGCCATCCGCCCCCGGCACCAAAGACATCCGGTCCGAACGCAGCACGTGCAGCTCCGCTGGCAGCCCCGTATCCCCCACCGCCTCCAGATAGCCGTTGCCAGACAGCAACAACTGCCCATACAGCGCCTCGAACAGCTCCGCCCGCCCTTGCCCGGCATTCGGCCGCCGCATCAGCTCCATCAGCGGATGCACATCATAGCGCCGCGCCTCGTCCTGACAGACCAAAGGCAGCGCCGCCGCCGCCTCGGCAATCAGCTTCACCGCCCGGAACCCCACCGGATTGCCCGCAAACCCCGTCTTGGTCAGGCTCACCGTATCGCGCGGGCTCCAGGCCACCCGCCCCGGCGATCCCCAGGCAACCACCCGCCCGGTGGCCGAGGCCTTGGCCTCGGTCACAAACCTATTATCGCTGGCCGAGGCCTTTTGCTCCGGAACCACGCCTTCAGCGCGCCCGAATATCTTCCATGCCATCCGCATTCTCCTACCACGCGCCAAAGGCCGCTGCGGGCACCACCTCGCCCAGCCTGCGGCCCCACAACCCATTCATCTTCGTTCAAATATCCCCGCCGGAGGCTTCCCCTGCACGGCATGCACACCCCTAAAGGCTGCGCATCTGTGGCGATGTCACCTTGCCCGCCGGCTCAATGATCAGTTCCGTCAGCGCCCAGACCAACGCATCCACCCGGTCCGGGCTGCCTTTGCCCAAAAACCCCGTGCGCGTCATCTTGCACATCTGGTCTTCCAGTAGCCCAAGCCCGCGCACATGATAGACGCGGCCCTGCTCATACAAAGCCGCCACCGGTTCAGCCCGCGCCACCTTGCCCTTGCTGGCATTGACCTTTTTCAAAGCCACCAACGGGTCCACCATCCGCACCACATCCTCAACCAATGCGCCGCCCTGATTGACCTCGGCCACCATCTTGTCGGCCCCATGGCGTTGCATCGCCGCCACCGCCGCCTCGGCCCAGATTTTGGACGACGCCCCCGAAACCGTCGCGTCCTCCAAAACCCAGGCCCGCCAATCCTGAACCGGCCCCTCGGTCACCGCCCCCACGACCACGATCCCGCAATCGTCCGACCCATCCTTGCCCGCCACCGAAGGATCAACCGCGACCACGACGCGGCTAAACTTCCCGGGGCGCTCTGCCCGGCATGCCTCCAGCATCGCCGTGGTCCAGAGCGCCCCCTCCACATCCTCCAAAAGCACACCGTCCAGCTCTTGCCGCCCCAGCCGGGTGCCCGCATAGCGCGCCCGCACCTCTTCAAGGAAACTCGCCGCCAGATAGGCCTTGTTGGCCTCGGTCGGCGCATGGGTGATCACCGTCGAAGGGTTCTTCAAGATCGCCTTCAACACCTCAACGTTCTGCGGTGTGGTGGTGACCACCTGCCGCGGATGACTGCCCAGCCGCAACGAAAATTGCAGCATGTCCCAGGCCGCATCGGCCCGTTTCCACTTGGCCAATTCGTCCACCCAGGCCGCATCGAATTGCGGCCCGCGCAGGCTGTCCGGCTCATGCGCCGAAAACACCTGCGCCACCGCCCCATTCGGCCAGACCAGCCGCTTGCGGCCCGCTTCCCACACCGGCCTGCGATCCGGCGGCGAACAGGCCAGAATGCCGCTGTCGCCGAACACCATCACCTCGCGCACCTGATCGACCGTCTCGCCCACCAGCGCCACTCGCGCCGCTGGCCCCGCATCCAGCGGCCGCGCCCCCTCTACCTGGGTTCGGACCCACTCGGCGCCAGCACGGGTTTTGCCCGCACCGCGCCCACCCATGATCACCCAGGTCTTCCAGGCGCCCTCAGGCGGCAGTTGATGCGGCAGCGCCCAGAACTCAAACATCCACGGCAGCGCCATCAGCGCCTCATCGCTCAACCCGTTCAAAAACTCCTCAGCCACCCCCGGCGTCGCGGAGGCAAGCCAGGCGGCGGCCGATTTCAGACCG
>JANMDM010000109.1:0-31724 GCA_031376305.1 Pseudomonadota bacterium | reverse complement strand
CTGGATAAGCTCGATCATATTGGCCGGTGTCGCCTGTTCCAACAGCGCCGCCGCCGCACCGAAGCGCAGCGGAAACACCGCCAGCCCGCCAAGCCCGAAGGTGAAGGCCAAGGGCGGCGACCCCACAAAAATATCGTCGGGCGTTACCTGCAGGACTTCTTTGGCATAGCCATCGGCAATGATCAGCAAATCGCGGTGGAAGTGCATCGTTGCCTTCGGCTCACCCGTGGTGCCCGAGGTGAATCCAAGCAGCGCCACATCATCACGTCCGGTCGCAACAGACTGATACCGAACGGATTTTGACAAAGCAATGCGGTCAAGTTCGGCGTCGTGATTGGCGGTGCCGTCAAACCCCACCACAACTTTCAAAAACCCCGAGTCCTTGGCGCAGAGGACCAGCTCCTCCATCAGCCGGGTATCGCAGAGCGCATGGCTGATCTCGGCCTTGTCGACGATCTGGGTCAATTCCCCGGCCCGCAGCATCGGCATGGTATTGACGACCACCGCCCCGGCCTTGGTCGCCCCCAGCCAGCACGCCACCATCGCCGGGTTATTGGCAGACCGGATCATCACGCGATTTCCGGGCTTTACGCCGTAATCTTCGACCAAGGTATGGGCGATGCGGTTCGACCAATCCGCCAGTTCCTTATAGGTCCGCAACCGCCCGTTGCCGATCAGTGCGGTGTGATCGCCAAAACCCTTTTCGACCATGCGATCGGTCAACTCGACCGCGGCATTCAACCGTTCGGGATAGTCGAACCCGGCAAGCGCTATCTCCGGCCAGTCTGCCGCTGCGGGCAGCCGGTCGCGGGTGAAAGTGTCGGTATGGGCGGATGGACCCAGCATGGTATTCTCCCCTTGGCCATGTGGCAGGCGCTTTCCGGCCTGACTTGCGCGGATTACTTCGGCACCACGGCGGTGACTTCGATCTCGACCTTGGCGCGGTCCTCAAGCAGGGCCACGACCTGCACCAGGGCCATTGCCGGGTAATGCCGCCCGATGGTTTCCTTATAGGCGCGGCCGATCTCGCGCAGGGCGCCAAGATAGTCGCGCTTGTCGGTGACGAACCAGGTCATCCGAACGATATGTTCGGGCCGCCCGCCGCCCACCGCCAGGACCGCGACGATATTGCGCAAGGCTTGTGCCACCTGGCCGGCAAAATCATCGGTCTCGAATTCCTGTTCGGCGTTCCAGCCAATCAGCCCGCCCAAAAACAGCATCCGCCCTTCCGCTGCCACGCCGCAGGCATAACCGGGTGTGGCCTTCCAGCTTTTGGGGTGCAGGAACTCATGCGGGGATTGGGTCATTGAGACGGTCCTTCTTCGGTCATACTGGCCAAAAGGCCCTTGCGCAATGTCTCGGGCCAGGGGGCGGCGCGCCCGTCCTTCCCCACCCAGACCAACACCAGTTTTGCGGCCATCCGCGCCTCGCTTCCGCCAGATGCGGTCAACCCAAAGCGCACGCTCTTGGTGCCGACCCGCTCAACATCCAGCCGAAAGTCGAGCCGGTCGCCCAATCGCGACGGGGCTATGAAATCGACCTCAAGATGAGCGGTGGGCACGCCGCAACCCTCTTCCATGGTGATGCGCGCGTAGGAATAGTTCAGCCGTTCGGCAAAGAAATTCTCGACCACCGAATTGGTCATCTCGAAATAGCGCGGGTAAAAGACGATCCCCGCCGGATCGCAGTGGTTGAATTCGACAGCGATGGCGCGGGTGTAACTCATCCCAGCACCGTGCGGGCGATGATGATCCGCTGCACGTCGCTGGCGCCTTCATAGATCCTGAGCGCCCGGATTTCGCGGTAGAGGCTCTCCACCGCAAAGCCTTTGCGCACCCCGTCGCCGCCATGCAGTTGCACCGCCATGTCGATGACCCGTTGTGCTGCCTCGGTCGCGTAGAGCTTGGCCATCGCCGCCTCACGGGTGATACGCGGCGCTCCTTGATCCTTGGCCCAGGCGGCGCGGTAGATCAGCAGCGCCGCGGCGTCGATGGCCAGGGCCATATCGGCGATATGGCCCTGGACCATCTGCAATTCGGCCAGCGCCGCCCCGGCCACCTTGCGCGCCTTGACGCGCGCCGCTGCCGCGTCCAAAGCCCGGCGCGCAAAGCCCAAAGCCGCCGCCCCCACCGTCGCGCGGAAGACATCCAGAACCGACATGGCGATCTTGAAGCCCTCGCCACCGCGCCCGATCATCGCCGCAGCGGGCAGGCGGATATCATTGAAGCGCAGATGGGCGAGCGGATGTGGGGCCATCACCTCGATCCGCTCCACCACCTCCAGTCCCGGCGCATCGGCGGGCAGCAAAAACGCCGACAGCCCCCTGGCGCCCGCCGCCTCGCCGGTGCGGGCAAAAACCACATAGATATCGGCAATGCCGCCGTTAGAGATATAGGTCTTTTCCCCCGACAGCACGAACCCGTCACCGCCGCGCCGGGCGCTGGATGTGGCATTGGCGACGTCTGATCCTGATCCCGGCTCGGTCAGGGCAAAACCGGCAATCGCCGCGCCGGTCCGCGTCCGTTGCAGCCACTGGCGCTGTTCGGGCGTTCCGAACAGGCTGACCGCCCCCATGCCCAATCCTTGCATGGCAAAGGCGAAATCCGCCAATCCGTCATGGCGTGCCAAAGTTTCGCGGATCAGGCACAGCGTGCGCAAATCAAGGCGTTCCCCCGCCGCCGCCCCGGAATGCACCAGCCATCCACCATCGCCAAGCATCGCCACCAGCCCCCGGCATGCCGCGTCCACATCGCCGTGATCCACCGGCAAATGCGCTGCGCACCATATTTCAAGCGCTGCGGCCAAAGCGCGATGCCGCTCCTCGAAAAACGGCCAGTCCAGAAATGTCGTATCGGTCATGATTTCTTCTTTGCGCAAATATCCCGGGGGTCCGGGGGCTGGCCCCCGGTGCTCAGATCAGTCAATTCCCTTCAAACACCGGCTTTTCCTTGGCGACGAACGCCCGGTAGGCGCGCTCAAAATCCGCCGTTCGCATGCAGAGCGCCTGAGCCTGCGCTTCGGCCTCGATGGCCTGCTCAAGGCCCATATTCCACTCTTGGTTCAGTTGGGTCTTGGTGATGCCATGGGCAAAGGTCGGGCCTGCCGCCAAACGGCGGGCCAGGGCCTGCCCCTCGGCTTCCAGCGTCGCCGCCGGGTGCAGCGCGTTCCAGAAGCCCCAGTTCAGGCCTTCTGCGGCGGTCATCGTCCGCCCGGTATAAAGCAGTTCCGCTGCACGGCCCTGACCGATAATCCGCGGCAACATCGCGCAGGCGCCCATGTCGCAGCCGGCTAGGCCCACGCGGGTAAACAGGAAGGCGCATTTGGCCTCGGGTGTCGCCAGCCGCAGATCGGCGGCCATGGCAATGATCGCCCCGGCTCCAACGCAGACCCCGTCGACCGCCGCAATGATGGGTTTGCCGCAGCCGATCATCGCCTTGACCAGATCGCCGGTCATGCGGGTAAAGGCCAGAAGGCTCTTCATATCCCTTCCAACCAACGGCCCGATGATCTCATGCACATCGCCGCCCGAACAGAAATTCCCGCCTTGCGAGGCGAAAACCACCACATCCACATCTTCGGCGTCGGGCAAGGCGCGGAACATGTCGCGCAACTCGCCGTAGCTCTCGAAGGTCAGCGGGTTCTTGCGGTCCGGGCGGTTCAGGCGGAGGGTGGCCACCCGGTCTTGCAGGGTCCACAGGAACGTCTTCGGCTGCAGTCCGGCCAGAGTTGTCATGCGATTGTCCTTTGGCCCAGGCGTTTGAAAATGTCGGTCAAGGTATCCAGTTCGGCGTCGCTCAGGGTTGCGAAGATGTGGTCGATCTTGCCTTCATGGCCCATCGCCAATTGCTCAAAGCTGGAAAAGCCAGCCGCCGTCAGCGTCACGAAGATGGTGCGCCGATCGGTTTGCGACTGGGTGCGTTTGGCCAATCCGTCGGCTTCCAGCCGGTCGACGACCGCCGTGGCATTGCCATTCGAGACCAGCAGCATCCGGCTGAGTTCCGACATGGTCACGCCGTCGCGGCGGCGGTAAAGTGCGGCCATCACATCAAACCGGGGCAGGGTGGTGGTGTGGCTTACGCGCAGATAGTCGCGCAGTTCCCCTTCGGTGCTGCGCGTCACCCGCAAAAGCCGGATCCACATCTTCAGGCGGCGTTTGGACAGATCGCTCACAGTTCGCCCCCCGCAATGGTAATCGCCTGACCGTTGATGCCTTCGGACCCCGGCCCGCAAAGCCACAACGCCGCGGCCGTCACCTCGGCGGGCCGGATCAGGCGGTTTTGCGGGCTCATCGCCTCAAGCACGGCTTTCGCCGCCGCCCGGTCGCGGCCGGTCTTTTCGACAATCACCTCAAGGGTATGATCGGTCATTTCGGTATCCAGAAAGCCCGGACACAGCGCATTGACGGTGATGTCCCGGCGGGCGATTTCCAGCGCCAAAGACCGGGTGAGGCCAATGACCCCATGTTTGGCGGCGGCATAGGGAACAATCTTGGCATAGCCCTTCAGCCCGGCGGTCGAGGCCACGGAAATCAGCCGCCCCCAACCCGGCATCTGGTTCAGCCCTTCGCGCAGGGTCAGAAACACCCCGGTCAGGTTGACCGCGATCATCGCATTCCACTGCGCCAGCGTTGTGCGCGACATCGGGGCAGAATCCGCCGCCCCGGCATTGGCGATGACGATATCGCAGGGGCCGCAGGCGGCGAAGAGGGCGCGGACGCTGGCCTCATCGGTCACATCGGCCTGAACGGCGCGGATGCGGGGCGCTGAACCCGCCACCGCGGTCAACGCATCGGCGCGGCGTCCGGCAATCACCACCTCGGCCCCGGCGGCTGCGAAACCCCGCGCCAGATCGGCGCCTGTGCCCGAGCCGCCGCCCGTCACCAGAACCCTGTGGCCTTGCATCGCCATACCTGTGCCTTGCGTCGTCATACCCGGATCGTCTCCTGCGCGCGTTCCCTGAGCCGTTTTGCCTGATCGCGCCCGGCGAGATAGGGCAGCGGCCATTCGGTCTGCGCATCTCCCATCATCACCGCCGCATGCAAGGTCCAATACGGATCGGCCAGATGGGGGCGCGCCAGGCACACGAGGTCAGCCCGGCCGGCCATCAGGATCGAGTTTACATGGTCAGGCTCATAGATATTGCCGACTGCCATCGTGGCGATGCCGGACTCGTTGCGGATGCGGTCCGAAAACGGCGTCTGAAACATCCGCCCGTAGACGGGTTTGGCGTCGGCGCTGGTCTGTCCGGCCGACACGTCGATGATATCCGCCCCCGCCGCATGGAAAGCGCGGGCAATCTCCACCGCTTCCGCCGGGGTGACCCCTTCGTCGCCAACCCAATCATTGGCGGAAATCCGCACCGACATCGGCTTGCCCGCAGGCCAGACGGCACGCATGGCGGCGAAAACCTCCAAGGGATAGCGCAGGCGATTTTCCAGAGAACCGCCATAGGCGTCGCTACGGGTGTTCGATTTCGGCGAGATGAAGCTGGAAATCAGATAGCCATGTGCCGCATGAAGCTCGATCATGTCAAATCCGGCCCGCGCCGCCATTTGCGTGGCCGCCACGAACTGGGCCGTCACCACATCCATGTCTTTGCGGTCCATTTCCTTTGGCACCTGATTGGCCTTGGTCCAGGGCAGGGCCGAGGCCGACATCACCGGCCAGTTGCCGGATTTCAACGGCGCATCGCCGTCTTCCCACCCCAGTTGGGTCGAGCCTTTGCGGCCCGAATGGCCGATCTGGCAGCAGAATTTCGCCGTTGTCTCGGCATGGGCGAAATCGACAATGCGCTTCCAGGCCGCCTCATGCGCGGGCGCATAAAGGCCGGGGCAACCGGGGCTGATGCGGCCTTCGGGCGAGACGCAGGTCATTTCGGTATAGATGAGGCCGGCGCCGCCCTTGGCGCGTTCGGCCAGATGGACGAAATGCCAGTCGGTCGGGCAGCCATCGACAGCCTTGTATTGCGCCATCGGTGAGACGACGATGCGGTTTTCAAGGGTCATGTCGCGCAGGCGGTAGGGCGCGAACATCGGCGTGCGGCCGGGGTTTCCGCCCGCCTGTGCGGCAAACCAATCCTCGGCCCCGCGCAGCCAATCCGGGTCACGCAGCCGCAGGTTTTCATGGGAAATCCGCTGACTGCGGGTCAGCAGCGAATAGGCGAACTGTGCGGGTGGCATGTCGAGATACCGCTCGACCTCTTCGAACCATTCGAGCGAATTGCGGGCCGCCGATTGCAGGCGCAGAACCTCCAGCCGCCGTTCGGCCTGATACCGCTCGAACGCCGCCTCAAGATTTGGTTCCGAATGCAGGTATTCGGCCAGCGCTATAGCAGAATCGAACGCCAGACGCGAACCGGAGCCGATGGAAAAATGCCCGGTGGCCGCCGCATCGCCCATCAGCACGACATTTTCGTGATACCACTTTTCGCAGATCACCCTTGGGAACTGCATCCAGACCGCTGAGCCGCGCAGGTGGGCGGCGTTGGACATCAGCGCATGGCCGCCAAGATGGGCTGCAAAGATCCGCTCGCAGGTGGCGACGGTGTCTTCCTTCGACATATGCTCGAAACCCCAGCGGTCCCAGGTTTCCGGCAGGCATTCGACAATGAAGGTCGCGGTATTGGCGTCGAACTGGTAGATATGCGCCCAGACCCAACCATGTTCGGTTTTCTCGAAGATGAAGGTAAAGGCATCGTCGAAGCGCTGATGGGTGCCAAGCCAGACGAATTTGCAGCGGCGGATGTCGATATCGGGATTGAAAACCGTCGCGTATTCCCGGCGCACCAGCGAGTTGATGCCGTCGCAGGCGACGACCACATCATATTCGCGGCGATATTCTTCGGCGGATTTGAACTCGGTCTCAAACCGCATGTCGACGCCCAGCTCGCGGGCGCGGGCTTGAAGCAGGACCAACATGGCTTTGCGGCCGATTCCAGCAAAGCCGTGCCCGCCAGAGACGTTGCGCACCCCGTCATGCACGACGGCGATATCATCCCAATAGGCAAACTGGCTGCGAATCGCCTCGGTGCTTGTCGGGTCGTTCTTCTGCATCCGAGAAAGCGCATCATCCGAAAGCACCACGCCCCAACCAAAGGTGTCTTTGGCGCGGTTACGTTCCAGAATGACCACTTGGTGGGCTGGATCGCGCAACTTCATCGAGATTGCAAAGTAGAGACCGGCGGGGCCGCCTCCAAGGCATAGAACCTTCATCTTCTTTTCTCCCGATCAGCGTGGTTGCTGCCAGACTGCCATTACCGCAAAACTATTTCAAGCTTGAAATTTATTTTTGCCCTGTGCATCTTGCCTTGTGCATAGATACCGTTTTGCCCCATCTTTCCGGCGGGGGCGATCGTCCAGGTCTGCGGGCCGGAACGCCAAAGGCTGAGAAATGAAAAGCGACGTCATCGGAGTGGTGGGATTGGGTGCTATGGGCCTGGGCATTGCTCAGGTCTATGCGCAGGCGGGCTACAGGGTTCGCGCGACGGATCAGCGGGTTGACGCCCGCCAAAGCGCGCTAGGGCGGATGCGCGACGCGCTTGAACCGCGAATCGTTTCAGGAAAACTGACCGAAGCCGCTGCCGACGCGGCAGTGGCCGGGATCGACATCATCGCGACGCCCGCTGATATCGGTGCGGTCGATATGGTGATTGAAGCCATTGCCGAAGATCTGGCGGCAAAGCAGGGGCTGTTTGTCGAGTTGGAACGGGGGTGCGGTCCGGCCACGGTTCTGGCCAGCAATACGTCTTCGTTGTCCATAGCGGCACTGGCGGCTGGGCTGGCGCACCCTGAGCGTGTCGTGGGGCTGCATTTTTTCAACCCCGCCCCGGCGATGAAACTGGTTGAGCTTGCCGGTCACGCCGGGGGGGCTGCTGGCGCATTGGATGTCGCGCGGCGCTTGACCGAAAGCGCGGGCAAGACCGTCATCGCCTGCGCCGATCGGCCGGGTTATATTGTCAACCGCTGCGCGCGACCGTTTTATGGGGAAGCCCTGGCGCTTTTGGAAGAAGGCCGCACCGCCTCGGATATTGATGCGGCTATGCTGGCGGCTGGCTATAAACTGGGGCCATTATCACTGATTGATCTGGTGGGGGCTGATATCAATCTGGCGGCGACCGAAGGGATTTATGCGGCAATGGCCGGTCACCCGCGCTACTACCCGTTCAATGCCCTGCGCGGGCAGGTTGCAAAAGGTGATTTCGGCCGCAAGACCGGCAAAGGGTTTCTTTACCCCGACCGGCCAGGTGAGCCGCCCGTTGATGCCGATGCGATCGCCACCCGGATTGAGGCGGTATTGGCAAATGAAGCGGCGACGCTGGTGGCGGAAGGGGGCGTGGCCGCCGACGATGTCGACACGGCCCTCAGGCTTGGATTGAACCTTCCGCGCGGGCCTTTCGAATCGTTGCGAAAGATTGGGCTGGCGCGGGTTTTGGTCACGCTTGACGCCCTGGAGACCGGGGCGCCGACGCATTTGCGTGGGCGCTATGTGGTGGCAAATAATCTGCGAGAGATGGCATGACCGACGTTTTTCTGTGCGCGCTGCGACGGACCCCGATTGGTCGCTATGCCGGTGCTTTGGCCCCTGTCAGGCCCGACGATCTGGCCGCTCAGGTTATTGACGCCGTAATGAATGAGGCGCCGGGGGTAGTGGTCGATGAGGTGATCTTTGGCTGTGCCAATCAGGCGGGCGAAGACAACCGCAACGTTGCGCGCATGGCGGTGTTGTTGTCGCGCCTTGACGAGTCGGTTCCGGCCTTTACCGTCAACCGGCTTTGCGCCTCGGGTCTGGATGCGGTGATCGCCGGGGCGCGGACAATTCGCGATGGGGCGGCCGAGGTGGTGATCGCGGGCGGCGTGGAAAGCATGAGCCGCGCGCCGTTTGTGATGGCCAAAGCGCAAACCGCTTTCGCACGGGCACCCGAAATCCATGACACCACGATTGGTTGGCGGTTTGTCCACAAGCGCCTTGCCGCCGAATATGGGGTCGAAGCAATGCCGGAGACGGCGGAAAACCTGGCGGCGGAACTTGGCATTTCCCGCACCGATCAGGATGCTTTCGCCTATCGTTCGCAGCTGCGCTATGACGCGGGCTGGCACAACGCCGACATATGCCCGGTGACAGTGCCACCGCACAAAGGTGTGGTCACGCGCGTCACCGCCGATGAACATCCCCGCGCCACGACATTGGAAAAGCTGGCGTCGCTGCCGGCGCCGTTCCGGGCCGGGGGGACGGTAACAGCAGGCAATGCTTCGGGCGTCAATGACGGCGCGGCGGCGGTGCTTTTGGCCTCGGAGGCGGCGGTCAGGCGCTATGGGCTTACGCCCCTTGCCCGCATTGGGATGGCCGCAGCCGCAGGTGTGGCGCCGCGGATCATGGGTGTCGGTCCGGTGGCGGCGATGGCGCGGATTACCGCGCGGTCCGGCCTGACCGCAGCTGATTTTGATGTGATCGAGTTGAACGAGGCGTTTGCGGCCCAGGCCTTGGCCTGCACGCGGGCCTGGGGATTGGCGGATGATGATGCGCGGGTGAATGCTTATGGCGGCGCTATCGCGATGGGTCATCCCTTGGGGATGTCCGGGGTGCGGATTGCAGGCAATGCCGCCAGACGGTTGGCCGAAGGTGGGGGCCAACGCGCCTTGGTGACGCTTTGCGTCGGGGTGGGTCAAGGTGTTGCGCTGGTTCTGGAGGCAGTCTGAGGCATTTGCGGCAAGGGAGGGCGGATTGATGCCACCTCCCGCCGCGCAACTGTTGGCCCTGACGTCGATACGATGCTAGACTTGAACCTGCGATGGCGGTAAAGAGCTGTCCGTTAGCGCTAACGGCGCGATTGAAACACGAGGGTACTCATGGTCTCGCGCGTAATTCCGGTCGAAAGCTTCGATCTTGTGATCTTTGGCGGCACCGGGGATCTGGCGCGGCGCAAGATCCTGCCGGGGCTGTTCAGACGATTCATCGGCGGTCAAATCCCTGATAACGCGCGGATAATAGGGGCCGCACGGGCCGAGATGGATGATGTCGGCTTTCGCGCCTTGGCCGAGGCTGCAATTCTGGAATTCGTCGATGCGCCCAAACGTAGCGGCGATGCGGTGGCGCGCTTTCTGGATCACCTCAGCTATGTGGCCATTGATGCCAAAGGCGATGCGGGCTGGGCGAAACTGGCTGAAGTCGTGCGCAAGGATGTGGTGCAGGCCTTCTATTTTTCGGTGGCGCCCGCCCTGTTTGGGGATCTGGCCGAAAGGCTGCACCAGCACTCAATTGCCACCCCAAAGAGCCGCATCGTAGTGGAAAAACCCTTTGGTCGCGATCTGGCAACGGCCCATACGCTGAACGCGACGCTCGCCTCGCATTTCTCAGAGGGGCAGATTTACCGGATCGACCATTATCTGGGCAAGGAAACCGTGCAGAACCTGATGGCGGTGCGCTTTGCCAATATCCTGTTCGAGCCGTTGTGGAACGCCCGCCATGTGGATCATGTGCAGATCACCGTGGCGGAAACCGTCGGCGTCGGCGGGCGCGGGGCCTATTACGACACCTCGGGGGCGATGCGGGACATGGTGCAAAACCATATGATGCAATTGTTGTGTCTGATCGCCATGGAAGCCCCCTACAAGTTTGACCCCGACGCCGTGCGAGATGAAAAGCTGAAAGTGATCCGGGCGCTGGATCCGGTGGGGCCCGAGGCTATTGTGCGCGGTCAGTACCGCGCCGCCAAAGACGCGCCGGGGTATCTGGCGGATGCCGAAAATCCCGCCTCGACCACCGAAAGCTATATCGCGCTGAAAGTGAATATTGCCAACTGGCGCTGGAAGGGCACGCCGTTTTACTTGCGCACCGGCAAGAAGCTGCGGGCCAGGACCTCGGAAATCGCCATAGTCTTCAAGGAAGTGCCGCATTCGATCTTTGGCGATGCGGAAGGCTGGCGCGAAAACGTGCTGGCGATTCGGCTGCAGCCGAACGAAGGGATGACCCTGTCGGTGATGATCAAGGAACCCGGACCGGGCGGTATGCGCCTGACCGAAGTGCCCTTGGACATGTCATTCGCTGAAGCCTTGGGCGAAGAGGGTGCCGACATCCCCGATGCCTATGAGCGGCTGATCATGGATGTGATCCGTGGCAACCAGACACTGTTCATGCGTGGGGATGAGGTTGAGGCCGCCTGGGCCTGGACCGATCCGATCATTGCCGGGTGGGAGGCGCGGGGCGACAAGCCCAAGGCCTATGACGCGGGCTCCAGCGGGCCAGAAGATGCGCTGATGCTGCTGCACCGCGATGGCCGCAGGTGGCGGGAGATCAAGGAATGAAATTCGTCGAATATCCTGATCGGGAACTGATGATGTTCAGCCTGGCCGATCAGCTGGCCTCGGATCTGAACATGGCGCTGCGCCAAAATGCTTTTGCCAGCTTTTCGGTGCCCGGCGGGACGACACCGGGGCAGGTGTTCGACATTCTTTCGGGGGTGAACCTGGACTGGAACCGGGTCACCGTCATTCCCAATGACGAACGCTGGGTTGCCGAAGATCATGACCGCTCAAATGCGCGTCTGATCCGGGCGCGGCTGTTAACGGGCCGCGCCGCGGCGGCGACCTATGTGCCGCTTTATGCCGACACCCCTGAACCCGAGGCGGCGATGGACCGGCTGGCGGCGGCCGTCTCAACGCATCTGCCATTGTCGGTTCTGCTGTTGGGAATGGGCGCGGACATGCACACCGCTTCGCTTTTCCCCGGCGCGGATCGTCTGGCCGAGGCGCTGGCCCCCGATGCCCCAATCGTGATGCCGATGCGGGCCGATGCCGCGGGGGAGCCGCGGGTGACGCTGACAGCGCGGGTTCTGGCCGATGCTATGGCGATCCACATCCTGATCACCGGCGAAGACAAACGTGCGGCATTTGAACGTGCGCAACTTCTGCCCCCGGATGTGGCGCCGGTGCGTGCGATCCTGGCCAATGCGGTCGTGCATTGGGCGGCGTGACTTCAAAATCCTGACAACGAAGGATCTGCAGATGACCCCTTGGGATGCCCTCAAGCACCATCATTCCCGCGTGAAAGACCGCCCGATCCTGACCTTGTTCGACGCCGGTCGTGCGGCGGCGTTTTCGGCGCAGGCGGACGGGATGCTCCTGGATTACGCCAAGACCAACATCGACGCAGAGGGCTTGGCGCTGCTGCTGGCCCTGACCGCAGGCACCGACCTGACGGCAAAGCGGGCGGCGCTGTTTGCTGGTGAAAAGATCAATGAGACCGAGGGCCGTGCCGTGCTGCATACGGCGCTGCGAAATCTTGCGGGAACTGTCATCCTTGATGGCCGCGATGTGATGCCCGACCTGCGTGCCACCCATGCACGGATGCAAGCCTTTGTCGGTGATGTTCGTGACGGGCGGTTTTTGGGGCAGGGCGGGGCGATCACCGATGTGGTCAATATCGGTATCGGCGGGTCAGACCTTGGCCCGGCAATGGCCTGCCTGGCGCTCTCGCCCTATGCCGATGGGCCAAGGGCGCATTTTGTCTCGAACATCGACGGGGCGCATGTGCATGACGTGCTGGCGGGGTTGAACGCCGAAACCACGCTGGTGATTGTAGCGTCCAAAACCTTCACCACGATCGAGACGATGACCAATGCCGAAACCGCGCGGGTCTGGATGGCGCGCCGGGTGGCCGATCCGGGCGCGCAGTTTGCGGCGGTCTCGACCTCGGCTGAACGCACGGCGGCTTTTGGCATAGCGGCTGAGCGGGTCTTTGGTTTCGAAGATTGGGTGGGGGGGCGCTATTCGCTTTGGGGACCGATCGGATTGTCGCTGATGCTGGCGATCGGGCCCGAAGATTTCGACGCATTCCTTGGCGGTGCGGCGGCGATGGACGCGCATTTTTGTGCGGCTCCACCGGCTGAAAACCTGCCGGTGTTGCTGGCCTTGGTGGGGATTTGGCACAATCAGATCTGTGGCTATGCCACCCGCGCGGTGCTGCCCTATGACCAGCGCCTGTCGCGGCTGCCTGCCTATTTGCAGCAACTTGAGATGGAAAGTAATGGCAAGCGGGTGGCGATGGACGGATCTGATCTGACCATCCCCTCAGGCCCGGTTGTGTGGGGCGAGCCGGGAACCAACGGCCAGCACGCTTTTTACCAGTTGATCCATCAAGGCACCCGCGTTGTGCCGTGCGAATTCATGATCGCGGCCGAAGGGCACGAGCCGGATCTGGCCCATCAACACCTGTTGCTGATGGCCAATTGTCTGGCGCAATCGGAAGCGCTGATGAAAGGCCGGTCCCTGGATGAGGCCCGCGCCATCATGGCCCGAAAAGGCCTGAGCGGGGCCGAACTGGACCGTCAGGCCCGCCATCGGGTGTTCCCCGGCAATCGCCCGTCGACCACCTTGGCTTATGCCAAGGTGACGCCCTTCGTTCTTGGTCAGATCATCGCGCTTTATGAGCATCGTGTCTTTGTTGAAGGGGTCATTCTGGGGCTCAATTCCTTTGACCAATGGGGGGTGGAATTGGGCAAGGAGCTGGCTTTGGCGCTGCAACCGGTGCTTGAGGGGCGCGAACCTGTGGCGCAAAAGGACGGGTCAACCGCCCTGCTGGTGCAGTTTCTGACGGGCCGTTGAACGCTCCAGACTGCGACGCCTTTGGGGAACAGAGTTGCGCGATCCTGCCCCGATGAGGCGACCTGCACGCCTGCTGCCCTGCAGGCTATTCGATCTTCGGGCGCAAATTTCGTATTATCCTTAAGATAATCTTCAACGCTTGACCTGCATCCTTGGCGGTGCGCGGCGCTGCAATGCTTTGCGCAGGTTCATCCTTGGGAGACAGGAATGCGTCTGTTCGATAACCTCCGGCTGGCGGTAAAACTGCCGATAGTTATGGGGACCCTTGCGCTTTTGTCATTGTTGGCAATGGGGTACACCAGCCACCGCATGGCCCATGAGGCGTTGATGACAGCGGGCGAGGCGCGGATCGATACTGCCCTAAAAGCCAAGCTGCTGGAATTCGAAGCTTGGTTCGAGGTGATCGAAAGTGATCTGAAATCGCAGGCCGCAAGCCCGTTGACCATTCGCGCGATGAGCGATTTTTCGGCCGCCTGGAATAGGCTTGGCCCGGATCCGAAAACCTATTTGCAAAACCGTTTCATCACCGACAATCCAAATCCAAAAAGCGACCGCTACAAGTTGGCGCGGCTTAAGGATGTGTCTGAATATGCCTTGGCCCATTCCCGCTATCATTCAGGATTCGTGTCGGTCTTTCAGGAAAAGGGCTATCATGACGTCATGCTGGTCGATGCCGCGGGAAATGTCGTCTACAGCGTCGCGAAAGAGGTGGATTTTGGCCAGAACCTCTTCGTCGGCGCCCTTCGCGGCACCAATTTTGCCAAAGTGGCGCGTCACGCAATCCAATCAGTCGACGCGGATGTGCGGTTTTCTGACTTTGAATTTTATGCCGCATCCGACGAGGCGCCGGCCGCCTTTGCCGCCACACCCATTCGCAGCGCGGATGGGCGGGTGCTGGGCGCATTAGTCTTTCAACTGGCGGTCGCCCAAATGGATGCCATTCTAGACCGTCATCATGGGGATGATGTTCAGGTGCGCTCCTACCTTGTCGGTAAGGATCACCGTTTGCGCTCAGAAGTTTCCCGGACCGGTGCCGCTTCGGCCCTGAAATTGCGCACCGATAGTCAGGCCGTCAGTCAGGCCTTCAAGATGGATCATTCGATAACCCACGAGCCTGGCCTGTTCGGGGTGCCATCGGTGTTGATTACCGGCCATGTCGCGGTGCCGGGATTCGAGTTTGCCCTGATCCTCGAGCAGCCGGAAGCCGCGTTGATTCAGCCCGCAACGACGCTGACCCAGCGTATTCTTCTTGGTGGCATGCTATCCATGGTGTTGATGTCGTTCCTGGCGTTTCTTCTGGGACGCAACCTGTCGCGACCGCTGGTTGAAACCGCCGAACGTATGCGCCGGATTGCGGCTGGGGATTACGGGCAACAGGTCAGCAATACGGCACGCCACGATGAAGTCGGCACGATTGCCCGCGCGCTCGAAACTGTCCGTCAGGGACTGGCGGCAGGCGCGGTTGTGGCGCGGGACGGGGCCTATAAAAGTGCGGCTTTTGCCGGGTCGTCGGCGGCCCTGATGATTCTGGATTGCGACTGCAAGATTTCCTATGTGAACCCTTCGGTTGTCACGATGTTTCGCGCCCATCGCGCCGAATTTCAAACGCTGGTGTCGGACTTTGACCCGGACCAGATCGTTGGCTGCCACGTCGATAGGTTTCATCAGGAATTTGCAGGGGTGCGGCATCAGATCGAACGCCCCGGCGGCATGCCGTACGGTGCCGAAATAAGCGTCGGTGACGCCAGATTTGCGCTGGATATCAATGAAGTGATCATGGAGGGGCAGGGCCGTATCGGCTATGTTATGGAATGGCGTGACGTGACGGTTGAACGGATGAACCGTGCTGTTCTGGCGGCGATCGACAGCAATCTGGCCACTGCGGAATTCAATGCGTCGGGGGTGTTGATCAAGGCCAATGACAAGATGTACGGGATGCTGGGTGCCGCGAAATCCGCCGTGCTGGGGCGGGCGCATGACGATATTCTTAAATATGATCCGCAGCTTGCAACTGAACGCGGCGCGGTCTGGGATCGCCTGATGGCGGGCGAGTCGGTGTTTGGCCGCTTTTGGATGCAGTTGGGTGATCACTCCGAAGGGGCGATCGATGGGGGTTTTTCGCCAGTTCACGATGGCGATGGGCAGTTGCTGAAAGTACTGTTGATGGGTTCGGACGTGACCGAGGCGCAACTTGGCCTGCGCGATGCCGAAGCGCGGCGGCACATTGTGGAGATCGCGCAGAGCAAGGTTGTTGAAGCGCTGCGCGTGGGTTTGCGCCACCTGTCGGACGGGGATCTGACCGTGCGTCTCGACGAAGGGTTTGCCCCCGAATATGAAACCCTGCGGGGCGATTTCAATATGGCCGTTGGCAAACTCGCCGCCGCCATCACCACAGTGATGTCGCGCGCTGCCGCGATTGACGAGGAGGTGCGCGACATAGCGCATGCGTCTGACGATCTGTCGCGGCGGACGGAACAGCAAGCCGCGACAGTGGAGCAAACGGCCGCGGCATTGGACGAGCTCACCGTTTCCGTGCAATCGGCGGCAAGTGGTGCGGGCGAAGCAAGCGTTGCTGTGGCCGGAGCCAGGGTATCGGCCGAAGCATCCGGTGCTGTCATGCGCGAAGCGGTGGTAGCCATGGGCGAGATTGAACGCTCCTCGGAAAAGATTGCGCAGATTATTGGAGTGATCGAAGATATTGCGTTCCAGACCAATCTTTTGGCGTTGAATGCCGGTGTCGAGGCGGCGCGGGCCGGCGATGCGGGGCGCGGCTTTGCCGTCGTGGCGACGGAGGTGCGCGCCCTTGCGCAACGGTCATCCGACGCGGCGCGCGAGATTGACCTGTTGATTTCAGAAGCCTCAGCCCAGGTGAAGCGCGGCGTCGGTCTGGTCGGGCAGACCGGCAGCGCGCTGCACGAAATCGTGGGCTCGATCAGCCAGATCGCCGCGCGTATGTCAGAGAGTGCGCTGGCGGCCAAGGAGCAATCCGCCAGTCTGGTCGAAATCAACCTCGCAGTGAACCAGATTGATCATGCCACGCAGCAAAATACCATGCTCTTCGGCGAAACAGCGGTTGCTGGTCAACGCTTGAAGGTTGACGCTGAAGCTTTGAGCACGACGATGGCCCAGTTTCAGATCGGTAAAATGGCGTGCGAACGGTCGCTGGCCGTTGGCAATAAAGCGGCCAACACCGAAGCGATGGGCGGCGTTTGGTCGCTTGAGCCGGAGGGTTCGGGCCCAAACCCGAATATGGTAACCAAGGTCGCTAAATCCGGGCAAGATGTGCCGCTTTACAGTGTGGCAAATACGGCGACGCTGCGGGCCCGGACGGCCGTTGCGGAGGCTGAGGATTGGGATGAGTTCTGAATGACCGCGCTGCGGGCCGCGACCTGGATTAAGGCGGGGCAGTAGGCGCCCACGGGAGAAGTTAACGTGGTCATTCGGGTGCTGATCGTCGACGATTCCGCAACGCAACGCCGACTTTTGCGTGCGGCCCTGGCAAAAGACTCGCGGCTTTGTGTGATCGGCGAGGCGGCAGATCCTTATGAAGCCCGCGCCCGGATAAAGGCCTTAAACCCCGACGTTCTCACCCTCGATATTGAAATGCCGCGCATGAATGGTTTGGATTTTTTACACCAGATCATGCGGCTACGGCCAATGCCCGTGGTTGTATTGTCGAATCTGACAGAAGCGGGAAGCGACGCCGCCATTGAGGCGCTGAGCCTTGGCGCGGCGGATTGCATTGTCAAAGCGCTGGGGGCGTTCCGGGAGGGGCCGTGTGGGTTGGCCGACCGCCTGGTGGCAGCTGCGTCGATCCGTCAGTATTTTGTCTCGCCTTTAGGGCGCGCGCGCGTTCCACCGCAACCGTTCCAATGGAACGGTAAGATCGTCTTAATAGGCGCGTCAACTGGGGGAGTTGACGCGCTTGAGCGGGTATTTTCTGTTTTCCCGGCGAATGGGCCGCCGACTTTGGTCACTCAGCATATGCCGCAAGCCTATCTGGCGCGCTTTGCCGCGCGCCTTGACCGGTCGTTCCAACCAAAAGTCAGGCTTGCCCAAAACGGAATGATGGTGGAGCGCGGACATATATATCTGGCGCCCGGAGGCGGCACCCACTTGATGCTTGATCCCAATACCGGCGCGACCTTGCATCTGCGACCCCGGGATGACCAAAGCGGAAACTGTCCCGCGGTCGAAAAGATGTTTGCGTCGGCGCAGCCGATTGCGGCGCAGGTGGTGGCAGTTCTGTTAACCGGAATGGGGCGGGACGGGGCGCAGGCAATGGGGGGTTTGCGTCGGGCGGGGGCGGAATGTATCGTTCAGGATGAGGGCAGTTCGGCAGTCTTTGGCATGCCCGCGGCTGCCATCGCCGCCGGCGCGGCGGAGCGTGGGCTGCCGTTATCTGAAATTGGCGACAAGATCTTGACTCTGACGGGCTATGGCAAATGAACGAGCGTCGTTATCATCAGCCTGAGGCCATGGGTCGCGCCAGTTCTGCTGGCTGGTCGAAGACGCGAAACCCCGCAACGCCGCCGATGCGCAGGCATGGCTTAAAACAGCAAAACGTCGCCGGAACCGCTACTTGCCTCTGGCTGGAATAGCTTGGGATCGGCTACGAAAATGCGTTGGCAGAGGCCGCGAAGCTGCAAACGATGTTTCAAGCTGTGGCGCGTCAGATAAATTCCTTGCGGTGCCGCGTCACTAATGTCGGTCATCAGGCGCGCAATATCGGCAAGCCCCTGAGTGATCCGGTCAATTCCTTGCAAGCCTTTCAACGTTTCTGCATCGCTCGGGTGGGCGCCGGTGCATTGGGACAACGCGGCCTGAACCGTCAGGGACAACCGCGTCAGGTAATCCAGCTCTGATCCAATGCGTTGCGTCAGCTCCGCGAGTGCCAAACTGTCCGCGGGGGGGGGATTTGTCATTCCAAAACCCTTCCTTCGGGGCAGTTTTTTCGCAAATAGGCGGTGTCTCCGGCGGGCTGCAGAAAAAATTGTGCATGCCCGACAACACGTTCTGAATGGCCAAGAAAGAGCCAACCGCCGGGATTAAGCGCTGCGGCGAACCGTTGCAGAAGGCGCAGTTGTGCATTTGAATCGAAATATATCAGAACATTACGACACATGATCACGTCGAATCCCTGCCGCATCGGCCAGATCGCGTGCAGATTATGCTGGCGAAAACGGATCAGGTGCCTTGTCTGATCGGACATCTCAAATTCAAGACCAGAAGCCTTTGTATGGGCCGCACGCGACGGCGCGGGGATCTGCGAGTGATAGGCCTGCGAAAATCTGCCACTGCGGGCTTTTTGAATGGCTGTCGTATCAATGTCGGTTGCCAGAATCCGCAGATCATAGCGATGTGCATCCGGCAGCAGATCAACAGCGGTCATCGCCAATGAGTATGCTTCCTGGCCATGCGCACATCCGGCCGACCAAAGCCGAATGCGCTCCCCATGTTTTGCGGCGTTCAGAAGCGGTGGCAGGACGGTTGTCTGCAACCTCTGAAAATGGTGAGGTTCACGGAAGAACTGCGAGATTTTGGTGGTCAGTGCCATGACCAGCTGGTGCCGTTCATCCTTGCCGCGCGGCGAACACAAGAAACCATGGTAGGCTTGATAGTCTTTGAGGCCAAGCCGGTGGAGCCGACAGGCCAGCCGCGATTCGAGCATGCTGCGTTTGCCAGAATGCAGGGCGAGGCCTGCCTCTTGCCGCGCGATGGCCGCGATTGCTGCAAAGGCCGCGTCTTCACCAGATGGCCCAAGTTGGTTCGGCAAGGTCATACGGGGTCCTTGCGGTGCGCGGGCAGCAGGGCCGAAGGGTTGAGAATGCGCAAGAGTCGCCCATCGTGCAGCGCCAATGCCGCAATGCACACGATCCCGCCTTGCGTCGGGATCGCGGGCGGCGGTTCAAGGCTTGCCGCGGGCAGCGCGATGATATCCAGAACCCGGTCTACTATCAGCCCGCCGAGCCGTGCACTGTCTTCGACGACGATGACGACTGGGCGCTGTTTTGGGTCTGCACATGGCAGGGCCAGCGCCTTGCCAAGATCGATCACCGGCAGAACCGTGCCACGCAGATTTATGACACCGACAAGGGCGGTATTGGCGTGTGGCAACGGGGTGGGTTGCGACCACCCGCGGATCTCTCGCACCAGCATGACCGGCAGGCAATATTCCTCATCTCCGACCAAAAATGCCAAAAACTCGACCAACGCGGTGCCGTCTTGCGGAGCCAGTCGCGGGGAGGAGACTGCCGGTGCGGCAAAAAGGTGCGTGTCAGCGACCATCGGTCTATCCCGCCAACCGGATGTGTTGCGTTGCGGCAGCTTTCAGCGAGGCCAAATGTATCAACTCGCCCGGATCAAGGATCAAGGCCACATGACCGTCGCCAAGGATTGTGGCAGCGGCGATGCCGGGTATGACACCGCAATTATTGCTTAACCCCTTGATCACCACCTGCCGTTGATCGATGACCTGATCGACGAGTAAAGCCATCCGCTGATCATTCTCATCGGTGATCAGGATCGCAATGCGTCGCGCGGGAGTATGATTTTGGGCGGTATAGCCCAACGTCGCTGCCAAATCACAGACAGAGGTATATTGATCGCGCAGACGGATGAGCTGTTGGCCGTCTTGCAGCTCGCGAAAGCCGGCATTGGTGATCGCTGCGGTTTCAAGGATCGCCGCCAACGGCAGGATAAATGTCTGCCCCCCGGCGCGCACGACCATTCCGTCAAGAACCGCGAGCGTGAGCGGAAGCGAAAGTGTGAACCGCGTGCCTTGACCCAGGGTCGATTGAATGGCGATCCGCCCACCCAGCGCCCGGATCGCCGTTTGGACCACATCCATGCCAACACCGCGCCCCGATATGGCGCTGACCGTCGCTGCCGTGGAAAAGCCGGGATGAAACAGCAAGGCATCAATTTCGGCGTCACTCAGCTGTAGATCAGGGTCAATCAAGCCCCTTTCAACTGCCATGGTGCGCACATGTTCGCGGTTAATCCCGCTGCCATCGTCTGCCAATTCGACAATGATTCGACCTGCCCGGTGCGACGCACTCAGCGTCACCGTTCCGGTTTCGGGTTTGCCCTGCATGCGGCGGGTTTCGGCCAATTCGAGGCCGTGATCCACGGCATTGCGGATCATGTGGGTCAACGGTTCCGCCAGACGTTCGATAACGGATCGATCCACCTCAGTGGTTTCGCCCAGACAGATCAGTTCCGCCGGTTTGCCGAGCACCGCCGAGGCTTCGCGCAGGATGCGGCTCATCCGTTGAAAAAGCGGTTTGACGGGTTGCGCGCGGATACGCATCACCGCATCTTGAATGTCGCGTGTCAGGGTGCCCAAACTGTCAAGTGCCAGGGCCGTCGGCGAGTAGCGGCCCCGATGGCGCTGATCGGGCGCGATTGCCTGCCCCGCAGCTGCGTCAAGCGTTTGGGCCAACATGGATTGACCGATCGCCAGCTCTCCGACCAAATTCATCAGCCTGTCGATCCGATCAAGATCGACGCGAACCGTGGGCATATCGGCGGCGGTATTGACCGAAGGGGTGTGCGTCGCCGTGGCGCTGGCGGCCGGGTTATGCGCAATCGCGGTGCCGGGAATGATTGCCTGACAATCGCGGGTGATGACAAGATCGCAAACATCTTCGACAAATTCGAAGGTTTCGCGAATTGCAGCTTCGGGGATATGCGCGGGAAGAAGGATGGTCCAAGCCAGAACGCCGGTTTCCGGCATCAGATTTTGCAGGTTGGGCAGGTCGGCCCAATCACAAGTGATTTCGGCGTCGCCAAGTTCAGTGAGGGCATTGAGCAGATGCAGGGGGTCGTTGCCGCTGGTGTAAAGTTGGGCATGCGGGTGAAAGTGTATCCTCCACGGTTGATCGGGAATGGTATTGGGCAACGCGGGGGTCCCAAATGCGGTGGCGGGTGCCGCAGGGGTTCCAAGTGCGGCGAGAAAATCCGCCCCATTTTGGGGCGCAGCGGTACCGTGGCGGGCGGCGTTGACCAAAACCGCCAGATGATCGGCAGACCGCAATAAAGCGGCACAAAACACTGACGTTATCTGCCGTTTGCCCGACCGCACCAGATCTAGATGCGTTTCAACCCCGTGGGCGAAGCTCACCAGATCGGTTAGGTCAAAGGCGGCGGCGCCGCCTTTGACCGAGTGTACCGCGCGAAATGCTGTGTGGATGGCCTCGTCACCAAGGGTGCCAAAACCCTGCGCATCAAGCGAGTCGGTCAGCCGTTCCAAGAGCTCGTCGCATTCCAGAAAAAATCCGGCACGAATTTCCATCATCGGGTCATGGGGCTGGGTCATGGTGTGCGCCTCTCAACCCGCGATCATTTGCAGGGCTTTCACCAGTTTTACGGCCTCGAACGGCTTGATAATCCAGCCGGTCGCCCCGGCCGCACGGGCCTTTGCTTTCAGTTCCGGCGCGCATTCGGTGGTCAGCACCAAGATCGGCGTGGCCCTGAACCGGTCAATACGTCGCACCGCTTCGATCAGGCCAAAACCGTCAAGGCGGGGCATATTGATGTCGGTGATGATTGCCTCCGGCACAAAGTCCGCCAACGCCTTCAATGCCTCTCTGCCATCTTCGGCCAGGCGCACGATGTAGCCCGCGTCAACCAATGAGAGTTTCAGCAAATCGCGGATGGTCTGGCTATCATCGACGGCAAGAATTTTCAGGGTCATTGCGTTATCTCGGACTGGATGCTGCCAAGCGACACGGCAAAACTGGTTAAGGCAGAGTCAAACGCCGCTGACCGGGGCGATATGCGCAGCGGCCGTCGCGCCGCCCTTTGGTCCTGCGCCGCTGACAAAAGCACTTGCAGACACAACCCGCCCAACTGCACAACGCCGCTGGCGTCGAGCGTGATCGCCTGATCCAAACGGTCCAACAAAAACTGCCGCAAGGCCGTCACTTCGGTCAAATCCAGGCGCTTGGCCAATACCAGCGATGCCGCTGACGGTGTCATCGTATCAACAGTCATCTGCTTTGGTGCCTTTACCCGAGGGGAGCAAGCACAGGTCTAAGAGGCAGCCGTTAAGATAGCTTTGACGCGCGATTTTTTGTGGGTCGGATCTTTCGGGTGGCCCCGGCGCGCCGATTACGACTGGTCCGAATTCGCCATCAGCGCGGCCAGATGACTGGCGCAACCTTCAAGGGCGGCGTAGTCGTCTTCTATTATCCGTATCGAAAAATCGTCGAGGAATGTCGAGAAACGCCCCTTGTCGCGGAAGGCTTCGGCAAAGCCCATGGTCGAAAGATAGGGGCTAAAGGCACGGGCGACGCCACCCACCAGAAAAATTCCGCCGAAGGGCAGGTGGTTCAGCGCCAGATCCCCCGCGACCCGACCCAAAAGTGTCACAAAGGTCCGGGCGGTGGCTTTGGCGACGGGATCGGTGCCTGCGGCAATCCGCGTCATTATTTCACTTGCGCGCGGTGCTGCGAGTGCCCCGGCTTCCGAAGCCTCCCAAGTGTAAAGCCACTCCAGCCCGCGCCCCGACAAGACATCTTCGACCCCGGCAAAACCATGAGCGGCCTCGACGTGGCGCGCAAGACGCAAATCGGCCTCGTTGCGAAGCGGCAAGCTCGCATGGCCACTTTCGCAGGCGGTGACCAAAAGCCCCAGTGGGGTCCGGTGGACCGGGGCCGCGTTGAAACCGGTGCCGACGCCGATGACCAGGCGCGTCTCTGATCGCGGGCGCGTGGCGCCCGGCAGCACGACACGCAGGCTGTCGGGCGCCAGACGGTCAAGCGCATGGCCCTGCGCCTGCAAGTCGTTCAGGATTGCGATGCTTGGGGCACCGGTGGCGGCCCGGACGTCATCCGGGGTGATTGTCCAGTCCAGATTGGTCATCTCGGCCACGCCGTCCTGCACGGGGCCTGCGACCGCGATACAGGCCCCGGCGCAGTTGGAGAGGGCCATTTCGGCAAGGTATGCGGTCAAAATTTCTGGCAAGTTGGCATGGGCCGCATTCGAAAAACGCCGGATCGATTCGCGGGCGACGATGCCCTGATGCGCCAAAGCCACACGCGTATTGGTTCCGCCGATATCAGCCAATAGCACGGCGTCGCTGGTGTCAGGGGCTTGTAACTTGGGCATTGGGCCTCGCGTCAGGCGACCTTGGGTCGGACCAGCAGTTTTGCTAGAGCTTGTCTGGCGCTGATAGAATCGCCAGACAAGCTCTAACCTTTTGTTCTTGCGCGTGTCTTATGACAAAACCGGATTCCACTTTTGTCAGACACGCTCTAGGATGTGATAGGACGTTTTAGGGGGCCGCTTCAAGCTTTTGAAGCCAACAGGAACCCGTCGGAAGCGTTTTTCATATCCCTGCGGCCAATCGTATTTGTTCTGAAGCGACCAGGTCCGCCTGTCGTGCCCCACCCCTCATCGAAGCACCGGTCCGGTGGATTGACCGATCACCAGCGCAGCCTCAAGCAAATGTTCCTGCGGCGGCATGGTCGGATCGGCGATCTGATCAAGCAGCATCTGCGCGGCCATTCTCCCGGCCATCCGCACCGAAGATCTTGTGGCGGTAAAGATCGGCACCGCGTCGCCATTGCGCAGATAGCTGAGCTCGTCATCATGGGTCACGACGGAGATGTCGCGCCCCATCTTCAGCCCCGCATCCTCGATCGCCCGCCGCACACCAATCGCCGTTATCAGCGAGGCCGTCAGAAAAGCCGTAGGCGGGATGGCAAGCCTGAGCATTTCGGCTGCGGCCACATACCCATAGCCTTCGGTCATCTCATCTGACCGCATCAGATCGGGGTTTGGCGACACCCCCCGCGCGATCAAGGCAGCCTCATAGCCCGCGCGGCGGCGATGGGCAAAATCCATGGCCTCAATCCCGTTTAGCAGCGCGATCCGGCGGTGCCCGAGGTCCAACAAAAGATCCGTAGCGCGCTCAAAAGCCTGACGATTATTTATGTCAAGCCATGCATAGGGCAGGGCTGTGTCGCTGGAGCGGCCATGGACGACAAAGGGCAGGCCAATGTCATTTAGCAAGGCAATGCGCTTGTCGTTCAGCCGCGGGCCATGAAGGATAACCCCATCCACCGTGCCCTTGGCGTTGAGTTTGCCATAAGCTTCAATTTCGTCGGCATCCGAGACAACCGACAACACCATGTCGTAATCTGCCGCCGCGTAGGTTTCGCCTGCACCGGCAATGAAATCCCCGAAAATCGGGTTGACGATCTCATGTTTGGACGAGATCGGGATAACATGGCCAATGGCCATGGCGCGTCCGGTGGCCAAGCCTTTGGCACGCTTGTTCGGCCGGTAATTATAGCGCCGCGCCGCCTCTGCGACGCGCAGCCGGGTGGCTTCATTGACCTCGGGAAAGCCATTCAGCGCCCTGCTGACGGTCGTTTGTGACAGGCCGAGGTCGGCTGAGAGCTGTTTTAGATTCATCGAGTCGCCATTCAAAGCGCTTAAATTTATAGTATCAAATAACGCACGGGCTTCGCTCTGCGTCAACACTCTGGCGGAGCTTTTCCGGAAGTCGTAAAGAAAATTCTATTTTTCAGATGATTCCTACAAAGAATTTGACAGAATCAATTTGCTATCGGAAAGATCGGAAATTCAAAGCGCTTTGATAATTTGCTTTCTCACGTGGCGTTCAGGGGCGTAACGCCCGAATATGGGGGATGAAATGTTGGTCAGATTATTGACGGGTGCGTCATTGCTTGCCTTGTGGGCGGGCGCCGGTGTCGCGCAGGATCTGAAGTTTGCGCCGGGCGAGGATTCCCGTTTCAACTGGGCAAGCTTTACCGAGTTTTCCGACAAATACAACCTAGACGGGCAAAGCCTTGCGGTGTTCGGCCCGTGGCGCGGCGAAGATCAGGCATTGGCCGAAAGCGTTCTGGCGTATTTCACCGCCGCCACCGGCGTGACGGTGAATTATTCGTCGTCCGAAAACTACGAACAACAAATCGTCATCGACACCCAGGCGGGCAGCCCACCTGATATTGCCATCCTGCCGCAACCGGGCCTAATCGCCGATCTGGCCGCAAAAGGTCTGCTGACCCCCCTGGGGGATGACACCAAGACGTGGTTGGCCGAAAACTATGCCGCTGGCGACAGTTGGGTCAAGCTGAGCACCTACAAAGGCAAAGACGGTTCCGAGGCGCTTTACGCCTTCCCCTATAAAATCGACGTGAAGTCGTTGGTCTGGTATGTGCCGGAAAACTTCGCTGACGCGGGCTACAGCGTGCCGCAGACGATGGAAGAGCTAAAGGTACTGACGGATCAGATCGTCGCTGATGGTGGCACACCTTGGTGCATTGGGCTTGGTTCGGGCGGGGCTACAGGCTGGCCTGCGACCGATTGGGTCGAAGATATGATGCTGCGGACCCAACCGGCAGATATCTATGACAAATGGGTCACAAACGACGTGAAGTTCGACGACCCCGCTGTGATCGCCGCGATCGACGAATTTGGGGCCTTTGCCCGCAACGATACATATGTTGATGGCGGCGCGGCAGCCGTGGCCACCACCGATTTCCGCGACAGCCCCGCAGGGCTCTTCGCCTCGCCGCCCAAGTGTTACATGCACCATCAGGCCTCGTTCATCCCGTCCTTCTTCCCTGAAGGTACCGAGCTTGGGAATGATGCGGATTTCTTTTACTTCCCTGCCTATGCGGGCAAGGATCTGGGCAAGCCGGTGCTGGGGGCTGGGACGCTGGCGATGATGACCAAGGATACTGAAGCGTCGCGCGCTTTTATAGAATTTCTGAAAACTCCGATAGCACATGAGGTCTGGATGGCGCAGTCGGGTTTCCTGACGCCGTTGAAATCGGTCAATCCCGAGGCCTATGCAAATGATGCGCTGAAAAAACAGGGCGACATTTTGCTGGGTGCCACCACCTTCCGTTTCGACGGATCCGACCTTATGCCCGGTAAGATTGGTGCTGGAGCGTTCTGGACTGGCATGGTTGACTATGCGGGTGGCAAGCCCGCTGCCGAGGTTGCGGCGGGAATTCAGGCTGAATGGGATGGCCTTAAGTAAGGTGTCGTCTGTGCCCGTGATTTTCGCGTGCCAAAGTAGCCAGTGATCTTGCCGGGGGCGGCTTTCCGCCCCGGTATCCCGACCAAATGGGTGGAACAATGCAGCAGCTCTGGACCGCACTTTTTACCATTGTGCTGGGAATACTTTGCGCTGGCCTGTGGTTTGGGGGGTCGAACTGGTGCCTTGACCGGATATTGCCAGCCCGCGGCAGAACTGGTGCGCACTCCTCCCGCAACATCGCCCTTGCCGCGCTGGTTCGGCCCTGGCTGTTTCTGGGGCCGTCGATCCTGGCTTTGGGGCTGTATCTGGTCTATCCGGTCATCGCCTCGCTCTGGCTGTCGTTTCATGACAAAAGCGGCCAGCGTTTTGTCGGCTTTGCAAATTACCGCTGGCTGTTCGGGGATTCAGGCTTTCGCGAGTCGATGGGCAACAATTTCCTTTGGCTTTTGGTGGTGCCTGCGGCGGCCACCTTCCTGGGATTATTGGCGGCGGCCCTGACAGACCGCATTGCCTGGGGTAACTTGGCTAAATCGCTGATTTTTATGCCAATGGCGATTTCCTTTGTGGGGGCCTCGGTGATTTGGAAATTCGTCTACGATTACCGCGCCGAAGGCTCCGAGCAAATTGGCCTTCTGAATGCGCTGGTCACCTCGGCCGGGTTTGAACCGCAGGCCTGGATCGCGCTGCCGTTTTGGAACAACTTCTTTCTGATGGTGATCCTGATCTGGATCCAGACCGGCTTTGCCATGGTGATCCTGTCGGCGGCACTGCGCGGCATTCCCGAAGAAACCATTGAGGCGGCAGTGCTCGATGGAGCAAACGGCATCCAGATCTTTTTCAGCATCATGGTTCCGCAGATTTGGGGCACCATCGCCGTGGTCTGGACGACGATCACCATTACCGTGCTCAAGGTCTTTGACATCGTCTTGGCGATGACCAATGGCCAGTGGAATTCCAACGTGCTGGCCAATCTGATGTTCGACTGGATGTTCCGTGGCGGCGGCGACTTTGGTCGCGGCGCCACCATCGCCATTGTCATCATGGTCTTGGTGATCCCGATCATGATCTGGAACATCCGCAATGCCCGCGCTGAAGTGAGAGGGCGCTGATGATCCCCGCAACCCGTTCGCCGCTGGCCTGGGCCGTGCATCTGTCGGTTGCGATTTTCGTTCTGCTATGGACGCTGCCCACTGCCGGTCTGCTGGTCACTTCGTTTCGCGACAAGGATCAGATCGCCGTGTCGGGCTGGTGGACGGCACTGGCGACATCCTCGCAAAACCTGGTGTTTCGCGCGCCGGAAGGCGAGGGCGAAGCTGCGGCAGAGGGGCACTTCACCCTCACTGGAAATGTCTTTGAAGCTGGCGTCGGCACTGTCTCGGCCTTTGGCTTTTCCTCAAAGGCGCCAACGGCTTTTGCGCCCGACACGACGGCGGATCTGCCCGGTGGCGTCAGCTTGAGCGTTGCTGAAGACGGCGCGTTCACCCTGTCTGCCCCCGAAAGTTTCAAGGGCAAACGCGGGCAGCGGATTTTCTACACCGCCTCGGTGGCACCCCGCTTTACTTTCGACAATTACCTCAGCGTTTTGCGGGCCGAAGGACTGGGCAGGTCATTCCTGAATTCGATGACGGTGGCGGTGCCCTCAACGGCGATCCCGATTTTGATCGCGGCTTTCGCCGCCTATGCGCTGTCGTGGATGCAATTCCCGGGCCGCTCCTTGCTGATCGCCATGGTGGTGGGGCTTTTGGTCGTGCCCTTGCAGATGTCGCTCATCCCCCTGCTGACGATCTATAACTCCGCTGGCCAAGCCTTTGGATTCGATCCTAAAAGTTACATTGGGGTGTGGTTGGCCCATACCGGATTTGGCCTGCCCCTGGCAATCTACCTGTTGCGCAACTACATGACGGGGCTGCCGCGCGAGATCATGGAAAGTGCGCGGGTCGACGGGGCCACCGATTTCCAAATTTTCACCAGGATTGTCTTGCCGCTGAGTTTCCCGGCGCTGGCCAGCTTTGCAATTTTCCAGTTTCTCTGGACCTGGAATGATCTTTTGGTGGCCTTGGTTTTCCTCGGGCCGCAAGATGACAAACTGGTACTGACCGGCCGTTTGGTCAACCTTCTGGGGTCACGCGGCGGCGACTGGGAAATTCTTGCTGCATCGGCCTTTGTATCCATCGCAGTTCCGGTATTCGTTTTCTTCGCATTGCAAAAATACCTCGTGCGCGGCCTGTTGGCCGGTTCGGTGAAATGAGGACTTTGATGAACGCTATACCCAACACAGCCAACTGCCAATTGACCGGGGATCGCGATTGGTGGCGCGGTGCGGTGATCTATCAGATCTATCCGCGCAGTTTCCAAGACAGCAATGGTGACGGGGTGGGTGACTTGCCCGGCATTACCCGGCGTCTGGACTATGTGGCCGCCCTTGGTGTCGATGCGATCTGGATTTCACCGTTTTTCACCTCGCCGATGAAAGACTTCGGCTATGATGTCTCGGACTACCGCGATGTTGACCCGATGTTTGGCACGCTGGCCGATTTTGACGCCTTGGTAAAGTGCGCGCATGGGCTGGGCCTGCGGGTCATGATTGACCTGGTGTTGTCACACACCTCTGACCAGCATCCGTGGTTTCAGCAAAGCAAAGCCAGCCACAAGAACGCCAAGGCTGACTGGTATGTTTGGGCTGACCCAAAACCCGACGGCACGGTGCCCAACAACTGGCCCTCGGTCTTTGGTGGCACCGCCTGGGCTTGGGACGGCAAGCGGATGCAGTATTATCTGCACAACTTCCTTACCAGCCAACCCGATCTGAATTTCCACAATGTAGAAGTGCAGACAGCCCTTCTGGATGTGGCGCGCTTCTGGTTGGATCGGGGGGTTGATGGTTTCCGGCTGGATACGATTAATTTCTACTTCCACGACAGACTCTTACGCGACAATCCTGCACTACCGACGGAACTGCGCAACGGCTCCATCGCGCCTTTGGTAAATCCCTATAACTGGCAAGAGCATATCCACTCGAAAAACCAGCTGGAAAACCTTGAATTCCTAAGGAAATTTCGCGCAATTATGGAGCCTTACGGTGCCGCTGCCGTCGGCGAAGTGGGCGACGCACAGCACGGACTTGAGATCATGGGGCAGTATACCACCGGCGATGATCTGATGCAGATGTGCTATGCTTTCGACTTTCTTGGTGCCGATCCCCTGACCGCTTCCCGTATCGCCGACATATTTGCCCGACTGGAAAAGGCGGCCCCCGACAGTTGGGCCTGTTGGGCCTATTCCAACCACGATGTCGAACGTCATTTTTCCCGCTGGAAATTATCCAAAGCTGCAGCAAAGGTTTATGCAACACTTCTCATGTGCTTGCGTGGCTCTGCCTGCCTTTACCAAGGCGAAGAACTTGGCCTGTCAGAGGCTGAAGTGGCCTTTGAGGATCTCCAAGATCCCTACGGAATTGAATTCTGGCCAGAGTTTAAGGGCCGCGATGGGTGCCGGACGCCGATGGTCTGGATGCGCGACAATGGCAATGGCGGTTTTTCCTCGGGCAAACCCTGGCTGCCGGTTCCGGCGGATCATCTGTCCCGTGCCGTCGATCATGCGGAACAACAGCCCGGTGGACTTTTAGCACATTATCGACGGGCCCTGGCCCTACGCCACGCGCACCCCGCCCTGATCCTTGGCCTGCAAACGGAAATGCAGGCCAAGGGCGCGGTGCTTAGTTTTCGGCGTAGCCATGCAGGAGAAGAGATTTTTGTGGCGGCCAACCTGTCGGATCTCCCCGCCGCGACGCTGGCCCCGTCCGGTAACTGGGAACGGATTGGCGACGATCCGGGCGGGGCGGTGCCTGCGGCTGGCAAGATCGCGCTTGATCCTTGGCAAATCTGTCTGCTGAAGCGCGGATAGGGGCAAAACATGGCGGATCTGAAGCTGACGAATGTGGCCAAGTCCTACGGGGATGTGGCGGTGTTGAAGGACATCAACCTTGATATCAAACAGGGCGAGCTGATCGTTTTTGTCGGCCCGTCGGGCTGCGGAAAATCGACATTGCTCAGGATGATTGCCGGACTTGAGGGAATATCAGCCGGAACGCTGGAAATCGACGGTGCCCGCATGAACGAAACCCCGGCGGCACAACGTGGGATCGCCATGGTGTTCCAGTCCTACGCGCTTTACCCGCATATGACCGTGCGCGACAATATGGCCTTTGCGCTGAAGATCGCCGGGAAATCGCGGGCCGAGATCGACGGCGCTATCGAAAAGGTCGCCCGCATCTTGCAACTGACACCCTATCTTGAGCGGCTGCCCAAAGCCCTGTCCGGCGGCCAGCGTCAGCGGGTGGCGATTGGCCGGGCCATCGTCCGCGACCCTAAGGTTTACTTGTTCGACGAGCCGCTTTCAAATCTTGACGCCGCCCTTCGGGTGGCAACCCGGATCGAGATTGCACAGTTGAAGGAAAAGATGCCGGAGTCGACGATGATCTATGTGACCCATGATCAGATCGAAGCGATGACGCTGGCGACGCGGATCGTCGTTCTCAACGGCGGCGGGATCGCGCAGGTGGGAACGCCCCTGGATCTCTACGAACGCCCTGAAAACGAATTTGTGGCACAGTTCATCGGATCACCGGCAATGAACCTGCTGGACGGAGAGATCATTGGGACCGGCAGTGAAACAACGGTGCGTCTGGACACGGGTACCACGCTGAAGGCGGCAATTGCGACCGAGACCGCGATGCTGGGGGCCAAGGTTCGCGCCGGGGTGCGGCCAGAGGATTTTGTACCTTGCAGCGCCGCTGACGCAATCTATACCGGCAAGGTCGAGATCACCGAAGCTTTGGGTGAGGTCACTTTGTTGTACTTCGTCAAGCACGGCGAGGCGGCGGCGATTATTGCCAAATTGCCGGGGATCCACAGCGATTTGCGCCACAAGGACGTATCTCTGACCGCATCCCCGCAGAAAGTTCAACTTTTTGCCAATGGCCGGTCGCTGTTACATCGCTGACGGGACGACCACGGTCCACAACGTTGCCAGGACAAAGCCGACGACGGTTACCATAAAGGCTGAAGACAGGCCCATCGCCACAAAGACGGTGGCGTCGAAAGCGGC
>JANMDM010000064.1:0-3909 GCA_031376305.1 Pseudomonadota bacterium | reverse complement strand
TAGGTGGGGGTATGCGCGAGAGCGACTGCATTGGCGGTGGTGTCGGCGCTGAGACCCCAGCCGTCGAGAATACACAGAACGACAGGTTTCGGGCGGGGCATCGGCAACTCCATGGCGGTCACGCGCACCTTCTAGGACGCTTGCGCCATCGGGGCAACGGGGCAGACCCTCGTTCGGCGCGTTCCCCCTGCCGGATGCAGCAGGCTGCGCGTGCCGGTTGCTCTTCAGGAACATTTGCCGCAATCTCGGGCAAAACACCGGGGGAGACATGCCATGACCATCCTGTCCGAACGCGCCGTCGCCTCGGCCGACGCGATCAGAACCGTCTTCGACTTCTTCAGCAGCTACCGCGACGGCGTCGCGGACCCGGACGTGCGCGCCGATCTGACCTTCGGCAACCCGCACGAAATGGCGCTTCCCGCGATGGTCGCGGCAATCAAGGCCCGGATGGAGCCGCAGCGCACCGACTGGTTCGCCTACAAGACCAGCGAGGCGGAGCCGCGCGAGGCGATCGCCGAGGCGCTCAGCGGCGAAACCGGCCTTGCTTTCGCGCCGGAAGACATTGCCATGACGCAGGGTGCCTTCGGGGCGATCGCGCTGGCCTTTTCGCTGCTGCTCGACCCCGGCGACGAATGCATCATCCCGCTGCCCGGCTGGTTCTGTTACGCCACGACGCTGCGTGCCCTCAACGCGGTGCCGGTGCAGGTGCCCCTGGCCGAGGACAGCTTCGACCTTGACGTCGCCGCCGTCGAGCGGGCCATCACCCCCCGTACCCGGATCGTGGTCGTCAACACGCCCCACAACCCGACCGGAGTCATCTACAGCCATGCGCGGCTGGCCGAACTGGCCGCGATGCTGACCCGCAAATCCGCCGCGATCGGCCACCCGATCTTCATCCTCTCGGACGAACCCTACCGCCGCATCCGCTTCGACGGCCTGCCCTTCACCAGCCCTGCCGCCGTCTATCCGCACACGCTGATCGACTACAGCTACGGCAAGATCCTGCTCGCCCCGGGCCTTCGCCTCGGCTATCTTGCGATCTGCCCGACGATGCCCGCGCGCGAGAAAGAGGCGCTCCGCGCCGCCGCAATGTCATCGCAGGTCGCCGGGGGATGGAACTTCCCCGACGCGCCCCTGCAATACGCGGTAAGGGATCTGGACAAGATCGGGATCGACATCGCCGAGTTGCAGCGCAAGCGCGACCGGCTGCATGGGGCGCTGACGCAATGGGGCTACCGGATGACCAGACCCGCCGGCACCTTCTACCTCTGGGGGCGCGCGCCGGGGGGCGATGCCCTTGCCTTCACCCACAAGCTTGCCGAACTGGGCGTCTTCGTGATGCCGGGCACGCTGTTCGACCGGCCCGCGGATTTCCGGATCAGCCTGACCGGCAGCGCCGCGATGATCGAGGCGAGCCTTCCGGCCTTCGAAGCGACCGCCGGGCTCTAACCGCTCTCAGACCCGGTGATAGGGCGCGCCCGTCAGAATCGAGGCGGCGCGGTAGAGCTGTTCGGCCAGCATCACCCGCACCAGCATATGCGGCCAGACCATGCGGCCAAAGGACAGCAAATGGTCGGCCCGGTCGCGCAAGGCAGGGGCCAGCCCATCGGCACCGCCGATGACGAAGGCCAGATCCTGGCGCCCGTTGTCGCGCCAATTGCCCAGGTCTTCGGCGAATTCCGACGAGGAACAGACGTGCCCGCGCTCATCCAGGGCGACCACCAGCGCCCCCGCCGGAAGCACGCGGCCAAGCAGATCGGCCTCGGCGGCCATGCCGCCGCCTTTCTTGTCTTCAACTTCAAGCACTCGCGCCGGACCAAGGCCCACGGCCCGCCCGCTGCGGTCGAATCTTTGCAGGTAGTCTGTGATCAGCTCATGCTCGGGTCCGGTCCTGAGCCGACCCACCGCACAGATGCTGACCCGCATCAGACCGTATCAGCAGCCTGATGGGCGGCACCCGGCATCCACATCTTTTCAAGCTGATAGAAGTCGCGTACTTCCGGACGGAAGACATGGATGATCACATCCTGGCTGTCGATCAACACCCAGTCGCCCTGATCCTTGCCTTCGATCTTGCAGACCCGCCCGAAATCTTCCTTCAGACGCTCGGCAAGCTTTTCGGCAATTGCCCCCACCTGCCGCGAAGAGCGGCCCGAGCAGACAACCATATAGTCGGCAATGCTTGAGCGTCCACGCAGGTCAATCGTGACCACGCTTTCGGCTTTGTCATCGTCGAGGGATGATAGAATTTTGGCCAGCAATTCTTCGCTTGAGCCATCGGAAGGCCGTGCCGTCATCGGCACCGCCCGTGCAACCATTGATCCGGCTGCTTCATGAAGACTGGACAGAACATTGTCCTCCTGCGTTGCGCGCCCATATGGCCCGGGCGCCGGGCTTGCCCACAGGGTAACACCAGAATTGTGAAACCTCAATGAATGAAGGGTAAACAATCTGGTACGGTTCTGAGGCAGGATCCAATCCCCGCCCACACCTGCCACGCTTGCACATTTTCTTTGTCCAAATACTCCCGCCGGAGGCAGCGCCACAGCTGCGGGCACGGCGCCAAAAACCGGTTGGGAGTCCTTAGCCGGGCCAGAACTTGCCCCGCCACAGATTCGGGCGTAGAACGCAGCCCATGAACCGTTTTTTCGACATGGATGACCGCGCGCGCCTGCCCTGGCGTTTTTACGGGGCGACCGTCTCGATTCTCGCGCGCGCCTGATCGGCGTTGCTTGCGACTGCCTGCCTTTTTCAATTTCCCCAATACTGAGAGAGAGTGCCATGACTGGCTCACTGAAATCTGGCCCCAAAACCATCTATGACAAGATCTGGGATGCTCATGTTGCGCATGAAGACGCGGATGGCACCTGCTTGCTCTATATTGACCGCCACCTCGTTCATGAAGTGACCAGCCCTCAGGCGTTTGAAGGCCTGCGCATGGCGGGCCGCAAGGTGCGCAGCCCCGACAAGACCATCGCCGTGCCCGACCATAACGTGCCGACGACCGCAGGCCGCGAGAAGCATATCGACAACGAGGAATCGCGCATTCAGGTCGACGCCTTGGACAAGAACGCCCGCGATTTCGGCATCCACTACTATCCGGTGTCCGATATCCGTCAGGGTATTGTTCATATCGTCGGCCCGGAACAGGGCTGGACCCTGCCGGGGATGACCGTGGTCTGCGGCGACAGCCATACCGCGACGCATGGGGCATTTGGGGCCTTGGCGCACGGCATCGGCACGTCGGAAGTGGAGCATGTTCTGGCGACGCAAACGCTGATCCAGAAAAAATCGAAGAATATGAAGGTCGAGATCACCGGGAAACTGCGCCCCGGTGTGACGGCGAAAGACATCACCCTGTCAGTTATTGGTGCCACCGGCACCGCAGGCGGCAATGGCCATGTCATTGAATATTGCGGCGAGGCGATCCGCGACCTTTCCATGGAAGGCCGCATGACTGTGTGCAACATGGCCATCGAAGGCGGGGCGCGGGCTGGCCTGATTGCGCCCGACGAAAAGACTTTTGCCTATGTGATGGGGCGCCCCCATGCTCCGAAGGGCGCGCAGTGGGAAGCGGCCCTGAACTGGTGGAAGACGCTCTACACCGACGACGGTGCGCATTTCGACAAGCTGGTGGTGCTGAAGGGCGAAGATATCGCCCCGGTCGTGACCTGGGGCACCAGCCCTGAAGACGTGCTGCCGATCACCGGCGTGGTACCCGCCGCCAGCGATTTCAAAGGCGGCAAGGTCGAAGCCGCGCAGCGTTCGCTTGACTACATGGGTCTGACGCCGGGGCAGAAGCTGTCGGATATCATGATCGACACGGTGTTCATCGGGTCTTGTACCAACGGCCGGATCGAAGATCTGCGGGCGGCGGCGGTGATCCTGAAGGGTAAGAAGATCAAACAG
>JANMDM010000063.1:0-3920 GCA_031376305.1 Pseudomonadota bacterium | reverse complement strand
TGTTTTGATGATACGGGCCTCGATGCCGCGCGCTGTCTGACCGAAAAGCCGGTGATCGGCATTGGCGAGGCGGCCTATCACATGGCCTCGATGATATCGAACAAGTTTTCGGTGGTAACCACGCTGGCGCGTTCGGTGCCTGCCTTGGAACATAACCTGCACCGCTATGGCCTGATCGCCCGCTGTGCCCGTGTGCGGTCGTCTGAAGTTGCGGTTCTGGAGCTGGAACATCCTGGGTCGGATGCCTGCAACCGCATCAGCGCCGAGATCGGCCGCGCGGTCACCGAGGACCGGGCCGAGGCGATCGTACTGGGCTGTGCCGGTATGACTGATTTGGCCGATGCTTTGGCGGTGGAGCATGGACTGCCCGTCCTGGACGGTGTGACCTGTGCCGTCGGGTTGGCCGAGGCAATGGTCAAGTTGCGGCTCGGGACGTCACGGATAGGTGGATATAGCCCACCTCCCGCCGATAAGATCGCCTGATTGTCATCGTACCATGCAATAAATCGTCCGAGCAACTGAAGTGGATTGATCTGCGTCCCGTCCCGGAAAGGCAGCAGCATGATGAGTGGGCGTGCGATTACCGATAAGCCGTAGCCACCGACGATGAAGCCTTTCCGCTTTTGGCCCAGGACGTCCGACTTTCTTCCAGCCCAGAGCTTAAGAAGGCTGGCAACGGCATCGGCAAAGCCTTCGATGAGGCCTAAAGCGACAGGCCCTGCTCCAAGTACGGTGGCGAGCAGGAGCGGAATCTATGGTGCACCGATCTGTGACGACAGCTCGCTCAAGAAACTAACCCAGCCAAGCACCATGAACCGATGCTGGAAGCTTGGCCTTGGCCGCATCGGTCAGGCTCATTGATTATCTTCCTTGCCAAGTCTTCCTTAAAGCGCCTGGTCGATCTTAGTTCCGACCACAAGGATCAACGCCACGGCGAGGATGGAGAGAACGGTTAAACGAAAAGCACCGTGGCCACATGCAACCGACCCACCTTGAACCCTTCCTGAACCAACAGGCCCTGCAACATCCGGCTGCCCGCAAATGGGAGTTCCATGTGCAGCTTATCGATCCGGTGCATCAGCTTCAGATCCGAATCCGAGACCGGGCGCAGTTGGTAATAGACACTGCCCCGGCTGATCCCGAAAACGATGGCTTGGTGACTGACATTCAGCTTCGCGGTAGGATCGATCACCTTTTTGCGCTCGGCAACAGACCCCTGCGCGGTTCACTCAAACCAGTGGCGTTCACCGCGTAGTGCGTCACGCGCCGGACAAAAAACCATTCTCCAGCGTCAACTCTCCAATCTTCGCATGCAGTGTCTTCACATCGATGACAGGTTCGGCCTCCACCTTCGGGGCCTCGCCAAACACCTCGGTTGCGCCCTCCAAGAGCTAATCGCGCCACTGCTTGATTTGGTTGGGGTGGGCGTCGAAATCCTGAACCAACTCGATCAGGATATTCTCACCCTTGACCGCAGCCACTGCAACTTTCGCTCTGAATGCCGGACAGTGGTTCCGGTGCGGTCATCTCCTCGCATTCAGCAATCATGCCGCTGTTGCGCGGAAAATCCACCCATCCCAGTTGTTCAGCTTTCTGGAACCGCCTCTGCGCAAAGTTATCCGCGCAGTCTTTCCATGCCGGGTGTCAGGAAAACGGGCGGCCAAGTGGATCGTCCGCCGTGTCCGGACCGGTCAGATAGTCTGACAGAGCCTCGATCGCTTGTCGCGCCAGGTCCCAGTCACCCGCCCCGGCGGCAAGCTCGATCCTGGTGCCGATATCGGTGATGGTCTGGAACCCGAATGACCCCCCCGAGCCCCGGAGATTATGACCGAGGGTGGTCACTGTTTCCGCGTCGGTGGCGGCAAGTGCCGACCGCATTTCCGTGACGATATCGCGGCAATGGGCAAGATAGGCTGGCACCCGCTGTGACAGCCGCGATTTTGCCGAGGTGGGCAGCTTGGGATTTGGTATTGATCTGACACTGGAAAAGGCTGATGGCCCGGTCGTGTGTTCGCGAATAGATTGCAACAAGACCGCCTGCCGGATGGGTTTGGTCAAAAACGCCGTGCAGCCCGCCGCCAGACACATCTCGCGGTCGCCTTTCAGCGCCGATGCGGTCAGGGCGATGATCGGGACCGGCGGGCGAGCGTTTGCCTGTTCCCAGGCGCGGATGTGTCGGGTGGCGGTAAGACCGTCCATCACCGGCATCTGCCGGTCCATCAGAACCAGATCATAGTGCCCGGTCTTGAACATTTCGCAGGCCATGGCACCATTGTCGGCGATGTCGATGGTGTAGGGGGCATCCTCCAGATAGGCCAATGTGATGGTGCAATTGTCGGGCGAATCCTCGGTCAGCAATATCCGCATCGGGGACAGTGGCAGATCGGAGTTCGCCCCTTCGGCCGCCGTGGTCAGGCGGTTTTCACTGGTCCGCACTTCCAGTGGCACGGTAAAGGCAAAAATGCTGCCCGCGCCTGTCTTGCTTTCAACCCAGATGCGCCCGCCCATCAGTTCCACCAGCTGCTTCGATATTGTCAGCCCCAGCCCGGAGCCGCCAAAACGCCGGGTCGTTGAACTGTCGGCTTGGGTGAAGCGATCAAACACCCGGGCCAGCTTGCTCTCGGTAATCCCGATCCCGGTGTCGGTGACCACAAAGCGCAGTGCGCTCGGCGCCCGCAGGTTTGCATCTTGGGTGACCGCAAGCGATACAGCGCCGGTTTCGGTGAATTTGATCGCGTTGCCCAGCAGATTCATCAGCACCTGCCGCAGCCGGGTCGGATCCCCGATCCGGCTTGCCGGCACATCGGGGGCAATGCGGCAAGACAGGGCCAAACCCTTTTCCTGCGCCCGGGCCGCGACCATCTCCATCACGATTTCCAACTGATCGGTCAGCGAAAAGCCGGTCCGCTCAAGTTCCAGTTGCGACGCCTCGACCTTGGACAGATCAAGGATATCATTGATCAAATTCAAAAGGTTTTCGCCAGCCCGGCGAAAGATCTGCACATACTTGTCTTGTTGCGCGGTAAGGGTGGTTTTTGCCAACAGGTCGGCAATGCCCATGATGGCATTCATCGGGGTGCGGATCTCGTGGCTCATCGAGGCGAGAAAGTCCGATTTGGTCTGGCTGGCACTTTCCGCCACTGCCCGGGCCTCGTGCAGTTCCCGCTCGACGCGCTTGCGTTCGGTCACGTCGCGCGCGGCGGCAAAGACGCCTTGCAAGGTGCGGCTGCGGTCATAGAACGTGGTGGCATTATAGGACACGACGGTCTGCGTGCCGTCGCGGGCCCGGGCCGTCAGTTCATAGTCGGTCACCGATTTTTCGCTCAACACCAGCTTGATGCCCGCCTCGGCGCGGTCGGGATCGGTGAAGCAATCCTTGAACGGGGCGCCGATCAATTCGTCGCGGGTCGAGCCGGTCAGCGCTTCCATCTGCTTGTTCACATCGGTAATGATCCCGGCAGGATCGGTGGTCATCAGCGCGTCAATGTTGGATTCGATCAGGCTGCGGGTGTAGAACTGCTGGTCGCGCAGGCGTTGGTCAGTTCTTTTCTGGTCTTCCTCCACCACTTTGCGGGCGGTGTTGTCGGTGCCGATCAACAGATAGCCGATGATCTCGTCCTGCTCATCACGCAGCGCCGTCACTGACACCACGGCGGGAAAGCGGGTGCCGTCCTTACGGATATAGGTCAGCTCGTAAATATCCTCGATCCCGCGCGATGCTTTGAACACCAGCGCCTCGAATCCGGGGGTGATTGCGGTGGCCAGCTCGGCGCTGAGCGTTTTGGCGCGTACGATCAGTTCCTGCGGATCCGAGATATCGGCGGGGGTGATCTGGTTCATCACTTCGGCGGCGGTGTAGCCCAGCATCCGTTCCGCACCGACGTTGAAGATCTGGATAACCCCTTTGGCATCGGTGGCGA
>JANMDM010000039.1:0-6572 GCA_031376305.1 Pseudomonadota bacterium | reverse complement strand
CGGTGGGGTTGATGCGTTCGCCGATCACGCAGAACGGCTCATCAAAGCCGATGATCACGGTTTTTGTTTTGGATTCAACGACGGTGCGAGTCATTCTTCAACCTGTTCCTTAAGCGTTGGCGGGCACGCCGGAGGCGCCGCCGTTGTCGGTGACCCACTGGGCATTGGTCTTGATGCCGCCGAGGGGGAAGAAATGGGCCTGTTCGATCCCGAAAGCCGGACTGGCGGCCTTGTGGGCGGCCAGCGCCTCCAGAACCTCGGTCGGCTCGTAAGGCAGCAGGAGTTTGGTGACATCCATCGCGCGCTTTTGCAACACGCGCAGGGATGGGCCGACGCCGCAGGCGATGGCGAATTTGATCAGGGTTTGCAGTTTTGCCGGCCCCGCGATGCCGATGTGGATCGGAAGTTTGATGCCCTCGGCGGCAAGGCGGTTGGCCCAGGCGATCACGGGGTCAGCCTCAAAACAGAATTGGGTGGCGATGGCCATATCGGCGTCGGAACGGTCGGCGAAGGCCTGCTTCCATCTCAGCGCCTGCAGGACGATGGCATCGCCGCCGTCCTTGTCGATGTCGCGGTTCCCCTCGGGATGCCCCGCGACGTGAAGCCGCTTGAAGCCGTCGAAGAGGCCGGTCTCGACCATCTGCATCGAGCTGTCGAAATCGCCGGCGGGGGTGTTGACGCCGCCACCAAGGAGGAGGGCCTGCTTGACGTTCGCCTCACCCTGATAGCGGGCGATCCAGTCGGCGAGGGTGGCGCGGTCGGGGATGATGCGGGCCGGGAAATGCGGCATGACATCAAAGCCTTCGCCGTTGATGCGGCGGGCGGTGGAGACCATGTCTTCGATGGGCGTGCCTTCGATATGGGCGATATAGACGCGGGTGCCTTTCGGCAGGAGGACGCGGAAGTCTTCGACCTTTTCGGCGGTGCGGGGCATGACCTCGATGGAGTAGCCCTTGAGAAAGCCCTCAAGCGGTTGGCCTGCCGGGGTGGCATCTTCTTTGCGGCGGAAGTTGAACAGGGCCATCACGGTCTCCTTGAGGGTCGAAGGCGGGGGCAGGGTCATGGAAGTCAGGCCTTGGCCCAGCCTTCGGCGTCGATCAGTGTCTTGATGCGGGCGGTGTCGAATTCGGCTTCCAGCTTCGCGGCGTAGTCGGCTGCGATGGTGTCTGGGTCGCCCTCGATCTCGGCCACCGGCGCCTTGCGCCATTCGGCGAGGTAGCTGTCGGAGTCGCGCGCGCCGATCTTCATGGCGCAGCGGTCGATGGCTTGCTCAAACCGTTCGGAAAGCTGGACTTTGGAGCCGCGCCGACCCTTGCCGACGATGACCTGCGCCGGGATGTCGCGCCAGTAGACGATGGTGACTTCGGCCATGATCGCGGTGATTCCCTTCGCCCGTGTTGATCCCGTTGATAATCGCCGGTTCCCGACAACCGGAGTCGGTTTTCGACATGGCGGGTGATGGATGCGACCCCGTCTGCCACCGGGTCCGGATAGCACAAGGCAAGACGGCCTGCGACAGGCGGCTGTCGGAAAAAACTTCACGTGGATCATGAACGGTGCCAACGGCTGCGCAAAGGCGGGTGCGAAGTGCGCTTGCGTGGGGGGGCGAAGGCGACTACGATTCGTGCCAACCACAGATGGAGGGCGGTCATGACGCCCGAGCGTCCCCATAGGGCGGACGCGACAGCTGCGCAGGTTGAGGCGCCTTCGGGTGTTTCCCGCGTGGATGAGCCGTCAGCCCTATCAGGCCCCGGGTCGGCTCCGCTTTATGCGGCGCTGGACCTGGGAACGAACAGTTGCCGGATGCTGATTGCCCAGCCACTGGGCAGTCAGTTTTCGATTGTCGACAGCTTCTCCAAGACCGTGCAGCTAGGGGTGGGATTGGAGGCGACGGGTCGCTTGTCGCGGGCGTCGATGGGGCGGACGATCCAGGCGCTGCGGATCTGCGAGAAGAAGATCGAAAAGCACGGCGTCAACCGGATGCGGCTGGTGGCGACGGAGGCTTGTCGGCGGGCGCGGAATGCCAAGGACTTCATCCGGCAGGTGCGGCGCGAGACGGGGCTGAGCCTGGAGATCATCGCGCCCGAGGAAGAGGCGCGGCTGGCGGTGATTTCCTGCGCGCCCTTGGTCAATGCCTCGACCGAGCAGCTTTTGGTAGTGGATATCGGCGGGGGATCGACCGAGCTGGTGTGGATCGACCTTTCCGCAGTGGCCCCGGTGGACCGGGCGCGGGCGATCATGCGGCTGCACATGGGGTTCAACGCGCAAGGCGAGGGTGCCGTGGCGCGGGTGGTGGACTGGATTTCGGTGCCCTTGGGGGTGGCGACTCTGAAGGACCAGTTCATCGTAGTGGACGTCGATGCCGCGCGGTTCGCTCTGATGAGCTGGTTCTTTGAAGAAAACCTGTCCAGCTTCAGCCCCTACAACGCCGAAAACCCGCGCGCGGGGTTCCAGATCATCGGAACCAGCGGCACGGTGACGACGGTGGCGGCAAGCTTCCTGAACCTGAAACGCTATGACCGGACCAAGGTGGACGGTTTGCAGATGACCAGTGATCAGATCGACCTTGTCATCCGCGAGTATCTGTCGCTGGGGCCGGAGGGACGGCGGACCGACCCGCGGATCGGGCGCGACCGGCATGCGCTGATCATGTCGGGGGCAGCGATCTTGCAGGCCTTGATGCGCATCTGGCCCACTGACCGCTTGTCGGTGGCGGACAGGGGGCTTAGGGAGGGCCTTCTTTATGCGCAGATGAGCGCGGATGGCGTGCTGGCGGACGGACCCTACACATGACGGAAAAGCCGAATTCGGGGCGTGGACAGCGCGAGTTGCGGGTGCGGGTGAAGACCGCGAAGGGGCGCAAGCTTTCGTCCACGCTGTGGCTGGAGCGGCAGCTGAACGATCCCTACGTGATCCGAGCGCGGAAAGAGGGATTTCGCGGCAGGGCGGCCTACAAGATTTCAGAGCTGGACGACAAATACGGGTTCCTTAAACCGGGAGCGCGCGTCGTGGACCTTGGCTGCGCGCCGGGGGGCTGGTGCCAGGTGGCGTCGCTGCGGGTCAATACCTTGGGCCAGAACCCGAAAAAGCCCGTGGGCTATGTCCTTGGCGTTGACCTGCAAGAGGTGGAACCGATTTCCGGCGCCGAGCTTCACCAGCTGGATTTTCTGGAGGACGGGGCAGAGGACAAGGTCAAGAGCTGGCTGGGTGGTCGGGCCGATGTGGTGATGTCGGACATGGCCGCAGCTGCAAGCGGACACAAAGGCACGGATCACCTGCGGATCGTTGCCCTGATCGAGGCGGCACTGGCCTTTGCGTTTGACGTGCTGGAGGATGACGGCACCTTTGTCGCCAAGGTTCTGGCGGGCGGGGCAGAACATGAGATGCAGACCCTGTTGAAGAAGAACTTCAAGAAGGTCGCGAACGTGAAGCCGCCGGCAAGCCGGGCGGACAGTTCGGAAAAATTCGTCGTGGCGATGGGCTATCGCGGCCGACCGGGCACCAAGGTTGACGGTGAGGGCGAGGCCGAATAACGGCTACTTCGCCTTCATGTCCTTTGACTTCATTGCGATCCAGTCGGTCAGCGCCAAAAGCACGCCAGACCCCACGAATACCAAATGGATGATTACCATCCAGCGGATTTTTTCAGGCGCGTACTTGTCCAGATCCATGAAGACTTCCAGCAGGTGGATCCCCGAGATAGCAATAATCGACGCAACAATTTTTTGCTTCAGCGTCGAAAAATCGACCTCGCCCTGCCAGCTGGGGCGATCCTCATGGCCTTCGAAGTCCATCCGGCTGACGAAGTTCTCATAGCCCGAAAAGATCACGATCAGCACCAGATTGGCCATCAGCGACAGGTCGATGAGCGACAGGACCCCCAGGATCGCGTCATCAACATCGGGCTGAGCCAGACCGCTGATGAAATGCGCCATGTCGACGACAAAGGCATAAAGCAAGATTGCCAGCGCGCCGACCAGCCCCAGATACATCGGGGCCATCAGCCAGCGGCTGGCGAAAAGCGTGCGTTCGATCAGTCGTTCCATGTCACCTGCCTGAAATTGGTATGTAACAGGCTTAGACGGTCTTTTGCTGAAGCAAAAGGCCCGCGTCCGCCAATAATCAATTTCAGCGGGCGCGGTGGTTTGGCTAGGGTGCCATGTGCAAGCTTAACCCGTCGACGGCGACTTTTGCGGGCTGACCGCAATGGAAAAGGTAGTAGGTCAGCATGGTTTGCGGGTGGCGCAAAATGCCCGGACGGCCAAGCAGATCGCGGGCCAGTCGCAGCTCGGCGGTGAAGCTTGCCCCCTGCACAGCAATTTTTTGATGAGGGGATACGAGGATATCTTGCGCTGGCTGCCCCTGACCCAAAGCCCCGGCGCGGATCAGCACTGGCTGTGCGTCGGGAAAGGCCGACAAGAAGCCTTCATCAAGCTGGATTTTGTCGACCCAGGTCACGCGCAGGACGGTGCCGTCAACCAGCCGCAGAGGATCGAAATTGCGCAGCACCTGCACCGGCAACGCGCCGAAAGAGGTGGTGACACGGGCGTTCCAGCACAGGCCGGGCAGGGTCCAGCTCCGCTCGGCCTTGGCCTCGGGGGCCGGGGAAAGCGGGCTGTGCCCGTGGGGCAGCGGTTGGGGAGTGGCGGTGCCGGAAAAAGTCTTGGGGGTCATATCGAGATTCATTATGGTCTGTTCCGTTCAAAATAGTCCCAGTCCCTGCGTTTGGCGGCGGCGTGGCGCGGCGAAAATCTCCGGGCCATCCAGCAAGGATCAGGCGGTTTCAAAATAAGTCCGGCACCTGCCGAAGAAAAAATTTACTCACACAAATATGAGCGCTCGTACCACATCACCGTCCGGTCGGTGCCGGTATCGATAAAAGCACAAAGCCCCAGAATCGCGGCTTGAATATGAAAACCATCATCGTGGAAATGCCCAGATTTAATAAGGAATTTCTGGCGGGCCCCACTGAATGGCCTCTGGTTGGATTGCTTGTGGAAACAATTTCGCATTGGCGAGCGGAAAATTTGTGGAAAGGAAGCAATGGTGCAGCGGGATTGTCTCCAGAGGCAGACTCAGAGGTTAACGGCGCTGGCGTTAGTAACTGCGGCGAAACTGCCTAAGTCTGGTGTTGTCAGGGTGGAAACGCTCTGTTTTCAGTGAATTTCTGCGATGCAGACGGCCTAAGATCCGACCGGACCGGACGCAGGCCCCTGCCCGAAAGACACTGGTGCGGCGGGTGAAATTCATGGTATGATCAAATTATGAACTTGTTCGACCGCCTTTCGCCAAATCGCCCTGATGGGGCCGGACGCGCGCTGTTTGTCAGGCGCCGCGGGCGGTGGGTTGATTGTCCGGTCGCGATTGCGCGCGCGACGGAACGGCTGCGCTTTGGCCTGCCGGCGCCGCCAAGGGGCTAGTGCCGCTGCCCTGTGCATTCCGGTGCGGGAATGCCGGTGGACCAAATCAAGCTCGCAATTTCCTGAGGTGACAGATGTCTCTTGACCAGACCCTTATCGGCGGCGTGCCCGCTGACCGTATCGCGGCCGTCCGTGCCCGCGAGGCCGCGGTCTTTGCCGCCGCCCGCCCGAAAACCCGCGCTGCCCTGCAATCGGCAACTGCCGCCTTTCTGGATGGCGTGCCGATGCTGTGGATGCTCGATTGGCCGCAGCCCTTCCCGATGCTGGTGGCCGAGGCGCAGGGGGCGACGCTGACCGATTTAGACGGCCATGTCCTTGATGATTTCTGTCTGGGCGATACCGGCTCGATGTTCGGGCATTCGCCGGCGCCGGTCGCCGAGGCCATTGCCGAACAGGCAGCGCGTGGACTGACCTATATGCTGCCGACGCTGGATGCGCTTGAGGTTGGCAAGCTGTTGCAAGAAACGTTCGGGCCCTTCCGTTGGCAGATTGCCACGACCGCTTCGGACGCCAACCGCTTTGCGATCCGGGTGGCGCGGGCAGTGACCGCGCGGCCGAAAATCCTGGTCTTTGCGGGCTGCTATCATGGCGCCGTCGATGACGCGATGGTGCGCCCAGTGGATGGCAAGACCGTGGCGCGCCCCGGTCTGGTCGGGCAGGTTGCCGATTTGGCGCAAACCTCGGTGGCGGTGGAGTTCAACGACCTGCCCGCCCTGGAAGCGGCTTTGGCCAAGGGTGACGTGGCGGCGGTTCTGGCCGAACCGGTGATGACCAACTGCTGCATGGTGCTGCCCGATGCGGGCTACCACGAAGGCTTGCGCCAGCTTACCCGCAAAGACGGCACGCTGCTGATCCTTGATGAGACGCATACGATCAGTTCCGGCCTTGGCGCCTATACCCGCACCCACGGGTTGGAGCCGGACATGTTCGTGTTGGGCAAGCCGGTGGCGGGGGGGCTGCCGGCGTCGGTCTGGGGAATGACCAAAGAAATTGCGCGGCGCTTTGCCGTCTTTAACGCCACCCGCCCGGCGGGGTTTTCGGGGATCGGCACGACACTGTCGGCCAATCCGCTGCAATTCGCGGCAATGCGGGCCTGCCTGTCCGAGGTGATGACGGCGCAAAACTATGCGCATATGGACGCCGGAGCGGAAC
>JANMDM010000030.1:0-6959 GCA_031376305.1 Pseudomonadota bacterium | reverse complement strand
GTCGTGGAAATCAGTATTCTTTTCAGCATCCGGTTTCTCCCTTCGGACTGTTTTGCCGCGTTTGCACGCGCCGGGCGGTCGTGCAACGTGACTGTCGCCGCCTCTTTCTTCCGATACCAACTCTGCAATGCGCCAAAATCTTTCGCAACATGAAAAGCTGGATCTTATGATCAAAATTCTCACCCAAAACTTGCTTCGCCGATGCAGGTGCAAAAGATTTCATCCGCCAAAGCAATGATACTACGCATTTGCCATTGTGCTGGAACGGGTTTTGTGAGGGGTTTATGACAGTTTTGTAACAGCCCAGGTTCGCCCGCAAATCGCATCTGGCCATCTTGGAATATCACACCTTGTCCAACGCCTCACCGCTTCTTTTTTCACTGAACATTGCCGGGGCTGCGGCGCTTTTGATCTGGGCGGTGCGGTTGGTGCGCACCGGGGTTGAACGTGGTTGGTCGGTGCAACTGCGCCGCTGGCTCAGGCGGGGGGCGGAGAACCGGGTATTGGCAGCGGCTTCGGGGACGGCAGCGGCGATCGTGCTGCAAAGTTCAACCGCTGTGGCGATATTGACGTCGAATTTTGTGGCCGCGGGCACGCTGGCCGGGGCGGCCGGTCTGGCGGTGCTGCTCGGGGGCGATCTGGGATCGGCCATCGTCGCGCAGATCTTGCTGACGCGCGCCGATTGGCTGGTGCCGGTGCTGATGGTTGCGGGTGTGGTGATCTTTCAACGGTCGGTGACGCGGGAATGGCGGATGACGGGGCGGGTGCTGATCGGACTGGCGCTGATCTTCGTGGCGCTGACCATGATCCGCGAAGCGACGGAGCCATTGCGCGACAGTCCGGGGCTGGGGGCGGCGATGCGCTATCTGGGGGGCGACCCTTTGACCGCCTTTGTCATTGGCGCGCTTTTTGCCTGGGCGGTGCATTCAAGCGTTGCCGCCGTGCTGTTGTTCGTAACCCTTTCGGCAAGTTCGATGCTGCCGGTAACGGCAGGCGTGGCGATGGTACTGGGGGCAAACCTTGGCGGCGCCCTCATTGCGTTTGTTCTGACTTTGGGGTCAGAGATTCCCGCCCGCCGGGTGGTCATGGCCAATATGCTGGTGCGCGGCGGCGGCGCTTTGCTGGCCCTGCTGGCGTTGGCAACCTTGCAGCCGCCGCTTGACGTATTGGGTGCCACACCGGCCCGGCAGGTGATCAACCTGCACCTTGTCTTCAATCTGGCGATCCTGATTCTGGCGTTGCCCTTCACCGGGCCGCTGATGGGTCTGGCCACCGGCCTGATATCCCCGGCCGCCACCACCGCGTCGCTTGACCGGGTTTCGGCGCTTGATCCCTCGGCGCTGACCAATCCTGACCGGGCTTTGGCCTGTGCCGCCCGCGAAATTCTGCAGATGGGCGAAGGCGTCGAAGCGATGTTGCGGTCGGTCCACGGGCTTTATGGCGCCTGGGACGAGGTCGCCGCCGATGCCATCCGCCGCAAGGAGGAAGATGTCGACAGGATCCATTTGGCAATCAAGCTGTATCTGGCCAAACTGCAACGCTCTGACAGCGACGACACCGTTACCCGTCGTGGCATTGATCTGGCGGAAATGGCCGTCAATCTGGAAAGTGCGGGCAATGCAATCGCCCATAACATGCTTGCCCTTGCCAAACGGCTGGATCAGGGCGGGCTGTCATTCTCCGAGACCGGCCAACGCGAGGTCAACGACTTCCACGACCGGGTTTTGTCAAATGCCCAAGCGGCGCTCAATGTGCTGATGACCCTCAATCCCGATGCGGCGCGGGCGTTGGTCGAGGAAAAGGATCATGTCCGTGATATCGAACAGGCCCTGCAACGCTCGCATCTTGAACGGCTGAAGGAAGGCCGCACGGAAAGCATCGAGACCAGCAACATCCATCAAGAGACACTCAGGGCGCTGAAACAGGTCAATACCGCCTTTACCCAGGTGGCCTATCCGATTCTGTCGGAAAGCGGCGATCTTTTGGCCAGTCGGTTGACACGGCCGAAACGCTGATGATCCCGTGGCACCACCCGCCTGCGCCACGCCGCGCACGGCACCTGCCGCAACTGGCCTTACCTCAGCCCACCATCTGGACCTAAGAAGCCGGGGGGGTTCCGTGGTCAAATACGCCCAAGCGCCCGCAATGCCCTACGGGCCATCAAGAAAGGCATCCCCGATGAACCGCCCCATGAACCCCAACGATATTTCCGCCGTGATCGAGGCTGACCGCGCCCACATCTGGCACCATCTGTCGCAGCATAAGCAATATGAGACCGTCGATCCGCGGATCATGGTCGAGGGGCGCGGCATGCGGGTCTGGGACGCGCGGGGGCGCGAGCATCTGGACGCCGTGTCGGGCGGGGTGTGGACGGTGAATGTGGGCTACGGGCGGGAAAGCATTGCCGATGCGGTGCGCGACCAGCTGGTGCGGATGAATTATTTCGCCGGTTCCGCCGGATCGATCCCCAGCTCGCGCTTTGCTGAACAGCTGATTGCCAAGATGCCGGGTCTGACGCGGGTTTACTATTCGAACTCCGGCTCCGAGGCCAATGAAAAGGTCTATAAAATGGTGCGCCAGATCGCGCATAAACATCGCGGCGGCAAGAAGTGGAAAATCCTCTACCGCGAGCGGGATTACCACGGCACCACCATCGGCACCCTGGCCACCTCGGGTCAGGCCGAACGCGCCTTGCAATATGGGCCCTACCCGGATGGCTTCGTGATGGTTCCGCATTGCCTTGAGTACCGCAAGCAGTGGGATGTGGAAAACTACGGTGAGCGCGCCGCCGATGCCATCGAGGAGGTGATCTTGCGCGAAGGCGCCGATACCATCGGGGCGCTGGTGCTGGAGCCGGTGACGGCGGGTGGCGGGGTCATCGTGCCGCCGACGGGCTATTGGGAGCGGGTGCAGGAGATCTGCAAGAAATACGACATTTTCCTGCATATCGACGAAGTGGTTTGCGGCGTTGGCCGCACCGGCACCTGGTTTGGCTACCAGAACTACGGCATCAAGCCTGATTTTGTAACGATGGCCAAGGGCGTTGCCTCGGGCTATGCGGCGATTTCTTGCACCGTGACCACCGAAGCCGTGTTTGAGATGTTCAAGACCGATCCAGGCGACCCGATGAGCTATTTCCGCGATATCTCGACCTTTGGTGGCTGCACGGCGGGGCCGGCGGCGGCCTTGGAGAATATGCGGATCATTGAGGACGAGGGGCTGTTGGAGAATACCCTGAAGATGGGGGACCGGGTGCTGAGCAACCTGCGCGCCCTTCAAGACAAGCACAAGGTCATCGGCGACGTGCGCGGCAAGGGCTTGTTCTGCGGCGCCGAACTGGTGGCGGACCGCACCACCAAGGAACCGGCGAATGAGAAGCAGGTCGCGGCCGTCGTGGCCGACTGCATGGGCCAGGGCGTGATTATCGGCATGACCAACCGCAGTCTGCCGGGCTTGAACAATACCTTGTGTCTGTCCCCTGCCCTGATTGCGACGGCTGACGATATTGATCAGATCACCGGCGCAATTGATCAGGCGTTGAGCCGGGTCTTCGGTTAAGGGCGGGGGCTCTGCCCCGTCGTCCATTGATTCTCGAACCAATGGCGCACCAATGGACGACCCCCGGGATATTTATGCAAAGGTGAAGCTGATTTTGCGACATTGATCTTTTTCGCGAAAACGCGCCACATTGGATAAGTCCAGATCAAGGCGGGGTTAGAGCCAGAAATGTCAATTCCGGTTGAAAGCTTTTTTCTGACGCCGGGCGCGGGCGGCACCTTGCAACAGCAAATCCAGCAACGCGTTGCTGCGGCAATTTTGCTGGGCCGGTTGCGGGCGGGGGAAAAGCTGCCCTCAAGCCGCAGGCTGGCCGTGCATCTGGGTGTCAGCCGGATCACCGTCACGCTGGCCTACGCCGAACTGATGTCCGGGGACTATCTGACGGCGCGCGGGCGCTCGGGGTATTTTGTGTCAGACAACGCCCCGCGTCAGCCGGACTTCGGTCTGCCGGAGGCGGCGCAGCGCGACACAGTCGATTGGGACACGATCACCGGGCGGCGCTATTCGCAGGCCGCCGATCTGTCGAAGCCCGAGAATTGGCGCAGCTATCCGTATCCTTTCATTTACGGGCAGGCAGATGCCACGCTCTTTGATCATCAGAACTGGCGGCTTTGTGCCTTGCGCGCGCTGGGGCGCCGCGATTTTGAGGCTTTGACGGCGGATTACTACACCCGTGATGATCCGATGCTGATCGAATACATCGTCAGATCGATTCTGCCCCGTCGCGGAATCGTGGCGCGACCAGAGGAGGTCTTGCTGACGATGGGGGCGCAAAACGCGCTGTGGATCACCGCACAGGTCTTGCTGGGGCCAGATCGGCTGGCGGTACAGGAAAATCCGTCCTACCCGGGGCTGCGCGTCATTCTGGAGCAAACGCGGTGCCGCACCGATTTTGTCGATGTGGATGAAGATGGCTTGCCGCCCGAGACCATCCCGGCGGGGGCCGATGTGGTCTTTACCACCGCCAGCCACCATTGCCCGACCAATGCCACCATGCCCATCGCCCGCCGCCGCGACTTTCTTGATCGGGCGCGGCGCGAAAATTTTGTCATCGTCGAGGATGACTATGAATTCGAAATGTCGTTTCTGAAAGCCGCCTCACCAGCGCTTAAATCCCTGGATGACGAAGGGCGCGTGATCTATGTCGGCTCATTCTCAAAATCGCTGTTTCCGGGGCTTCGCCTTGGCTATCTGGTGGGATCACAACGCTTCATCGACGAAGCGCGGTCGCTGCGCGCCACGGTCTTGCGCCACCCGCCCGGGCATATTCAGCGCACTGCCGCCTATTTTCTGGCGCAGGGCCATTACGACACGCTTTTGGGGCGCATGAACCAGGCGTTCCGGCGGCGGCGCATGGCCATGGATGACGCGATCCGCGCGCAGGGCCTGACCTTTGCGGGCCAGGGCGGGTTTGGCGGATCGAGTTTTTGGATGATGGCGCCGCAAGGCGTTGATTGTGACCTTCTGGCCGCAAATCTGAGATCAAAGGGCGTCCTGATCGAGCCGGGGCGGCGGTTCTTTGATCCGGGCTCGGCGCCGGTGAATTATTACCGTCTGGCCTATTCTTCGATCGCCCAGAGCCGCATTGCCGACGGGATCGCCCTGATTGCCGAGGAGATCGGCAAAACTGGACTTAAGTAGGTGGTGTGGCTGGCCCTAACCGGGCCGCGCCGCCTGAGGTTAGATGGGCTTGAAAAGTGCCGCGATACGGTAACTCAGGGAGTGTAGCCAATGAAAATGACCACCGAAGAGGCCTTTGTGAAGGTCTTGCAGATGCATGGCATCGACCAGGCGTTTGGCATCATCGGCTCAGCCTTCATGCCGATATCGGATCTGTTCCCGCGCGCCGGCATCACCTTTTGGGACTGCGCGCACGAAGGTTCCGGCGGGATGATGGCGGATGGCTATACCCGCGCCACCGGCAAGATGAGCATGATGATCGCGCAGAACGGACCGGGGATTGCGAATTTTGTAACCCCCGTGAAAACGGCGTATTGGAACCATACGCCCTTGTTGCTGGTGACCCCGCAGGCTGCCAACAAAACCATTGGCATGGGCGGGTTTCAGGAAGTTGAACAGATGGCGATGTTCAAGGATATGGTCGCCTATCAGGAGGAGGTGCGCGATCCTTCCCGCGTCGCCGAAGTGCTGAACCGGGTGATCATCAATGCCAAGCGCGCTTCGGCGCCGGCCCAGATCAACATGCCGCGCGATTACTGGACCCAGGTGATCGACATCGAGCTGCCGCGCATTGTCGAATTTGAGCGCCCCGCGGGCGGCGACACGGCGATTGCAGCGGCAGCAGACCTGCTGTCGGGGGCGAAGTTTCCGGTGATTCTGAATGGGGCGGGCGTGGTTCTGGCCGGGGCTATCCCCGCCTCGATGAAGCTGGCGGAGCGGCTGGATGCGCCGGTTTGCGTCGGCTATCAGCATAACGATGCGTTTCCGGGCAGCCATCCGCTGTTTGCGGGGCCTTTGGGCTATAACGGCTCGAAAGCCGCGATGGAGCTGATTTCGCAGGCCGATGTCGTCTTGTGTCTGGGCACACGGTTGAACCCGTTCTCGACCCTGCCGGGTTATGGGCTGGATTACTGGCCGAAGGACGCCAAAATCATTCAGGTCGATATCAACCCGAACCGGATCGGGCTGACCAAAAAACTCGCGGTGGGGATCGTCGGCGATGCCAGATCGGTGGCCGAGAGCCTGCTGGCGCGGCTCTCGCCTGCGGCGGGCAATGCCGGGCGGGCCGAGCGCAAGGCCAAGATCGCGCAGACCAAATCGGCATGGGCGCAGGCGTTGTCGTCGATGGACCATGAAGATGACGATGTCGGCACCAGCTGGAACCAGCGCGCCCGGGCGTCCAAACCCGATTGGATGAGCCCGCGGATGGCCTGGCGCGCGATCCAGTCGGCCCTGCCGAAGGACGCGATCACCTCAAGCGATATTGGCAACAACTGTGCGATCGGCAACGCCTATCCGACGTTTGAACAAGGGCGGAAGTATTTGGCACCGGGGTTGTTCGGCCCCTGTGGCTACGGCTTGCCCGCGGTGATCGGTGCCAAGATCGGCTGCCCGGACGTGCCGGTGGTGGGGTTTGCCGGCGACGGCGCCTTTGGTATTGCGGTGACAGAGTTGACGGCAATTGGCCGCCCGGAATGGCCGGCGATCACCATGGTGGTCTTCCGCAACTACCAATGGGGGGCCGAAAAGCGCAACTCAACGCTGTGGTATGACGACAACTTCGTCGGCACCGAGTTGGACACCAACGTTTCCTACGCCGGAATTGCCAAAGCTTGCGGCCTGCAAGGTGTGCAGGCCAGGACGATGGACGAGTTGCGCGCGGCGCTGACAAAGGCGGTCGATGACCAGATGAACCACGGCAAGACCACCCTGATCGAGGC
>JANMDM010000021.1:0-1864 GCA_031376305.1 Pseudomonadota bacterium | reverse complement strand
ACCGGGTTCAAAATCGGTTCACGCGCTGGTAGCGAAAGGATGTCCGTGAGCAAATACCGCCTGCCACCTCTGGACCTGTTTCACACCTTCGAGGTGGTTGCGCGCCATCGCAGTTTCACACTTGCGGCGGGCGAACTCTGTCTGACGCAAAGCGCGGTCAGTCGGCAGATCAAGACGCTGGAGGATGCGCTGGGTCTACGGCTGTTTCACCGCCTGCATCGCGCCATCGAATTGACGGCGGAAGGGCAGCGTCTGTGCGAGTCGGTGACGCGCGGGCTCGACGATGTGAGTGCCTGCCTTGCGGCGCTTGGCGCGGCGGCGAAGGCGCCGCAGATCACGGTCTGCGCTTCGGTGGCCTTTGCGTGGTTCTGGCTGATGCCGCGACTGGAACGTTTTGGCGCGCTGCAACCGGATGTCGACCTGCGGGTGCTGGCGACCGACCAGCCGGTTTTGCCGGGCACAGGCGAGGTGGATGTGGCGATCCTGTTCGGGTCGGGCCAATGGGAGGGGCTGGAGGCCCGGCTTTTGTTCGGCGAACGGGTCTATCCGGTGTGCAGCCCGGCCTATCTGCGCGAGCATCCGGCGTTGCACCGGCCCGAGGATCTGCTCGACCAGACGCTTTTGCATCTGGAATACGGCAAGCCGTCCTTCGGGGGCGTGGACTGGCGGACATGGTTGCTGCGGCAGGGCGTCAACGGCCAACCGGTGCGGCGCGGGCTGCGGTTCAACTCTTACCCGATGGTGTTGCAGGCAGCAGAGGCGGGCCATGGCGTGGCCTTGGGTTGGAGCTATGTCACCGATCCGCTGCTGGCGGAGGGGCGGTTGGTCTGCCCAGTGGATCGCACGGTGGAAACGCGGGAGGGCTATTACCTCTGCACATCCAACGATGCCACCCACGCCCCGGGGATCATGGCTTTTCTGAACTGGCTCAGCGTTGAGGCCACAGGTCTAGGGGACCTTCACATGATCCAGAGGAATGCGACACATACGGAATGATCGTTTGAACGGTGCAAGGATGCGGTGCTAGCTGGCGCCAAAGCAATCCTTGGGGTTCCACAATGTCCGAACATTTCCCGTCCGAACTTTCCCCGCGCCGCGCCGGAAGGCGCAACCGTGTCGAAGCCGCCCCGCCCGCGTCGCCGGTGCCGGCGGGCATGGTGGGTGGCCGCTACAAGCCCCTGACCGATGGCGAGATGCTGCAAATTCACGAGTTGGTGTTACGGCTTCTCGAAGACCTCGGCCTGTCGCAACTGACACCCAGCCTTGAGGCGCGGGCGGTGACCGCGGGCTGCCGGGTGGATGGCGATGGCCGCTTGCGCTTCCCCCGCGCGCTGGTCGAGGACGTGATCGCCCGCACCCGCCGCAAATTCACCCTGCATGGCATCGACCCGATGCATGACATCGAGATCGGCGGGCGGCGGGTGCATACCGGCACCGGCGGGGCCGCGCCGACGATCATGGATTTCGAGACCGGCCGCTACCGCGAAAGCACCGTGGCCGATCTTTATGACATTGCCCGGCTGGTGGACCGGCTGGACAACATCCACTGGTATCACCGCTCGCTCGTGGCGCGGGATGCCAAGACCATCCTCGATCTCGACATGAACACCACCTACGCCTGCCTGTCGGGCACGACGAAATCCATCGCCGTCAGCTATACCGACAGCGCCTCGGTGCGCGCGGTTCAGCCGATGCTCGACGCGGTGGCGGGTGGCGAGGGCAAGCATCGCGAGCGGCCCTTCTGCACCGCCGTCTGCTGCCATGTCGTGCCGCCGATGCGCTTTGCCACCGAAAGCTGCGACGCGCTGGAGGCCGCCGTTCTGGCCGGCATGCCGATCCTGCTGGTGTCGGCCGGTCAGGCCGG
>JANMDM010000262.1:0-21968 GCA_031376305.1 Pseudomonadota bacterium | reverse complement strand
ATCACCCCCGGCGACGATTTCGGCATGATGAAAGATGTCCTCACCCGCCGCTTCGAGCGGCTGCTGAAGGAAGACCCCGACCGCCAGTCCGGCGCCTGGCCCGACCTGCTGCTGATCGACGGCGGCGCCGGACAAGTCTCCGCCGTCCGCTCGATCCTCGAAGACCTCGGCGTCGAAGACATCGCCATGATCGGGGTGGCCAAAGGCATCGACCGCGACGCCGGCAAAGAGGAATTCCACCGCCCCGGCACCCGCCCCATCGCCCTGCCGCACAACGCCGCGGTCCTTTACTTCATCCAGCGCCTGCGCGACGAGGCCCACCGCTGGGCCATCGGCGCGCATCGGGCGAAACGCGCCAAAACCTTCACCACCACCCCGCTCGACGACATCCCCGGTGTCGGCGCCACCCGCAAACGCGCGCTGCTGGCGCATTTCGGCAGTGCCAAGGCGGTCAGCCGGGCAGGGCTGGCAGATCTGATGGCGGTCGAGGGGATATCGGCGGCAATGGCGCAGGTGATTGCGAATTATCTCAGCGAGAAGGGCTGAGGGGGGGAATGTTCTCGATCAGAGCGTTCCTGCTCATCATGAGATAACTCTGTGGGTCGGCCGCAAGCGAGGCGAGATAAGGAGCGGTGGGCAGAGCAGGTGGGTACCTGACTCATTTGTTTTGTCTGTCCATTCTTTTGGACAAGGCGGCAGCGCGTAGGATTTGCTTGTGCCGCTCGCGAAACCGCTCCCGCTGATCATCAGTGGTTTCTTCCAGACAGTGGTGGCAAGACGCGCCTGCTTCATATTCTGGTCGATCCCGATCGGCGGGCAGAATTGGACGCCGGCAGGCGTGACAGGTCGTGTGATCGCCGGGCGCCAACCCGTGCGTCACACTAACCCGCTGGTCAAAAACAAAGCAGGCGCCGTTCCACTGGCTCTCGGCTTCGGGCACGTCTTCCAGATATTTCAGGATACCGCCCTTCAGGTGGAAAACATCCTCAACGCCCTCGCTTAACAGAAAATTTGTGGATTTCTCGCAGCGAATTCCACCAGTGCAAAACATCGCGACACGCTTTCCCCTGAAAGCCGTCGCATTTTGCCGCCACCAGTCGGGAAAGGCACGGAAGCTGCCAATTTCCGGGTTAATCGCCCCTGTAAAGCTGCCAATTTCCACTTCATAATCGTTGCGGGTGTCTATGACGACCACGTCCGGCGCCGAAATAAGCGCGTTCCAATCTGCCGGAGCGACATAGGCTCCGACCTTGGCGCGCGGATCAATGTCGGGCTGGCCCATTGTCACAATTTCGCGCTTAAGCCGCACCTTCATACGGGTAAACGGCATGACGTCGGCGTGGCTTTCTTTCCATTCCAACTCAGAACAGCCGGGCAAGGTGCGGATATGGGCCAAAACCGCGTCGATGCCGATGCGATCCCCGGCGATTGTCCCATTGATGCCTTCGGATGCGACAAGCAGCGTCCCTTTAACACCAGCGCTTGCGCATAAGTCTTGCAGTGGCCCCTGAACGGCACAGGGGTCAGGAAAGCGGGTGAATTGGTAAAGCGCGGCTACGGTATGCATGGCCGCCTGATACCCCTGCAAAGCCGTTCCGGCAAGCGCCTAGCGGTCTTGGCCCGCCGCAATAGCAAGGCCGTCGACGACTGCGGAGAAAACGTCGGAATGTTCAAAAGCAGCGCGTTGAAACATTGACCGCATAAGCCGATCAACTACGCCAATCAGGCTTGAACCGCCAACAAAGATAACCCGGTCGACCTGATCGGCGGTAAGTCCGGCCTTTTTGACCGTTTCCCCAGCACAAATGCCGATTTTTTCTGCAAAGTGCCGTGATGAGATCATCGCCCGTCAGCAACGGGCGAAGACATGGGGTTCCAGAAGACAACTAAAGGGATGCCGTGCTTAGCAATTTCGACACAGGCAGGCAAGAAATCCCTGTGAGCGACCATTGACCGGGGCAATGCGCCTGCTTACGCATGAACAAAAGTGGCAAGGAGCCTACGATGCACATCTCGGACGAGGCCCTTATCGTCATCGACGTGCAGAATGACTTCTGCCCAGGTGGCGCCTTGGCGGTGACCGGCGGCGACGATATCATCGCCCGGATCAACGCGCTTTTACCGATGTACCAGACCCGCATCCTGACGCAGGACTGGCACCCTGCCAACCATAGCTCGTTTGCCTCCAATCACCCCGGCGCCGCTGCCTTTAGCATGATCGACATGCCCTACGGCCCACAGGTGTTATGGCCGGCACATTGTGTGCAAGGCACATTTGGCGCGGCGTTTCACACCACCCTTGCCACGGACCCTGCCGATCTGATTATCCGCAAAGGGTTCCGCCCGGAAATCGACAGTTATTCCGCCCTGTTCGAAAATGACCACAAAACTCCCACTGGCCTTGAAGGCTATTTGCGCACCCGTGGCATCACCCGGATCACACTGTGCGGGCTGGCCCTTGATTTCTGCGTCGCCTACTCGGCGATTGATGCGGCACGGCTTGGTTTTAAAGTGACAGTTTTGGAAAGTGCCTGCCGCGCCATCAACCTGAACGGCTCACTGGCCGCTGCCCGAAGCAACATGCGCACCGCAGGTGTCACGCTGGAGCCATAAATGATTGATATTGCGACCCGCGTTCACAACCACAACTGGAAAATTGACCCGATCGTCCGCTCACTTTTGGACAATGATTTCTACAAGCTGCTGATGTGTCAGTCGGTTTTTCGCAATCGGCCTGACACTGACGTGACCTTCAGCCTTATCAATCGGTCAACCAGGATCCGCCTTGCCGATGTCATTGACGAAGCCGAGTTGCGCGAACAGCTTGATCATGTCCGCTCTCTTTCGTTGACCCGCGGCGAAAGCACCTGGTTGCGTGGCAACACCTTTTACGGCAAACGCCAGATGTTTCGGCCTGACTTCATGGAATGGTTCGAGGCCCTGCGCCTGCCGCCTTACCATTTGGAAAAACGCGACGGACAATTCGAGCTGACGTTCGAAGGCCGCTGGCCGGAGGTGATGATGTGGGAAATTCCTGCACTTGCGGTGTTGATGGAACTGCGCAGTCGCGCGGTTCTGGCCGAAATGGGCAAGTTCGAGCTTCAGGTTCTGTATGCCCGCGCCATGGCCAGGATTTGGGAAAAGATTGCGCGCTTGAAAAAGATCGACGGGCTTCGAATTGCTGATTTCGGCACCCGTCGCCGCCATTCCTTCTTGTGGCAAGATTGGTGTGTGCAAGCGATGATCGAAGGGTTGGGCAGTGCGTTCATCGGCACCTCGAACTGCCGCATTGCTATGCGGCGCGACATTGAAGCGATTGGCACCAATGCCCATGAGCTGCCGATGGTCTATTCCGCACTTGCCGATAGCGACGATGCACTTCGGCAAGCCCCTTACAGGGTCCTTGCAGATTGGCACGAGGAGCATGACGGCAACCTACGGATCATTCTGCCCGATACCTATGGCACGGCGGGTTTCCTTAAACACGCGCCGGACTGGCTTGCAGGCTGGACCGGCATCCGCATTGATTCCGGCGATCCGGCAGCCGGAGCCGAAACCGCAATCAAGTGGTGGAAATCGCGCGGCGAAGACCCCACTCAGAAACTTGTGATTTTTTCTGATGGGCTCGATGTCGACAAAATCGAAGAGCTGCACCGCCGCTTTTCAGGCCGCGTCAAAGCCAGCTTTGGTTGGGGCACGCTGCTGACAAACGACTTCCGTGGCTTTGCCGAAAATGACGGTTTGTCGCCCTTCAGTCTGGTTTGCAAAGCCGTCAGCGCCAATGGCCGACCAACAGTCAAGCTTTCCGACAACCCCAACAAAGCAATGGGTCCGGCAACCGAGATTGCCCGCTACAGGCGGATTTTTGAGGTCGGCCCCCAGTCAGCGACGGATGTCGTCGTCTAGCCAAACCGTTCGCCGCAGTTTTGCAAGAATACTTGACCGATTAGGCCGTTGTTAAAGCCCTTTTGCTAGCTGTGGCCTTGGGTGAAGACAAAGGTTGGTGGGATGGCTGCGCAAAACAATGCGGCGCCAGTTATCATCAAGCGGAAAAAGGTTATCGCGGGCGGCGGCCACCATGGCGGAGCGTGGAAGGTTGCCTATGCCGACTTCGTGACAGCGATGATGGCCTTTTTCATGCTGATGTGGCTGCTAAATGCGACGACAGAAAAACAACGCAAGGGCTTGGCGGACTATTTTAGTCCGACCATCCCACTGAGCCGCACATCCGGCGGAGGGGACGGATCTTTCGGGGGCGAGAACGCCCTATCCGAAGAACAGATTGCGCAAAGTGGAACCGGGGCCTCCAGCATGAAACCCACGGAGCAGAATCAGGCCGCTGGCCAGACCGGCAGCGAAACTGCACAAGATGCCGCCGAAAAAGGCAAGTTCGAGGAGGTGTCCAAGAAAATCGAAGACGCGTTGATGGGCATTGGCGGCGAAAGCATGGTCACCGAAAATGCACTTCGCCATATGGTAACCCGCGTGACGGATGAAGGGTTGATCGTCGAATTTTTTGACACCGAGGGCGAGCCATTGTTTGAAGATGGCACGTCAACTCCCGCCCCTATAACCACTGAGCTCGCAGGCGTAATCGCCCGTGTTTTTGGCCTGGTGGAAAATGAAGTCGCAGTAAATGGATACATCCGCGCCCAGCCGGATGTTTTGAGGATCAACCCGGCGTGGGATTTATCCGCGGGCCGCGCGATGCAGATGCGCACACTCATCGAAGCGGCCGGGCTGAAGCCCGTGCGTATTCAGCGCGTGACGGGTTATGCCGACCGAAAGCCATCTTTGATGAACCCGATGGCAATCCGCAACAACCGGTTGGAGGTTATCCTTTTACGAACCGGCAAGTAGAATCGCTTCGGTTTGCATCCGTTAGGGCGATGTTAAGTGCCCGTGCTGCATGGTCCGGCCTGAACGACGGACGCAGCAGCAGAAAGGCGGCATTTATGTCCATCTCTTCCTCTCTCAATGCAGGGGTGGCCGGCCTTAGTGCCAATGCCACCCGGCTTGCGACCATTTCCGACAACATCGCAAACTCCGGCACCTATGGGTACAAGCGCGCCTCGGCAGATTTCGAGAATTTCGTCATCAACCAAGCACGCGGTGCCGGAACCTATTCGGCGGGCGGCGTCCGCGCCGCAACCACGCGCCTGATCGACGAACATGGTGCCTTGGTTGCAACGTCGAACGCGCTTGATCTGGCGGTGTCGGGCCGTGGCATGTTGCCGGTGACGACGGCCGTTTCACTGAATGCCTCCACGGGTGAGCGCCCAATGATGATGACGACAACCGGGGCGTTCCGCGCCGACTCGAGTGGCATATTGAAAACTGAATCCGGTCTGGTGCTTCTGGGCTGGCCCGCCAATGCCGATGGCACCATTCCGGTTCTGCCGCGTGACACGATTGCGGGCCTGCAGCCGGTGGTTATCAACGCCAACCAATCTGCGGGCGACCCAACCACGACCGTTAACTTCGGTGTCAACCTGCCCGCAACACAAACCCAAGCCGGTGCTTCCGGCAGTGTGCTGCCGCTATCCGTTGAATATTTTGGAAACCTTGGGACCTCGGAAACCCTCGACGTCACGTTCACGCCAATGATCCCGGCCACAGGCTCATCAAATACCTGGACAATGGACATCCGCGACTCGGCTCAGAATGGTGCCCTCATCGGGCAATATACCCTGGTTTTCGACAGCACCCGCGCCAGCGGTGGCACACTGGCTTCGGTGACGACGCTTTCCGGTGGGGCCTATAACCCAACCACCGGCACATTGGGGTTGACAGTCGCCGGGGGGCCAATTTCCATGGCAATCGGGAAGCTCGGTCTGCCGAACGGGCTTACGCAGTTGTCCGACAGCTTCGCGCCGACTTCGATTACCAAGGATGGCTCGCCCGTCGGCAATCTTACTGCGGTTGAAGTCGACGACAATGGCTACATCACCGCCAGCTACGACACTGGCTTCACACGCCGAATCTATCAGATTCCGGTGGTGGATGTACCGAACCCCAACGGGCTGATTGCCCTGAACAACCAAACGTTTCAGGTGTCGCCCGACTCTGGTTCCTTCTTTCTATGGAATGCCGGAGATGGCCCGACAGGTTCGGTCGTCGGCTATGCGCGCGAAGGGTCAGCTACGGATGTCGCGGCAGAACTTACCAACCTGATCCAGACTCAGCGCGCCTACTCGTCCAACGCCAAGGTCATCCAGACGGTTGATGAAATGCTGCAAGAAACCACGAACATCAAACGCTGATGCGCTTAGCGCAGGGAAACCCGGCTTAAAATGGGCCTTTCAACGTCACTCGCCAATGCCTTGACCGGCCTTACTGCGGCCTCGCGCCGGGCCGAGGTTGTATCTTCTAACGTGTCAAACGCGTTGACACCGGGTTACGCGCGGCGCGAGGTAAATCTATCGTCGCAGTCCCTGGGCGGCAACGGTGGCGGCGTGAAAATCGACGGCGTAACGCGGTCGCTGAACCAGTCGATCCTGTCAGACCGCCGTTTGGCAGAGGCTGACGTTGGCAATGCTGGATCGCGCACCAGTTTTTTGACAATGATCGAAAAAAGCATCGGTCAACCGGGCACTCCCGGCGCGCTGACCGACCAGATAGCTGCCCTTGATGCCGCATTCGTTCAGGCAGCAAGCAGACCCGATTCGCAGGCAAGACTGCAAAACGTTTTATCCACCGCATCGGATCTTGCCAGCAAACTCAACACGCTGACCAAAACTGTGCAACTGGCGCGCATGGATGCGGATAGCTCCATTGCAAAACAGGTCGATGACATCAACACCGCACTCATGCAGATTGATGGGTTGAATGGCGCCATTTTGACCCAGCGCAGCTCTGGCCATGACGCCAGCGCGTTGTTGGACCAGCGTCAGATCCTGATCGACCGGGTTTCGAAAATAGTCCCGGTGCGTGAGGTGGCGCGCGATCATGACCAGATATCGCTTTATACGTCAGGCGGCGCGATTTTGCTTGAGGGCAACCCGGTCAAGGTCGGTTTCACGCCTGTCGGAACTATCACCGCCGACATGACCTTGGCATCTGGCGCGCTTTCCGGGTTAACGATTGGCGGAATGCAGGTCGGGGTCGGCGACGGCGGCCTGTTGGGGGGAGGGACTCTTGGCGCGCGGTTCGCAATCCGGGATGATCTTGCCCCGCAGGTCCAAACGCAAATTGATGCATTCGCGCGTGATTTGATCGGGCGTTTCGAAAGCCCGTCGGTTGATCCGACTTTGGTGGCAGGGCAGCCCGGCCTGTTTTCCGATGCAGGGGCGGTATTCGACCCGCTGGCGGAAGTGGGCCTGGCTGGCCGGATTGAGATTAATGCCCTGGTTGATCCTTCCCGGGGCGGCGCACTCTGGCGGTTGCGGGATGGTCTGGGTGCCATGGCAGCGGGCGATGTGGGCAATGCGACCTTGCTGGTGTCGCTGCGCGATGTGCTCTTGGTCGGTCGCATACCGCTGTCCGGATCATTCATCGGCGCTGGTCGTTCCAGCGGCGGGCTTGCCGCCGATGTCTTGTCGCAGGTCGCCGGGTCGCGGCAATCGGCGGACCTGCGGCAAAGCTACTCCACCGCGCGCTACACCGCCCTTACCGAACTGCAATTGCAAGACGGCGTCGACACCGATGCAGAGCTTCAAACACTGCTTCAGGTCGAGCAGGCATTCGCCGCAAATGCCCGCGTGGTGCAGACTATCGATGATCTCATTCAGCAATTGATCGGGTTGTAACTATGAACAATGTATCACTCGGTGACATGGCTCAGGCGTTCATTCTCAGACGTCACAATACGGATATGAAGGCCCAGCTACAGCGGTTGACGGCAGAGATGAGTTCCGGGAAAAAAGTCGACCTTGCCGCAGAAGTATCAGGCGACTTCAAAGGATTAGCAGGTATAGACCACTCACTTTCTGCCCTGAACGCCTACCACACGGCAACATCAGAAGCGGCCTTATTCACCGGGGCGCTACAAAGCGCCTTGGAAACCGTCCAACAACTCGCCTCTGATCTGGCGCCGACACTTGCGTCCGCCGACACCTCGGGCGGCACGATCCATGTGAACGCCGCAGCCTTTGATGCGCGCCAAAAACTGCATTCTGCGGTTTCGGCCCTGAATGTCCAAATCGGTGACCGCTACCTATTGTCCGGCGCTGCGACCGACAAAAAGCCCATCTCGGATGGGCAAGATATATTGGATGCTTTGACCAGCGCCATCAGCGGCCAGGTTACTGCTGTCGGCGTGATCACCGCGATCACCAACTGGTTCGATGCCCCCGCAGGCGGCGGCGGGTATCTTGATACCGTCTACGGCGGCTCTGCCACACCGCTTGCACCTTTTGCGATCAGCGCAAACGCGGCAGCAAGCATGACAATCACCGCATCGGACAACACCCTGCGCGATACACTCAAAGGCCTTGCGCTTGCGGCGATGGTGGCCGAGGGGGCCTTGCCCGGTGATAGTCAGGGACAGGCGCTGTTGGTAAAAACCGCAGGGCAAACACTGCGCACGGCAGATACCGATTTGGCGGCTTTACGCGGCAATCTGGGATCGACAGAGGGGCACATCAGCGATATTTCGACCCGAAATCAGGCTGAAACATCTGCGCTCGAAATCGCACGATCAGACATCATTGCAGCGGATCCGTTCACGACTGCGACTGAGCTTGAGGCCGTAAAGACTCGCCTGGAGACGCTTTACACACTCACCGCACGCCTTTCACGACTAAGCCTTGCGGACTATCTGAGATGAAGTTTTTACTGATACTTATTACCTCATTGTTTGCGTTGGCCGCCGTATCGGGCAATGCAGGACCAATCCGCATCAAAGACTTGGTCGAATTCGACGGCGTGCGGGGCAATGACCTGGTGGGATACGGGCTGGTTGTCGGATTGAACGGTACAGGCGACGGCATCCGCAATGCGCCCTTCACTGAGGAGATAATGTCAAACCTGCTTGAGCGGCTTGGTGTCAATGTTACCGGCGAAAATCTCCGCCCAAAAAACGTAGCAGCGGTATTCGTGACCGCCACATTGCCAGCATTTGCCCGTGCCGGAAGCCAGATTGATGTGACCGTCTCGGCAATTGGCGATTCAAAGAGTTTACTGGGCGGCACCTTGGTCATGACCCCGCTTAACGCCGCCGACGGTCAGATCTATGCCGTGGCCCAAGGTGCCATCATCGCCGGTGGCGCCTCGGCTCAGGGCGACGCCGCAAGCGTGGTTCTGGGGGTTCCGACCAGTGGCGCGATCCCGGCGGGGGCGCGGGTCGAACGTGAGATCGCCTTTGATTTTGCCGGTCTGAGCACGGTCAGACTGGCACTTCGGAGCCCGGATTTTACCACGGCTGGTCGCATAGAGGAGGCCATCAATCTTGAATTTGGGCGCGGCGTCGCGGCAATGACGGATGCGGGCACGGTGGCCGTTTCGATCACCGCGACAGGCATGCAATCGCCCGCCCATGTATTAGGGCGGCTTGAAAACATCCTGGTTCAGCCTGAGCAGCGCGCGCGCGTCGTCGTCGACCAACGCTCAGGCACCATTGTCATGGGTGAAGATGTGCGTATCAGCCGCGTCGCGGTCAGTCAGGGCAATCTGACCCTGCGCGTCGAAGAAGCGCCCGAAGCGGTGCAGCCCAATCCCTTCGCCCAAGGTGAAACGGTTGTGGTGCCACGCACCAACGCTAGCATTCAGGAGGAGCCCGGCATCGGCATGGCCGAGATTGCGGATGGAACGTCGCTGTCGGAAGTTGTGGCAGGCCTTAACGCGCTTGGGGTTTCGCCGCGCGACATGATCGACATCCTCAAAAGCATCAACTCCGCCGGAGCACTGCATGCCGAATTCGTAGTGCAATAGTATCCATAGGCAATGACCACGGACCGATCATACGGGTTTGCGCGCTCTAAGGTGCGTGGGGCAATGCTCTCCCGTGTCCAGAACCGGGATCATCCGCTTCCAGATTTCGATGTTATGATCGACGAAAGCCCGCCCAACAGTTTTCGCCACCGCCGAACCTGCCGTGCCTTCCAGCCGTGCAAGTTCGGCCCGTGCTGTCTGGCGGTACCACTGATTGCGGCTGGTGGTCGCGATGTCAGCAAAGCCGGCCTTTTCCATCGCGTCGCGGTATCGTGCAGGAGAGGCCATGCCAAAATCAAGCCCCTCAGACAGGATGTAGTCGCGCATTTCCGGGCTTGGCGGGCCATCGTGCCCGACCAGCCAATCCGAAGCGATGAGCCACCCTCCCGGTTTCAACACCCGAAAAACTTCGGCCATCAGCGCATGCTTGTCGGCGATATGAACGATGGAGTCTTTGGAAAAGACAAAATCAAAGGTTTCCGGCGGGAAAGGCAAAGGCCCCGGTGCGACTTTCAGGCACCCAATTCGCGCCGACAGGCCGGCCTTGTCGATCAGTTCGCGCGCATGGGTGAGCACGGTATCTTCGACGTCGATGCCGCAGACATAGCCCGCGCCGTGGGTGTGCGCCAATGCGATGTCGATCCCGCCTGCACCGCAGCCAATGTCCAGCACCGACTTTCCGAAAAGATCGCTGCCTGCAATGATCCGCGCCACTTCTTCGGGACCGCCCGGTGATAAGAACCCTTCACCCCAAATCGCTTCAAGCATGTCAATCATGCGCCCGTGGTAAAGATCGCCATCTTCCGCGTTCATGCGGTCCCTCCTGTCAGGCGGCGAACGATTCGGCCGTGGGCGGCCCGCGTCGGCGCGTCTGATCCACCAGTTATCTTAACGTCCCAACCGCAAGGCCTCCAGCATGGCCCAGTCCGAGGCCGGAACAATTTCGGCTATCGGATTCACGTCCTTTGTCCAAGCATAGAGACTCAGGAATGGAATGGGGCCAACCTTGGTCAAATGCGTCACAAATGGATCGTTCCAAACCGGCTGATGCGCAGGCAATATTTTCAGAGGCCGCTCTGTTTCAAAGCGCCAGCCATGCGGACCCGTCAAAGGCGCGTAGAGCTCGGGCGCTATGTGCCGATGGTCGCGATAGAGCACATGCGGCGAAATCAGGAAAATACCGCACTCCCAATCCACGGCAGGGATCGCCGCATCCTCGCCAATGATCGATGCAAACGCATGGCCCTTTGAGAATGCCTCGCCGACTTCGGCAACTGGATAGCCGTCGTAGGTGATCCATTTCAGGTGTGGCACCGCGGCACTGATAGCGGCTGCCAAGGCCGGATGCGTTGCACGAAGGGCGGCCAGTGCCTCTGGCATCCATCGCTGTACAAAAGCGCTTGCAGGGGCCAGACCCGGCGTCACTGGTCCGCTTCGCCACACCGACAGATCGGCCCTTATCTCAGCGATACCCGGCCCCGAAAGTGACGCAAAATAGCGGTCGGCCGCGTCCACCAGCATGCGGATCGCCAGGTCACCCGAAAGCTGTTGTGGCACGGATACTTCATGCGCCAATCCGCGCATCCTAAGCAGTGCCGCCGGATCTTCGCCATCAAGCGGCGAACAGATACGGTAAACCTCAAGCGCTGCGTCCGACACCTGGCCAAGGCCGTAAAGATGCATCGCCGCCGCATACCGCAATCGCCCCGACCCCGGTTGCCCAAGTGGAGCGCAAAGCTCTGCGTGGGCCGTCTCGTCTTCTGACGAAGTCGCAGCTCCAACGTCCGGCCTCATTCGTTGGCGCGAAAGGCAAGCTGCATGTCCAGATCACGGCGTTTTTCGGCGCGGTTCAAAACGTAGCCCGCTATGGCCACACCGATGCCGACAATCGTGACCGTAATCGTCGCCAGTGCATTGATATCGGGCGTGACACCCAGTTTGACTTTGGACCAGATAAGGATCGGCAAGGTTGTGGTTCCCGGCCCCGTCGTGAAATTGGTAATGACCACATCATCCAGCGAGATGGTAAAAGCCAAAAGCCATCCTGACAGGATTGCGGGGGAAATAATCGGCAACGTGATGTCGCGCATAACCTGCCAAGGCCGTGACCCAAGATCCATCGCCGCTTCTTCAATGGCAATATCTGCCTGTATCAGGCGAGACTGGATGATTGTTGTGACGAACGTCAGTGAGAAGGTAATGTGGGCCAGCGTTACGGTGGTGAATCCCCGCTGGGTTTGCCACCCAAAGACCTGCTTCAGAACCTCGGCAATCAGGATAAAGAAGATCAGCGACGATATCCCGGTAATAACCTCGGGCATGATCAGCGGCGCGGTGACGAGGCCGGAAAAAAGCGTTCGCCCGCGAAACCGCTTGAACCGCCCCAGGGCGATCCCGGCCATTGTGCCCAGAATCGTCGCGATCGTCGCGCTTAACAATGCGATTTCAAGCGACAGGATTGCCGCATTGATGACCTTGTCATTTTCCAGCAACTTTCCGTACCATTTGGTCGAAAACCCGCCCCAGACCGTCGCCAGCCGGGAGTTGTTGAAGGAAAAGACCATCATCGACAGGATTGGGATGTAAAGAAACGCAAAGCCGAAACACAGAACCGAAATCAAGAAGACCGGGCGCCTGTTCATGGTTCCATCGCCTTCTTTTCGTGGGCCTTCGCGTCGAAGTGGGTGTAAAGCATCATCGGCACCACCAAGAGCAGCAACAGCGCCACCGCCACTGCCGACGCCATCGGCCAGTCGCGGGCCGAGGCAAATTCGTCGGAAATAACCCTGCCGATCATCGGCTGCGATGGGTTCCCGACCAGACCGGGAATGATCAGTTCGCCCGACGCCGGAATAAAGACCAACAAACCGCCGGCAATGATCCCCGGCAACGACAGGGGGAGTGTTACGTCCAAAAAGACCCGGAAAGGCCGCGACCCCAGATCTTCTGCGGCCTCGTTCAGTGTCAGATCCAGTTTTTCGAGATTGGCATAAAGCGGCAGGATCATGAACGGCAGATAGGAATAGACCGTGACCAGCACAACCGCGAAGTTGGTATTCATCATCAGGATCGAGCGCAACGCCCAGTCATCCGGGGTCACCATATTATAGGCCGCTGTCAGCAGCTTGTTGAACCAGCTGTTGGTACCCATCAGGCCCATCCACGCATAGACGCGCAGCAGGAACGAGGTCCAAAAGGGCAAAATGACCAGCATAAGCAAAATGCTGCGTCGGGATCTGGACACCCGCGTCAGGCCAAGCGCCATTGGATAACCAACCAACAGGCACATCACCGTCGCGAATGCCGCGTTTTTAATCGACGTCAGAAATGCCCGGAGATAAAGCGAATCCCCGAACAATCGCGCATAGTTTTCGGTGTTGAACAGCGGGTAATCGCCGCCGAACGAAAATGGCGGTGCCGTCGGAGTGCGCGTGGCAAAGCTCATTGCGACGACAATCAGGAAGGGGATCAGAAAAAAGATCAAAAGCCAAAGATAGGGGGTGGCAATCGTAATATCGGACCAGCCGCGCAGGTTGAACCATCTGCGCAGTCCCGTGTCAGTCGGCACATCAACCCGCGTGTTTTCAGCGATCACTCTCATCATTCCCACCCATCACCGCCTCCCGCTGCATGGAATCGATCTTTTCAATCTTTCAACAGGATCGCCGCCGACGGATCAAAGCTTAGCCAGACCGCATCCTCCCAATCCGCTACCCGCTCATTCTCGCCGACGCGGCGGGCATTGACCGAGTTAACCGAAAGGATCATCCCGGAGGGAAGCTTGACCTTGTAAAGCGAATCCTTGCCGAAATACCCCAAATCATCGACCACACCTGCAAAAGCATTGGCGCCCACAGGCTTTTCGCGACTGATGGCGATCTTTTCGGGGCGCACAGCCAGCGTGATTGGTGCGCCCGGTTCCAGCCCCGGAATTGACCGCGCTGCGATCACTCCGCCAATCGCCGGCACATCAATCGTTGCTGTTGCGCCATCGACCGAAAGCACTGTTCCCTCGAACGAGGTGATTGACCCGATGAAGCCCGCAACGAACTTGCTATTGGGATATTCATAAACCTCGGTCGGCGATCCCACCTGCTTGACTTGACCCTTGTCCATGACCGCCATGCGGTTTGACAGGATCATCGCTTCTTCCTGATCGTGGGTCACCACCACGAACGTAACCCCGGTCTGATGCTGGATGTTCATCAGCTCGAACTGCGTATGTTCGCGAAGCTTTTTGTCGAGGGCGGCCAGCGGTTCGTCCAACAGCAACAGCTTCGGTTGCCGCGCCAAAGCACGGGCCAGTGCCACTCTTTGCCGTTGGCCCCCTGAAATCTGATGGGGTTTTCGTGCCGTGTACGGCGTCAATTGCACCAGATCCAACATCTCGCGCACACGGTCCTTACGCTGCGCGTCGGTCATTTTTTCGTGTTTCAAGCCATAAGCGATGTTTTTTTCCACGGTCATATGCGGGAACAGCGCATAGCTTTGGAACATCATGTTCACCGGCCGCTCATAGGCCGGAACCCCGGTCATATCCTGCCCATCAAGGAAGATGCGTCCCGCGCTTGGCGTCTCGAAACCAGCGAGCATGCGCAACAGCGTGGTCTTGCCGCAACCAGATCCACCGAGAAGGGCGAAGATTTCGCCTTTCTCTATGTCAAGCGAAACGCAATCGACCGCAGTGAACGCCCCGAAACGTTTGCTCACCGCTTCGATACGGATGAATGGTGCGGCCGTTACGGGCGAATGCGCCGACGAGGCGGCAGTTTGTGTCATGGTTTGCATTCAGGCGGGCCGTTCCATGTATCTCGGTGTCATCCGGTCTTGATCGTTTGCCAAGCGCGGGTGATTGCCCGATCCTGCTCGTCATTCAACGCCTTCTGCGGCCATAGGCGCTTTTTGGTTTCCGCGTCGGGATAGACCGCAGGATCGTTACGGATGGCCTCGTCCACAAACTCCTTGCCCGGAACATTCGCATTCGCATACCCGATGAAATTCGTGCAGGCGGCGATAACTTCGGGTTGAAGCAAGAATTCCAGAAATTTATAGGCATTTTCGGCGTTAGGTGCGTCCGTCGGGATCGCCAGGACATCGACCCAGGCAGGTGCGCCGGTCTTTGGCACGAAGTAGGCCAGGTTCAGATCAATTCCTGCCTCCGCACCACGGGATTTTGCGACACCGTAATCCCCCGACCAACTGTTGATCACACACAGCTCGCCATTCGGGATGGCGTTGATGTAGTTGGTATTGTCGAATGTGCGGATGTATTGGCGGATCGGCTTAAACGCCTCGATCACTTTGTCATAATCGGCGACGTTGGTCGTGTTCCCGTCCAGACCCAGATAGGTCAGCGCCATTGGGATGACGTCCGTCGGACTATCGAGTATCGAAATTCCGCAATCCGCAAGTTTGGCGGCGTTTTCGGGCTTGAAGATCAGATCAAGGCTTTCAAGATCGGCGTCAGGGATGCGCTCCTTGACCATATCGAGATTGACCGCAACGCCGACCGAACCCCAAGTATATGGCAGACCGTACTGATTGGCGGGATCCCACCCATCCAACACCCGCAAGATTTCCGGGTCAAGGTTGCCCCAGGACGGCAGCTTGGTCTTGTCGAGTTTCTGATAAATCCCGGCGGCAATCGCCCTTGGCAGTTGAAGCCCGGAATGATCCACAACGTCATAACCGGTCGATCCGGCCAGCATCTTGGCTTCCATTTCTTCGGACGAGGTATAGGTGTCATAGACCACTCCGATACCTGTCGCCGCCTCGAAGTCTTCTAGCGTGGTTTCACCGATGTAATCGGCCCAGTTGTAGACATTCACTGTACCGGCTTGCGCCCACGAAGGGCGGACGAAGGGCATGGCAAGCGATGCCCCGAGTGCCGCAAAAGTCTGTCGACGGTTAAATTTCATCGGCGTCATCCCCATGTTTTGGTTCGGTTTGCTCCGGGCGGTTTCTATTTGATCATAATAGACGTGATTTGCTCACGGACTGCAGCAACTTTTCGTTAATTGTCGTGATTTTGCTGTCGGCCGGAGCTTCCGCAAGATTCAACACAGGCATTAACATGCGCAAAGCATCGTGGTGGCGGCGGACGCCATACTCCAGATCGGACAGATGGAAGCTATCGAAGGCGGTCGATTTCATCGATTCGTTGGACCAGATAGAAAGCTGCTGATCCTCGGCGCTGGTCTCGCGGTCGATCCGGTAGGCCAGATAGCGCGCAATCCGCATTTGTCGGGATTCGTTCGGGCGCCGATAGATCCGCCCCGTTACCAGTGTCTCGGTGGGCGAAATTGGCAGATCCTGATAGAACTGGATACTTTCCGGGGTGAAGGCGAATACGCTGTTCGGGAACACGCCATAATAGTTCCAGTTTTTCCGCAGCCGTTCCGGTAGCCAGTTTTGCACCGGTGCAAGCTTGATGTAGTTTTTAACAGACCAGCGCCGCCCCGGCTGATCGCCAAAAGTGGCAAACGAGGCGGAAAGCCCGCCATCCATGTACACGTCAGTGTAGCTGCGCCCGTACAGATCTTGCAGCGCCGGATGCGCAAGCGGTACATGATAGCCTTCGTTGTCAACGTCCCTTACAGATTTCCAGTTCACCGGCAGGTTCGCAAGCCAGTCGGGAACCACAACGGGAAGCAATTCTTCGGCGCGATACGCCGTAAAATCGGCGTCATATGGTGCCAGCCATTCCGCCACGGAAGGCTGCGGTCCAGGATGGAAGCGCAGGAAAACGAAGCCATGCCAGATCTCCATCTCGACCGGTTTTAGCCCGAAGTCTTCGCGCTTCATCTCGCCAAAGGTTTCGGGTCTTGCTGCACCACGCAAGGTGCCGTCAAGATTATAGACCCAGCCATGGAAGGGGCACACAATCGCGCTTTTGCAATGGCCCTGCGCGCCATCAACCACCCGCGCGCCACGATGGCGGCACAGGTTGTGAAAGGCCCGCACGACGCCGTCGCGCCCGCGCATGACGACCGATCGCTCGCCCAAAAGGTCAAAGCTGATCCAGTCGCCGGGGCTGGGTACGTCATTCACATGGCCCGCAACCTGCCAATGGCGCAAGAAAAGCGTTTCCCGTTCCAGCTGGAATTGCGCTTCGGAATGATAGGCCCACCCCGGCAGTCCGCGCCGGTCCCAATCCTTGGGAACCGTGATTTGGTTCGGCAAGATCTGGTTCATAGTGAAACCTCCGCGTCCATGTGGCGCATAACCCACTTATGAAAATTGTGGATCTCGAACTCTTGTGGCATCAACCGTCCGCAGGTGAATTTGCTTGACTTCAAACCGCGCTGGTTGGTTTCGGCAACCGCGCAGTCCTGCTCCATGACGACCAAGGCAAACCCGGCGACATCGGCCGCACTGAACCTGGGCTGGTCAAGCGTCGCTTGTGGGAAAAGCCATTCGGCCGTCAGCCGCGTGGTTTCGGGTCCAGTGGGGGTCAGGGTCACTGCCCGCACGTAATCCACATGAGCCACAATGAACATTGTCGGGTAGACGGTGACGAAATTGAAGCCGTTTGACCGCTGCTCAGCCGTCAGGCCGGGGAACTCAGGCCCACAAGGCCGGCCAGTCGGGGTCCAGGATTTAGCCCCGTCTTTTAGACCCGGACCGCCATTCGTACCGGGGGTCCAACCGGACGCCTCGTTCGCCGACATGATTCCTTGCTTGTAGATCGGCACCATATCGCAAAGCTCCGGGTGAACGCCGGGGCAGTGTAAGCATTCGTTGTAATTTTCCCAAAAGCCCTTCCAATTGCAGGCTAGGGTCTTTTCAACACGGTGACCAGTTACAAGGTCGTCCATTGGCCAGTTGTCCAGGGCATCCGCACCCAAATCCGTGGTAAATTCCGGTGTTTCATCGGCCAGACAGACATAAAGGAAGCCATTCCAATCTTTGACATGGGCCCGGAACAGACCACTATCTTCCTTGCGGAAATCGTCGGTCGGCGTGGCCACCGCAACCGAAACAAGCCGACCGTCGTCCGGTGCATAGGCCCAAGCATGATAGGGGCAAGTGATCAGCTTCCCCATCGGCTTTTCATCCTGCGCGCAAAGCTCAGACCCACGGTGGCGGCATGTATTGTGAAAAGCCGTTACGGTATTGGCAGCATCGCGGCACAGGATCAGGGTCTGACCCGCCACTGTGATCCGCCGCATGGTGCTTTTTGGCAGATCGTTCTTGCGCCCGACATAGACCCAGTTCTTTGCCCAAATTGCCGTTTTTTCCCGCGCGTACCACGCCGGATCAAAATAAACCGAAGCCGGAAGGGAGTTCGGACAGTGATCCAAAAGCGGCGAATCCGGGTGACGATGCAGGGTCATTCGCGCCTCCATCAAAATAGGCCGGGGGGAGTCACCCGGCGGCGGGCTGGCACAAAGAACGGGCGATCGCAGATGGTCGCTTTCAACATCAGCTTAACATACTGAAGCTCGCGCAGGGCATAGACTTCGACCCACAAATTCCCTGATTTCCCAGCGTGATAGGGTCGCTTCATCTGCGCAAGCGCGATGTTCCGCTTGGAGGTTGGCGACCAGGCCGCCGCCGTGATGTGGCCCACCTCGTGTTTTTTGTCGTGATAGATCAGCGCATGTTCGGCCGATACGTTGCCTTCGATATCCAAACCGACCAGCGCCCATTCCGACGTGCCGTTGTCGCGCTCTGCCAATAACGCCCGCCGTCCGGTGAAATGACCCATATCCCAGTCAATCAGCCAGTCGAGGCCGAGTTCAAACGGCGAACGGACACGATCTTCGCGCACCGCCTGATGCGAGGGCACGAAATCCATATTGGTGATGATGAACCCGGCCTCGATCCGCGCCAGATCAAGTGCCGCCGTGCCTATCGGGCGGATGCCCCAGGGCGCACCTGCAGCAAACAGGTGATCCCACAGTGCCAAAGCGTGATCCGGTGTTGTCCACAATTCATAGCCCAGATCGCCCGTAAAGCCGGTGCGCGAGATCATCAGCTCTCCCCCATCGAAGGGGAACGTTGCCATGCGGAACGGCTTCAGCGTCTCGACGTTGAAACCTGCTGCCTTCAGCACCGCATAGGAGCACGGGCCTTGAAGCGACAGGGCGGCAATATCCTCGGTGACCTCGGAAACCGTCACGTCAAAGCCCAGCGCGCTGTCCAAAAGCCAAGGCAGATGCCGTTCCTGACAGCAGATACGGTAGTCATCTTCGGCCAGGCGGAACAGGGTGCCGTCATCAATGATCTTGCCCGCATCGTCGCACCAAATGGTGTATTGGACGCCACCAACTGAAAGTTTGGCTGCGTTGCGTACGGTCAGGCGGCTGAGGTAAGCCCCGGTATCTGCACCGTGAATCCGGTATTTGACCATCGGACACAGGTCATAGACCGAAGCGCCATTGCGGATCGCCGTGTATTCCATTGCATCGTCTTCAAAAACCATGGCGGTGGTATAGCCGCCCCACGGGCCCCAGCTGTTCAGCCGGTTTGCTGCTGCGGTGCGCGCGTGGAACGGCGTCTGCTTTAGCGGCGTCTTATAGTGAAGCCGCGGGTCGATTTTCATGCCCGGCCCTCCTTGATGATCCGTTCCGCCGCGTTCCAACCCGACGCGCCGGAAATGCCGCCGCCGGGGTGGCTGCCCGCCCCTGCCAGCCACAACCCTTTGATAGGGGTCGAATATTGGGCGACCCCGGCCATCGGACGCAAGAACAGCATCTGTTCGACAGAAAGCTCGCCGTGGTGCCAGTTGCCCCCAACCATGCCGTATTTCGCCTCGATGTCATAGGGCATCAAGAGTTCGGCATGGCGGACAAGGCTGCCGATTCCCGGCGCGTATTCCTCGAGTATGCCAAGCGTATTCCGGAGGCATTCCGCACGTATCGCATCCGGATCGCCCTTGGGGGCGTGCGGCGCGAACTGGACCACGGCCGACAGCACATGCTGGCCATCGGGCGCAAAGTCCGGCTCATGCGCCGAGGGCAGGATAATTTCCATCACCGGACGCGCGGGCACCTCGCCGTATTTCACGGCGTTGTAGGCAAGCTCTACTTCCGTCTCGGACGGGGCGATGACGAGGCGGGATTTCAGGTCCGCGCCCCGGAAATCCGGGGTGCCCTTCAGCGCCAGATGCAGCTTGGCCGCCCCACCGCGCGATTTCACATTGCGTATGCGATTGACGAAACCCGCGTCCAGATGGCGCGGCCCGACCAGCGTGAGGAAGGTGGTCTTGGGGCTGATCGCCGAAACCACGGTTGTGGCGCGGATCGCGTCGCCACCTTCAAGAGTGACACCTGCGACCCTGTCATTCTCGATTGTCAAAGCGGCCACGCGCGCCCCGGTCCGAACCGTCACACCCGACGCTGTCGCGGCGTTAACCATTGCCGCAGCGACGGCGCCCATGCCGCCTTTTGGCAATGCCAGAGCCGCTTTTTGCCCGGAGACCTCGCCTGAGAAACGGTTCAACAGCAAGATCAGCGAGTTTGGCGAACGCGGGCCAAGCCACGACCCAAGGGTGGCGTCAAAGGCAAGAATGCCCTTCAACCGCGCGTCGGTCAGTTCGTCGTTCAGCACGTCATGGACGTTGATCAGGATCATCCGCAGAAATTCGCGGAAGTCGGCCTTGCCCAGCATCCGCACGCCCAGACCAAGCCTGGCAAGCTTGAAATGGTCGTTGCCCACGCCTTTGGCGATGCGCGGCGGGGTGATGGCCCGGAACGGTGCCAGCACCCCGGCAAAAGCCAGAAGCTGCGCGCGCAGCGCCTTCCAGGATTCGCGGTCGGCTGCGCTCAGGGAGCCCTTGATGCTGTGCCCGGCGGCGCCTTCCAGCACCAGATGGTCGCCAGCGGCGTCAAGCGCGGTCGAGGACAGGTTCGAGGAAACATAGCTCAGCCCATGACGGGCAAGGTCCATGCCCTCGGACACCCGCGGGTCGATCATGTTGGCGATATGGGCAAGGCCGGGGGTACGGAAGCCCGGCGCGAAGTCCTGTGCCACGGCGGCACCGCCCGCCACTTCAGCGGATTCCAGCACCAGAACCTTGCGGCCCGATTTTTGCAGTCGGTGCGCTGCGGCCAGCCCGTTAGTGCCGCCACCGATTATGATCACGTCAAAGGATGGCATAGGCATCGCTCATGTCCTTGGCGGGTGCGCGCATGTCGCGCAGGATTTCGGCCGCGGCATTGCGCCCCGGCGCGCCCATCACCCCGCCACCCGGATGGGTGGATGACCCACAAACCCAAAGATCCTTGATGGGCGATCGGTACTGGGCATAGCCCGGCACCGGACGGTTGAAGAGCAACTGGTCAAAGGTCAGCTCGCCCTGGAAGATATTACCTTCGGTCAGGCCGACCTCGGCTTCCAGCTCGCGCGGGGTGCGCACCTCGACATGCAGAATGCTGTTCTTGAAGCCCGGCGCATATTTCTCAATCTGGTCCAGACAGGCTTTGGCGAAACCATCGCGGTCAGCATCGGTCCAGTCGCGGCCCTCAATCTTGGGCGGCGCGTATTGCACGAAGCACGACATGAAATGCTTGCCCGGTGGGGTCATCGACGGGTCGATCATCGTCGGGATCATCACATCCTGAAACGGGTCAGCACTGTAGTGGCCGGACTTCCAGTCATCATAGGCGCGTTCCATCTGTTCGATGGAATCGGTGAAGTGCAGATCGCCCTTCAGATGCGGTGACCCTTCGGGCAACGCCGTAAACTTTGGCGCACAATCCAGAGCGATATTCAACTTGCCGGACGAACCGCGAATTTTGAAGTTTTTGACCCGCCTGACGAAATCGCCCGGCAGTTGATCTTCATCGACATGTTTCAGGAAGGTGCGCTTCACATCCATGTTGGACACGACGCGGCGCCCGTAAATTTCGTCGCCGCCGTCGAGAGCCACACCCACCGCGCGACCATTCTTTATCAGGAACTTTTCCACGCCTTTGCCCACGCGGATTTCACCACCGGCAGCATAAAGTGACTTCATCAGCGCCTGGGTGATCGACCCCATGCCGCCGCGCGCAAACCCCCAGGCCCCGACGTTGCCGTCAACATCGCCCATTGCGTGATGCAACAGCACATAGGCGGTGCCGGGCGACATTGGCCCCAGCGCCGTGCCGATG
>JANMDM010000375.1:0-2583 GCA_031376305.1 Pseudomonadota bacterium | reverse complement strand
TGATGTCGCAGCGGCGGCGCTGATAGTCTGGCTGGAGGGCCAGAGCATTGCGCTGTCCTGATTCGGACAGATTAGTAAAATATTGAAATCGTTTTATGTTTGTATTTTCTTTTAGGTGAAATTAACCATTGGGCCACGAGGTTTCGTCGAGACGTAGGGTGGGCAATTTGCCCACCGTTGCGTTGCCCGTCGGGGAAGATGGTGGGCATATTGCCCACCCTACGGCCCGCTTTTTCTATTCGGGATTACCGCCATGCCGAAGGACTGGTCTCCTCCGACGGTAGGGGCCGTTGGAGCCTAGGTTCCAGGGACCGCCAGGATTATGCGTTTCGAGTCTCCCCCAACCGCTTCACAAAATGAAAGACCTGAAGTCCCGTGCGATTGTCTATCTCTTCAGTCGGATGAGCAGAAAGTGTCGCCTCAGCAACCTTCCGTGAGGCAGTATTGTTGGCTTCTACGACTGCCTCGATGAAGTAGTCGACAGCCCCATTTCGGGCCAAACCATTCTGTAGTTCAGCGATCGCGGAGTTCACAATCTGTTTTGCGCGGCCTTGGCCCCGCTGATCCTCTCGCACCGCATAGCCGATTTGGAAGCAAGGCAGCCCATCTAACCGCTCAACAGGGGTCAGGACGGCGATTGCGGTTACCGCCATACCCTTGAAACGAACATAAGTGAATCGCGGCTCTCCGTTCGGTTGGTCAAGATGCACAAAGACCTCGGTATCGAGGGCGCCGGGCTGCGCCTTGAGCATGCCCTTTCGATGTGCTGCCTCGAAGGAAACCAACGCGTTCATCGGATCGACTCTGTTCATGAACATCCCTCTTTTTCTTGCTGCACTATCTGAGAATATCGACCTGCTTCCACAAGAATCCGGTCCCACCGGCGGTTTTGTGAGTTACCGGGGGCCACCGGCACGAAAACGAGCCGATGGACATCCTTTGCCTTGTCAAAGTGGGCAAGACTGGCCGGTAAGGGACAATTTATGGGTGGCACGATAGCGACCCGCGCGCGCCTCCCCCTCACCCACACTTCGAATACCCGCAATTCGGGCAGGTCATGCACCCCTCCACCCGTTGCATCCCGAACTGCCCGCAACTGGGACAGGCCGGACCGCGCGGCGTCTCTCCCACAACCGCCGCCACCGCCTTGGGATCATTCTTCAGCCCCAGCCCCTCGCCTGCAAGGAAGCCGATGGCGACCATGTGGCGCTCGATCACCCCGCCGATGGCGGCGAGGATCGAGGGGATGTAGCGGCCTTCCATCCACGCGCCGCCGCGCGGGTCGAAGACGGCTTTCAGCTCTTCGACCACGAAAGACACATCGCCGCCGCGCCGGAACACCGCCGAAATCATCCGGGTCAGGGCGACGGTCCAGGCGAAATGCTCCATGTTTTTCGAGTTGATGAACACCTCGAAGGGGCGGCGGTGGCCGCTTTGGACGATGTCGTTGATGGTGATGTAGATGGCGTGCTCGCTGTCGGGCCATTTGACCTTGTAGGTGGCGCCTTCCAGCGCCTTGGGGCGGTCGAGCGGCTCGGACAGGTAGATCACCTCGGCCTCGGTGCCCGCAACGCCCCGTGCCTGACCCGGCGCCTCTCCGGGGGCGGCATCGGTCGTCTCGCTGACGGTCAGGACCGAGCCGGTCACGTCATTGGGGCGGTAGGTGGTGCAGCCTTTGCAGCCCTGATCCCAGGCGGCCATATAAACATCCTGAAAGGCGTCAAAGCTGATGTCTTCCGGACAGTTGATGGTTTTCGAGATCGAACTGTCGACCCATTTTTGCGCGGCGGCCTGCATGCGGACATGGTCAAGCGGCGGCAGGGTCTGGGCGTTGACGAAATGCGCGGGCAGCGGGGTGTCGCCAAAGCGGTCGCGCCACAGCTGGACGGCGTAGTCGACGACCTCTTCCTCGCTGCGGCTGCCGTCTTTTTGCAAGACCTTGCGCTTGTAGGCATAGGCAAAGACCGGCTCGATGCCCGACGAGACATTGCCCGCATAAAGGCTGATGGTGCCGGTGGGGGCGACCGAGGTCAGCAGCGCATTGCGGATGCCGTGCGTGGCGATGGCGGCGCGCACATCCTCGTCCATCTGCTTCATGGTCCCCGATGCCAGAAACTTCTTGGCGTCAAACAGCGGGAAAGCCCCCTTTTCGCGCGCCAGATCGACCGAGGCCAGATAGGCGGCGCGGGCAATCGCGTGCATCCAGACTTCGGTCTGCGCGGCGGCCTCCTCGGAGCCGTAACGCAGGCCGGTCATCAGCAAGGCATCGGCAAGGCCGGTGACGCCAAGACCGATGCGGCGCTTGGCCTGCGCCTCGATCTCCTGCTGCGGCAATGGGAAGCGGCTGGTGTCAACGGTGTTGTCCATCATGCGCACAGCGGTGCGCACGAGGTCATCAAGGGCGGTCATATCCAGTGCAGCGCCTTTGCCGAAGGGGTCGGCGACCAGCCGCGCCAGGTTGACCGACCCCAAAAGGCAGGCGCCATAGGGCGGCAGCGGCTGTTCGCCGCAAGGGTTGGTGGCAGCGATGGATTCGCAGTAGTTCAGGTTGTTCATCGCATTAATGCGGTCGATGAAGATGAC
>JANMDM010000356.1:0-3840 GCA_031376305.1 Pseudomonadota bacterium | reverse complement strand
GACACAGCACTTTTGATCCGCACGGCGATGGCCAATCATCTGGCCCCCGGTGCGGCGCTGATCGCCGAAACCGGCGGGCTGAACGCCATGATTGTCGATTCCACCGCCCTGCCCGAACAGGCGGTGCGTGACATTATCGGCTCGGCCTTTCAATCGGCTGGCCAGCGCTGTTCCGCCCTGCGCTGCCTCTATGTGCAAGAAGACATCGCCCCGCATTTCACCGAAATGCTTTTTGGCGCAATGGAGGAGCTGGTCTTGGGCGACCCCTGGGACCTGGCCACCGACATCGGCCCGGTCATCGACCCCGAGGCCGAAGATGCCATCCGCGCCCATATCGAAGTGGCCCGCCGCGAAGGCCGTCTGCTGCGGCAGCTCTCGCGCCCGAAAGGCGGCCATTTCATCGCCCCGGCGGTGATCCGGGTGCAGGGCATCGCTGACCTCAAACGCGAGATCTTCGGCCCGGTCCTGCATATCGCCACCTTCAGATCCGAAGATCTGCCCCGCGTCGTGGCCGATATCAACGCCACCGGCTACGGCCTGACCTTTGGTCTGCACACCCGTATCGACAACCGCGTGCAAGAAGTCAGCGAGGCGCTGAATGTCGGCAATATCTACGTCAACCGCAACCAGATCGGTGCGGTGGTTGGCAGCCAGCCCTTTGGCGGCGAAGGGCTTTCCGGCACCGGCCCCAAGGCGGGTGGCCCGGAATATCTGGCCCGCTTTTCCCAAAACACCCCACACCCCGAAGCCGCCCCAGTGACCACTGCCGCCAGCCCCGACCAGGTCCGCGCCGCCCTTGCTGCCGCCTCCGGCCCGGTAAAACCGCTGTCGCAAACCGATCTGCCCGGCCCCACCGGCGAATCCAACCGCCTCAGCCTGATACCCCGCGCGCCGTTCCTGTGCCTGGGGCCCGGCGAAGCAGCGGCGCGCGATCAGGCCACTGGCATCCGCGCTTTGGGCGGGCAGGCCGTCGAAGTGCCGAACCGCCTGGCGCCCGCGGTTCTGACCACCCTGCCCGGCTTTGCCGGCGCCGTCTGGTGGGGCAGCCCGGATACCGCCCGCAGCTTTGCGCAGGCTCTGGCCGCCCGCAAAGGCCCGATCCTGCCGCTGATCACCGGCACCCCGGATCTGGGTCATGTCTGCCATGAACGCCACATCTGCGTCGACACCACCGCCTCGGGTGGCAACGCCGCCCTTCTGGCCGAAGCCGGTAACGCTTGACGCCGCCGCGCAGATCGGGAACTTTACTCGCATGTTCCCGATCCGCGATCACAATCCGTCTGAGCGCACGCCCTATGTCACCTGGGCGCTGATCGCCGCCAATGTGCTGGTCTATTTCTATGAATGGTCGATTGGCAGCAACGACACGGCACTTGCCCGCTTTTACGCTGACTGGGCACTGTTCCCGGCGGCGGTCACCCAAGGCAACGAATACCGCGGTCTTGTGACGCATATGTTCCTGCATGCAGGCCTCCTGCATCTGGCCGGCAACATGCTGTTCCTGTGGATCTTCGGCGACAATCTCGAAGACCAGATGGGCCATATGGGCTTTCTCGCTTTCTACCTCGCCTGCGGACTGGTCGCGGCCTTCGCGCAAATCCTTCCCGATCCGCACTCAACCATTCCCATGGTCGGCGCTTCCGGGGCTATCGCCGGGGTGATGGGCGGCTATCTGCTGCTTTTCCCCCGCGCCCGCATCGACATCTTGCTGATTTTCATCATCTTTTTCCGGGTATTCACCATCCCGGCCTTCGTCATGCTGGGCATTTGGTTCGGCTTTCAGGTCTTCAGCGGCCTCGCGGCTGCCGCCGAAGATGGCGGTGTCGCCTTTTGGGCGCATGTCGGGGGCTTTGTCGCCGGATTGGCCCTGACGTTTCCGACTTGGCTGCGCCGGGGGGCGCGCAGCTACTGGCAGGCCAATGACGGCCGCCCCCCGCACCCCGGGGTTGACTACGCGCCCTCGATCATCCCCTCGGTCCGCCGCCGCAAATAGATGCTGCCAAACATCCACACCCCGCACCGTCTCAGCTGCCACTGCGGCGCGGTCGAACTGGCGGTGGTCCTGTCGAACGGCCTCAAGACGGCGCGACGCTGCGATTGCTCCCTCTGCCGCCGCCGTGGCACGGTGGTGGTTTCGGCACCACTCGGCGGGATCACCATCCTCAAAGGCGCCGATAAGCTCACGCTTTACCAATGGAACACCCGCACCGCGAAACATTACTTCTGTTCGGTCTGTGGCATCTACACCCACCACCAGCGCCGCTCGAACCCGAATGAATATGGCGTCAACGCCGCCTGCCTCGACGGTGTCAACCCGCGCGACCTTGGCCCCGTCCGCTGGACCGATGGCGTCAACCACCCGTCCGACAAACGACCCGACGCTACCCGGCCCTGACGGGCTTTTTCTTTGCAAAAATACTCAAAAAGCCCCCGGCGGCGCCCTCAGGCCGGGTCGCGCAACACCGTGCACAGCGGCGCGAACAGACCGGCATTGGCCGCGATCACTGTACCCGCCACCAAGATCTCCTGACCATCGCGCACCGCGCCGACGAAACCGCCCGCCTCACGCACCAGCAACAGCCCCGCCGCCATGTCCCAGGCGCCAAGCTCGCGTTCCCAGTAGCCATCGTAGCGCCCCGCCGCCACATAGGCGAGGTCCAGCGCCGCCGCCCCCCAGCGCCGCACACCGGCGCAAACCGGCATCAACCGCGCCAGATCGCGGATGGTCGCCGGCAAGGTCTTCTTGGTGCCAAACGGCACGCCGGTGGCAAACACCGCCTCGGACATCGACTTGCGCCCCGACACCCGTATGCGGGCTTCGTTCATCCACGCCCCGGCGCCTTTTTCCGCAAAGTACATCTCGTCCTTGGCCGGATCAAAGACCACGGCCGAGACGATCTCGCCCTTATGTTCCAATGCGATCGACACCGCCCAATGCGGCAGACCGTGCAAAAAGTTGGTGGTGCCGTCCAATGGATCGACGATCCAGCGCCGGGTCGGATCCTGGCCCGCCGTCTCGCCGGTTTCCTCGCCCAGCCAGCCATAGGTCGGCCGCGCGCCCATCAGATCATCCTTGATCGACTTTTCCGCGGCGATATCGGCGCGGCTGACGAAATCGCCCGCCCCTTTCAGCGAGACCTGCAGATTCTCGACCTCGCGAAAATCCTTTACCAGACCGCGCCCGGCTTTGCGGGCGGCCTTGATCATCAGGTTCAGGTTGGCGCTGCCTTGCATCTTCGGGGCTCCATCGGCTCAAACCGTGCCTATACGCAAGGGCGGGTCTGATGGAAAGGGGTGGCAGGCCGGAAACACCTGCCAAATCGTCCCACCCCCGATTACCCTCCGGCGATTTCCGCCCGAAAGAACGGCTCCGGGCTGTCGATCTCGACCAGTTTGCGGCCCGCGATCAGCCAAAAGCGATTGGCGACCGCCCGCACAAAGGCGCGGTCATGCGACACCAGCAGGCAGCTGGCGCCATGGGCGCATAACTCGCCCTCCAACGCTTCCTGACCCTCGATGTCCAGATGGTTGGTCGGCTCATCCAACAGATAGAAATTCGGATTGGCCAGACGCATCATCAACATGCCCAGCCGCGCCTTCTGGCCACCCGTCAACGTTGCTACCGGCCGACCTTGGCGGTCCGGCGCAATCCCGACACCCGCCAGCAGGGTGCGCGCGGTCTGATCGCCGGGACCAAAGTTGTTGACCATCGTAAAGGGAATGGCCGCGTCCGGGAGCTGGCTCATCGCCTGATCACAGTAGCCCAGCCCCAGCGAGGGTGCCACGCGGATCGGCCCCACCGCACCCGCCCCGGCAAGGATCGCCTGATGCAAGGCCACC
>JANMDM010000314.1:0-11017 GCA_031376305.1 Pseudomonadota bacterium | reverse complement strand
TGGCGGGGCGATGATCCTGACCGCCGATCACGGCAATGCCGAACTGATGGTTGATCCGATCACCGGCCAGCCGCATACCGCCCATACCACCAACCCGGTTCCGGTGGCGCTGATCGGCGGGCCACAGGGGGCGGTGCTGCGCAACGGGCGATTGGCCGATCTAGCGCCCACGCTTCTTGACCTGATGGGGCTGCCGCTGCCGCCGGAAATGACCGGGCAGTCGCTGATCAGCGGTCTTCTGGCATGACGCGCAAGCGCCTGATTCTGGCCGCTCTGCTAGGGCTGGCCTTTTCGCCTGTTCAGGCAGAATCGTCCCCGGCACTAACGGCGCAAAAGGCCTCGGCCGACCTGAGGACTGCCATCGAGGCACTTAAAACCGCCGAAGGCGGCAAAGACCGGGTTGCGGCTTTGACTGCAACAATTCGTGCCTATGAAACCGGGCTTGAGGCCCTGCGGGACGCGCTGCGCAGTGCGGCGATCCGCGAGGCCGAGATTGTGGCAAAATTCGAGGCGCGGCGCGATGAGATCGGCAGGCTGTTAGGGGTTATGGTCTCGATGGAGCGCTCTCCTGCGCCACTTTTGTTGCTGCATCCCTCCGGGCCGCTTGGCACTGCCCGGTCGGGGATGATTCTGTCCGCGGTCGCCCCAGCGTTACAAGAGCAGGCTGATGCATTGCGCCGCCAACTGGAGGAGGTCCGCAATATCCGCGCCTTGCAGCAAGAAACCGCTGATATGCTGCAAAAAGGTCTGGATGCCGTGCAAGGTGCGCGCACCGCACTGGCGCAGGCCATGCAAGACCGTACCGACCTGCCGCAACGCTATCTGGCGGATCCGGAAGAACTGAGCGCGCTATTGGAAAACGCCGATACGCTGGACGCTTTTGCAACCGGGATCACTGGCCTTGAAAGCGATATTGGCGCGCCGCTCGATGATTTTGCCAGTGCGAAAGGCACTTTGCCTCTGCCGGTTTTCGGATCGCTTTTGCGCGCTGCGGGTGCCGCAGACGCTGCCGGAATCATCCGGCCCGGTATTTTGATCGCCACCAGACCTGCAGCGCTGGTCACGGCACCCTGGCCTGCGACCATCCGTTACCGCGGCCCGCTTCTGGACTACGGAAATGTGATGATCCTTGAGCCCGCTTCCGGGTATCTGTTGATTCTGGCAGGGATGGCGACGGTCTTCGGCGAAACCAGTGATGTTCTTGCCACCGGTGCCCCCCTTGGTCTGATGGGTGGTGCCGATCAGGCCGACACGGCATTGTCGGGCGGGATACAAAAAGGCAGTGGCGCAGAGCGGACGGAAACGCTTTATATCGAACTCAGACAGGGCAAAGAGCCTGTGAACCCGGGGCCGTGGTTCATTGAAACAAAGGACGACTAGGCAATGAAGAAATTCCTTTATGCTGCGCTCAGCGGCACGGTGGCGGGCGTGTTGTTGACGACACAGGTCGCAGGCCCGCTGGTTGCACAAGAAACCGCCAAACCGACATCGGTTTATGAGCAGCTTGATCTTTTCGGAGACATCTTTGAACGCATCCGGTCGCAATATGTCGAAGAGGTTGACGAAAAGAAACTGATCGAAGCGGCGATCAACGGCATGCTGACTTCGCTTGATCCGCATTCAAACTATTTGTCGACCGAAGATTTCGCCGACATGCGCACCCAGACACGCGGAGAATTTGGCGGGCTTGGCATTGAGGTCACCCAAGAGGAAGGTTTCGTCAAGGTCGTCTCGCCCATCGACGGAACCCCGGCAGCCGAAGCGGGCATCGAAGCAGGCGATTTCATTACACAGGTCAATGGCGAAAATGTGCAGGGTCTGACGCTGGATCAGGCGGTGAACCTGATGCGCGGGCCGATTGGCTCCGAGATTGTTATCACCATTGCCCGCAAAGGCAGGGATGAACCCTTCGACGTCACCATCATCCGCGATACGATCAAAGTCGCCGCCGTGAAAGCCCGGCTTGAGGCGAATACCGTTGTCCTTCGCGTGACCACCTTCAGTGACCAAACCTTCTCGGATCTGGAAGCCGGCATCAAGAAGTCGGTTGAGGAAGCGGGCGGCATGGACAAGGTCAACGGCTTTGTTCTTGACCTGCGCAACAACCCCGGTGGCCTGCTGACGCAAGCCATTTCCGTGTCAGACGCCTTTTTGGAAAAGGGTGAAATCGTCTCGACCCGTGGCCGCAACCCGCAAGACAGCGAACGGTTCAATGCCGAAGCTGGCGATATGGCGATGGGAAAACCGGTCGTTGTGCTGATCAACGGCGGTTCTGCCTCGGCGTCGGAAATCGTCACTGGCGCCCTTCAGGACCACCACCGTGCCATCGTCGTCGGTACCAAGAGCTTTGGCAAAGGCTCGGTCCAAACTGTGATCCCGCTGAAGGGCGAGGCTGCGATGCGCCTGACCACGGCGCGTTATTACACCCCGTCGGGCCGCTCGATCCAAGCCTTGGGCATTTCGCCCGATATCGTTGTCGAACAGCCGGTGCGTGAACCGGTGACCGACGAAAAGAAAGCCGCAGACGAAGCTGCCGCCGCCGATCAGGCCGCCCGAACCCGCACCGAAGCCGACCTGCGCGGCAGCTTGTCGAACGATTCGATGACCGAAGATGAAAAGAAGGTTCTGCTGGATGAGCAGGCCAAAGCGTTGGAAACTGCCAAGCTGCGGCTGGACGACTACCAGATGGCCTATGCGATCGACATCATCAAAGGCCTGACCGTCATCGAGCCGGTCCAGTAACAAGGAGCGGGCCGGGAAACCGGCCCATACCCAAACATGACACCCGAACAGATCGCCGCTTTGCCCTACCGCCCCTGCGTCGGCATCATGCTTATCAATGCCGACGGACATATCTTTGCAGGCCAGCGGCGTGACAGCGACAGCCCCGCCTGGCAAATGCCGCAAGGCGGTATTGATGACGGTGAAAAACCTCGCGCCGCCGCCCTGCGCGAATTGTGGGAAGAAACCGGCGTCACCGCCGAGCTAGTCGATTTCATCGCCAAAGCACATCACTGGGTCACCTATGACCTGCCGCCAGAGCTTCTGGGCAAAGTCTGGGGCGGAAAGTACCGCGGCCAGAAACAGCGCTGGTTCCTCTACCGCTTCCTTGGCACCGACGCAGACATTAACATCGCCACCGCGCATCCCGAGTTTTCGCAGTGGCGCTGGATCGCGGCAGACGAAATGCTGGCCGCCATCGTGCCCTTCAAACGCGCGGTCTATGCGCAGGTTCTCACTGCCTTTCGCGGTTATCTCGCTTGACTGTCCGGCGTGCGCTGATCACCGGGGCCGGGTCCGCCGAAGGCATTGGCTTTGCTACCGCCCAAATGCTAGCCAAACGCGGTTACAGCCTTGCCATCGCCGCCACCACCGACCGTATCCTTGATCGCGCCGCCGATCTGCGGGTTTTGGGGGCAAATGTTACCGCGCATATCGCCGATCTGACCGATCCTGACGCCGTTGCGGCTTTGGCCACTTCGGTCGGCGCCATTGATATCCTCGTCAACAATGCCGGGATGGGCACGGTCAATGCCCCGGCGCTCCAACAGCGGTTCCTTAAGCTATCTGCAGCTGATTTTCAGCGGCAGATGGAAGTGACACTGACCACCGCTGTGCATGTTACCCGCGCCTTTCTGCCTGGTATGGTGGCGCGTGGCTGGGGTCGCGTGGTGATGGTCGCCTCGGTCACCGGGCCGATTGTGTCAAACCCTGGCGACTCTGCCTATTCGGCGGCCAAAGCGGGAATGATCGGCTTGACCCATGCGCTGGCGCTGGAGCTTGGCGCGCAGGGCATAACCGTCAACGCCGTGGCACCCGGCTGGATCGCCACCGGCGCCTCCACCCCCAAAGAAATCCGCGCTGCCCGCGCTACGCCACAGCGCCGCGCCGGAACCCCGCACGAGGTGGCCGCCGCCATTGCCTTCCTTGCCTCCGACGACGCAAGTTATGTCAACGGCGCCACGCTGGTGGTCGATGGCGGCAACATCTTGCAAGAACGCAAGGCTTAGAACGACCGGGCCTCGGCGCCCAGCTTTATGTCGATATGCATGGCACCGGGACCAATCTGGATCCCATCGAGTAAAAGTTCCACTTGCAGACCGCCGTGCAATTGACCGCAAAGCCGGAAGGCCCGGAAACCCTCATGGCCCGTTCAAGGTTTTACCAAACGACAGCAGGTAGTGCATCAACACCCAGCGCCGCAGTTCCAGGTAAACAGCTTCATAACACAAATAAAACTATATATTACAGAATATTAGAGATTTTCTACGCGTGCTATCACCCCTCAGTACACCACCACCGACCGGATACTTTCCCCCGAATGCATCAGATCAAAACCCTTGTTGATGTCTTCCAACTTCAAGATATGGGTGATCATCGGGTCGATCTGGATCTTGCCATCCATGTACCAGTCGACAATCGTCGGCACATCCGTCCGGCCACGCGCGCCACCAAATGCCGTGCCCTTCCAGATCCGCCCGGTGACCAGCTGGAACGGCCGCGTCTCGATCACCGCACCCGCCGGGGCGACGCCGATGATGATCGACTGCCCCCAGCCGCGATGCGTGCATTCCAGCGCATCGCGCATGACCTTCACGTTGCCGGTGCAATCAAACGAATAATCCGCCCCGCCGATCTGATCGAAGGGGGTTTTCGTCATGTTGACGATATGCTGAACGACAGACCCTTCGATCTCTTTGGGGTTGACGAAATGGGTCATCCCGAAGCGCTCACCCCAGGCCTTGCGGTCGTTGTTAAGATCAACGCCGATGATCATATCGGCCCCTGCCAGCCGCAACCCTTGCAGCACGTTCAAACCGATGCCCCCCAGACCAAAGACCACAGCCTTTGCCCCGACCTCGACCTTGGCGGTGTTCAGAACTGCGCCGATTCCGGTGGTGACGCCGCAACCGATGTAGCAGATCTTGTCGAATGGCGCGTCGTCGCGGACTTTCGCCAGCGCAATCTCGGGCATAACGGTGTGATTGGCGAAGGTCGAGCACCCCATGTAGTGGAAGATCGGCGTTCCATCCAACATCGAAAACCGCGTGGTGCCATCAGGCATGAGCCCCTGCCCTTGGGTCGCGCGGATCGCGGTGCATAGGTTGGTCTTCTGGGAAAGACAGCTTGGGCATTGTCGGCATTCCGGCGTGTAAAGCGGGATGACGTGATCGCCAACCTTCAGACTGGTCACACCCGGCCCGACCTCGATCACCACGCCCGCGCCTTCATGGCCCAAGATCGCGGGAAATAGCCCCTCGGGATCAGCCCCCGACAGGGTGAATTCGTCGGTATGACAAATACCTGTCGCCTTGATCTCGATCAGAACCTCGCCGAACTTTGGCCCGGCAAGGTTCACTTCCATAATTTCAAGCGGTTTACCTGCAGCAACGGCCACTGCGGCACGGGTTCTCATTTTACGCCTCCCTGCTATGATCTTTATACTCACAATCCGCGAAAGCCCGCGATGGCGCAAGGAACAGGAGACGGTTTTGAGAGGTTTTTTATGCACAATCCTGGCTCTGACAACGGCGGCATGCATGCCTGATGCCCCTTCAGACCAGGCTGTTTCCGGCAGCTGTGGTGCCAAAACGATGCAAAGTTTCGTGGGCCAATCGGAAAGTGTTCTGAGCGCCACCACCTTTACCGGGCCGGTGCGGATCATTCACCCCAAAGATGCGGTGACGATGGACCTGCGGCCCGAGCGGCTGAATTTCGATATCGACGACAAAGGGATCATCACCCGCGTCCGCTGCGGCTGATCTTATTGCGCGGGGTGGCGCAATCAGGTCAAATTCTGACAACGCCACCAGCCCGACTAAAAAACAAAGGCCCCGCCGAAGCGGGGCCTGAGCGAAAGACGATTCCGACAGCGCGAACTGGGTGGGGGCTATTGGCCGCACCGCCGGAACCTAGCGTCTATCGCTAACCAGAAACTCATCCGAGAAGCAGGCTTTTCGCGGGAGGGAACAGGGCGGCGAAAAGGTCTTTTCATGGCAAATTTCGGGCAACGCTTGATTTGACCGCAAAGCAGGGTAAGATTTCTGCATGACGGTCCAGACGCCGACACCTTCTTCGTTCCCGCTGCCGCCCGAACAGGTCACCTTTGATCGCGCGGAACTGGGGGCGATTCTTGGGCTTTACGGTCGCATGGTGGCGGCAGGCGAATGGCGTGACTATGGGCTGTCTTTCCTGCGCGAAGTGGCGGTGTTTTCCGTCTTTCGCCGTGCCGCGGAAAACCCACTATACCGCATCGAAAAACACCCCCGGCTGCGCATGAAGCAGGGGATGTATGCAGTGATCGGCATCGACGGGCAGGTGCTGAAGCGGGGGCACGATCTGGCAGCGGTGTTGCGGGTTCTGGACCGCAAGCTGATCCGCCCCGTGGGCTAACTGGGCGCGTCTAAAGCCGCCTGATCCCAAGAAACGCCGCCGACCCATCTTCATCGGCAATCCGCGCGATTGCATCCGCAATACCTTCATAGCTCACCGCCATACAATACCCATTGGCATGGATGATCCGGCGCTCATCCACCGCCATCGCCACATGACCCTTCCAGAAAAACAGATCCCCGCGACGGTAGCTTTCGTCTGGCGAAAGCCCCCGCCCAAGGGCGCCAAATTGCTGATCACTGTCACCGGGGCAGGCGATACCGCAGGCCAGAAGTGCGGCCTGTACCAGACCCGAACAATCAATCCCGGCGCGGCTGTTGCCCCCCCAAAGATAGGGTGTACCAAAAAACATCTCGGCCACATGGGCGGGATCGTCAAGGGTTTCGGTCACTGGCAAGAGGTGCTGGCGCGGAACAAACACGCCGTCCGATGTTTCAAAAAACTTCGCGGATTCGGCGATGATGGTCAGTCGCGCACCAAGGCTCAAGCTGCAGATTTCCTGATGCTTTATACTGGCGGTCGCGTAAAGATGTGTCGCCGGAGCGGTGACCCAATGGGTTGGGGTCACATCCGCACCCACTACCGCCAAAGCCAGATACCCGCAGTAGCCATCCTTTTGGGCTTGTACAAAGGCATGGCGGCCCCGGGTTTCCAGCACCAGCACCCGATCACCCAGCAATAGTTGCCGATCACGCGGGCCGTCCGGGCTGCGCAAAAGATTGGCCAGTGGCACGATAACGCGCGCCCATTCACCGGGCACATATGCATCCGCCGGCACCTGCCCCTTCAGCGACAGATGCGCTATCCGGCCATTGGCGGGGGTCAGGCGGCGGTCGGTCATAGACCCAGAACGCCGGGAAGAGCGTCAAGGATCGCCCGCGCACCCTGACCAACGCCCCCCTTGGGCCGCGCATTGGCGGCGGTCGGCTGCCAGCCGTAAATATCGAAATGCGCGTAAGACGGGCTATCGGTCACGAATCGGCGCAAGAAGAGCGCGGCGGTGATCGAACCGGCAAACCCAAACCCCGGCGCGTTGTCCAGATCAGCAATGTCGGGTTCGATTACGCTTTCATAGGGCGTCCAGAACGGCAGCCGCCAGACCGGATCAGCCACCCGCGCCGCCGCCGCCGTCAAGCCTACGGCAAAGCTTTCGTCATCGGTGTAATAGGGCGCAAGATCCGGCCCCACGGCCACCCGCGCCGCGCCGGTCAACGTTGCCATCGAAATCAACAGATCGGGCTTTTCCGCATCGGCCAACGCCAGTGCATCGGCCAACACAAGCCGCCCTTCGGCGTCGGTGTCGTTCACCTCGACCGTCAGGCCTTTGCGGCTGGTCAGAATGTCTTTCGGACGCATCGCATTGCCCGAAATTACGTTTTCTACCGCCGGGATCAGCACCCGCAGACGCAACTTCAACCCAAGCTGCATAATCATCTGCGCCAGACCCAGCACCGTTGCCGCCCCGCCCATGTCCTTTTTCATCAGGCTCATCGATCCGCCGGTCTTGATGTTCAATCCGCCGGTGTCAAAGCACACACCCTTGCCCACCAGAGTCAGGGTCGGGCCCTGTTTGCCCCAACGCAGATCCAAAAGCCTTGGCGCGCGGGGGGACGCGCGGCCAACCGCGTGAATCATTGGGAAACCCTCGGCCAGAAGTGCCTCGCCGGCGGTGACCTTAAGCGTCGCCGCAAACCGGCTTGCCAGAGCAGTGGCAGCAGCTTCAAGTTGGTCGGGCCCCATATCGGAGGCGGGGGTATTTATCAAATCACGCGTCAGGCATTCACCTTCAACTATGGCCAGAAGGCGCGCGGGGTTGATCCCCTCGGGGGCTTTCAGCCGGGCCGTTTGTGGTTTTGCGGATTTATAGCGATCAAAGCGGTAACTGCCCAAAAGCCAGCCCAGCGCCGCCTCTTCCGCATCGGCAGGCGTCAGCGAAGCTTCCAGATGCCAGTCGCTTTCGGGAAGGCTGGCCGCCGCCTGCGCCAGATGAAAGCGCCCGCGCGCCCGTGCGCGGGCGTTGCCCATACCGAAGACCGCGCCCGCAAGACCACCCCCGGCGTCCGGCAGCAGACAAAGCTGCCCCAGTGCCCCAGTAAAGGCCGCCGCTTGCAGCCAGACCCTGGCAAAATCCGGCTGAGCCTGAACAAAGGCCGTGGCTGCACCGTCATCGACAAGATGCAGGGGCAAAGACATGGCGGCGGGATCGGCAAAGGTTGGCGGCATGGTCGTCCTTCCGGGCAGTTTGCCGACAACCTAGCCTTTGACGCGCGACCTGCAAGACCCTGCGATACGCCTGCATCTAAATCGTCATGTCGCGCAGATCCCAAACGGCGGTCAGCGACCGGTCGCCGATCCGTACCAGCCGCGCCAGAGTTGCCGCCTGCGATGTCAGATCGCCCGCTTCGGTCGTTCGCACCACATCGGTTGCGACCCGCGCCAATGTTGCCATCCCGATCTGATCGGCAACCTTGCCCAACAGGCGCGCGCTGCGGATCAAAGGCTCGATCTGACCTTCATCGGCATGACGCATCATTTCGGACAGGCGCGATGTCAGCTCCTCCATGGCGCGGCAGATCACCCGTTCCGCACCGTTTTCCCCAAGTTCAGAATACAAAGCCACAAGCGGATCGGGATCCAGTCTGACCCCCTCCTCATGGCGCAAAACCGCCAGCACTGACACCTTGACCCTCCAATCCCGCACCCCATATGCGGTTTGGAAGATGACGGCCCGCCCTCAAGAAAAGATTGATGCCCAGCAGAAAAACCGCTCGAATTGCGCCGAACTGCCGACTATTGAGGGCGGGCAGACCGACAAGGACATTGACGATGGAACATGCCAAACCGCTGCCGTCTTATCTGGTGCAGCGCTATCACGGCTGGAAGGCAACAACCTACGCCGAGAACCGGGCCTGGTATCGCCGTCTTGCCGAAAATGGCCAGCACCCACGCGCCATGGTGATATCTTGCTGCGACAGCCGGGTGCATGTCACCTCGATCTTCGGGGCCGATCAGGGTGAATTCTTCATCCATCGCAATATCGCCAATCTGGTGCCCCCCTATAACCCCGACGGCGAATATCACGGCACCTCGGCGGCGGTGGAATTTGCGGTGACCGCATTGAAGGTCGCGCATGTGATCGTTCTGGGCCATTCCAGCTGCGGCGGCATTCAAGGGTGTCATGCCATGTGTTCGGGTCAGGCGCCGGAACTTCTGGAAAAATCCAGTTTCATTGGCCGCTGGATGGACATTCTGCGGCCTGGCTATGAACGGGTGAAGGCCATCGTCGATCCGGCCCTGCAGATTCAGGCTTTGGAAAAACAGGCGGTGCTGATCAGCATGGAAAACCTGATGACTTTCCCTTTCGTACGCCAAGCTATCGAGTCCAATGAGATGACCCTGCACGGGCTTTGGACCGATATAGGCGAGGGCGGGTTGCAGCAATACGACCCGGCCAGCAGAGAGTTTCAACCGCTTTAGGCGATCGGGCGGGAACGCTCTGTTAACCGGAATCGGTCAGGCTCTGCGTATGGCAGCGCGAATCCCGGTCACTTTTGAACTTTCCAAGGACATGTTGCTGGCGCTCGGCCAAGCGGCCGATGCGGCCCAAACCAACCCGTCTGACTACTTGCGGGCCGTCCTGCGAACCGCCTTGCAAAGCTCGCCCGTACGGTTGCGGGGCGCAGAGTCGGACATTCGGCTGGCCATAACTTTGGCCAGCGACTGGCTTGATCTTCAAGGCCGCTTACGGGCGGCAGGGTATGTCTTGCGGCTGTCTGACGACACCGGGCTCTACCTGCATTCCTGGCCACGCAACCAGATGATCCTGCCGATCAAGGATATTGGCCACAGCCTTGCCGGTCTGATGTTGCGATTTTCAGCTCCCTTCCCTGGGGACATCCCGCCTGCGCGCCGGACGGCTTTGCGCAAACGACAGGTGGCGTGACCATTGCCCTTCGGGCAATCGCCACATCGTGACTTTGGCCGGAGCGCGGGCGTGGTATGCTCCGCCTGTTTTTAACACAGGAGCGCACATGGCACACCCTATCATTCTCAAAACACTGGCTGCCGGCCTGCTTGGCATTGCGGTATTCGGGCAGCCATTGCCAACCCAGGCCGCAGGCGGTGGTGGAACAAAAACTACAACCGATACAGCCGTACCCAGCTACGTCGGTGCCAAGGCGGAAGTTGACGCGGGCCACTATAAATCTGCGATTCAAGCGTTGAAGGTCCTGGTCAAGACTGACTCGAAAAACGCCGACGCCTGGAACCTTTTGGGCTTCAGCAGCCGCAAATTGAAAAAATACGATGACTCGGCAAAATACTATACCGTCGCGCTGAAACTTGATCCCAAGCACCGCGGTGCCTTGGAGTATCAGGGTGAGCTGTTCATTGTCACGGGGGCCATGGACAAAGCGCAGGCCAATCTCACAGCGCTGAAATCGCTCTGTGGATCATGCGAAGAATATGTCGACTTGAAAGCCGCGCTGACGGCAGCAGGGCAAAGCTGAACCGCAGGAACTGGCCCCGCCGAAGGATGGGGCCAGTTCCGAAGCCTGTTATTGCAGTACCATCCCGGTGGGCCAGCCGAGGCTGTGTTCCAAGCGTATCTCGCGGGTTTCGCCGG